>CP126121.1:3089291-3409767 GCA_030123625.1 Nitrospira sp.
GGGGTTGGGCGGGTGAGAAAGAAGGTCTTTTTGAACATCCTGCGCCGAGAGTCGAAGTATGCGAGCGGCAAATAATCTTTTGATAGCCTCCTGCGAGTGTCGTACTTATGGAAATTGAACTCGGATTGGCCGCCGGTTACATTGAAACCTTTGCCGGTAACGGCAAGGCTCGAAGCACGGGTGACGGAAAACGCGCGGTGAAAGCCGGAATTCCGCTCCCCCATCACATCGCACTGGACAAGGCGGAACAGTGGCTATACTTTGCCGAGTCTGGGTCTGACCGGGTCCGGCGCGTCAATCTTCAAGAAGGCACTGTCCACAATTTTGCCGGCATCGGGGAGACGTGTTACAGCGGCGATGAAGGTCTCTGTGGCGAAGCAGGGCTCTATCTGCCCTTGGGTGTCGCGTTTGATTCCCGGAACAATTTGTACATCTGCGATTCCGGGAGCAACCGGATTCGAAAGGTCGATCATGTCACGGGCATCATTACGACGGTGGTCGGTACCGGTCAGCATGGATTCAATGGGGACGGTCCCGCGCTGGAAGTCAATCTGACCTGGCCTGCAGCGATCGCGTTTGATCGCGAAGACGTTCTCTATATCGCTGATACTCAAGCGCACAAAGTCAGGCGGTTCGATCCGAAAACAGGATTGGTCACGACGATTGCAGGGACCTGGTCGGCCGAGGATGAAGCAAGAGAACAACCGCTGGTAGCTAGGAATTTAGTCGTGTTGTCAGGCGACGCAATCGGAATCGATTTCAGCGATGATCAGGGATGGCTTATGCCGGTCTGCTCGGATGGGCTTGACATGTCGATGTATCTGGACGATGGAAAACCTGCAATGGACGCGCGTCTCTACGACATCGTCGGGCTGGCGGTCGATGCGAGGGGCGACGTGTACGTTGTCGACAAGGGCAGCAATCGTGTCAGAAAGATCGATTCCCGGACGGGAGTTATTTCGACTGTCGCAGGAGTCTGCCGGTATGGATACGACGGCGACGAGAAGCCGGCCGTCAGAGCCATGTTGCACGCCCCGGAAGCCGTGATCCTTGATCACGAGGACAATCTCTACATTTCCGATACCATGAACCATCGGGTTCGCAAGGTCGATGGAAAGACCGGTCTTATTGCCACGGTCGCGGGAAACGGCGACAGTGGTTATGAAGACAAGAACATCGGCGGCTGTGGGGCCGCTCGATTCGTCGCCAAGGAATCGGCCGGGATGTTGAAACACGGAGACGGCTTGCTCGGGACCGAGGCTGTGGTGAATTCGCCAGTCGGTTTGGCCGTGGATTCGCAAAGCCACCTCTATATCTGCGAACGCGGAGAAAATAAGATCCGCCGTCTGAAGCTCTCGTAGTCAATACCTCTTGCCTTCACGTTTGTCTCGCATCGGTTTTGTGGTATTCTGAAATCGGCTTCTCTCGGAGTACCGTGCGGTGCAGATGAAGTACATGGACAGTTCCCGCTCTCATCTCCTTGGGTTTTTCTCCGGCCTTATTGTTGTTGCCAGTGTGCTCGGAGCGTTTGGGATTCCGCTGGTCAGTTCGGCGGGAATGACCATCAGATCGTATTTGGTTCCTGGTGACCTGCCGAATGCCGCCGATGATGCCGATTGGAAGAAGATCTCACCGACCACCATTCCCCTGAGTGGACAAGTGATCACGAGGCCGGTGTGGCCGGAACCCACCGTGCGTGCGTTGACGGTGCGGTCCGTACACAATGGGACCGAGATCGCCTTTCTACTGGAATGGCAGGACAACACGAAGAATGATCGGTTGACTCCCGGTACCTTTCGGGATGGAGTTGCGATCGGCCTTCCGCTCGGCGATGCGCCGGCATTTTTCTGCATGGGACAGCTCGACCACTATATCAACATCTGGCATTGGAAGGCGGATTGGCAAAGCGATATCGATCGACGGGCGTCCCGGGCATCGGAGAAAAAAGAGGGAGGGGTCCGCACGTTCGAAGTCATCCCGCGACGAGTCTCTTCTGTGGAAGATTTGATCGGCGGGGGATTCAGCACGTTGACCACAAAGGAGAAGCAGGGAAGAGTGCAAGGACAGGCGGTATGGAGGGACGGTGTGTGGCATGTTGTGATGCGCCGTCCCCTGGTGAGCGAAGAACAAGAGAATGAGGCCACGCTCGTTCCCGGTCGCGTTCAGACCGTGGCATTCGCCGTGTGGAATGGAGAAAACAAAGAGCGCAACGGCCAGAAGGCCGTGGCACCTTGGTTTCAACTCAGCATCGATCCTGTCGCCAAACTCTAGCAGGATGTTGAAAAAGGCCGCCAGCTTTGTTCTCGCATCGCTCAAGGCCTCAACGTACCAACCGCGTACGCCTCGGCCTTTCGCTCGCTGCGGCCGCGCTGGACGGTCTTTTGACCATCCTGCCGGATTTCACGAGTTGCGAGATACGAATGAAGAGGACAACTTGGGGATGCGTTTGTTGTCTGTTGAGCGGACTGTTATTCGTCGGGGGTGGGTTTGCGGAGGGTGGAGGGCAGCTGGGCGTCATGACCGAGGAAGAAGCATCCAAACTTGGAGAAGAGTTTGGGATCGTTGTCGGCGCCGTCGATGAAGAAATTCAAAAAGAACTGAAATTGCAGAAACCCCAGGGAGTGGCCGTGTTCGAGGTCATTGGGAATTCACGCGCGGACTATGCGGGAATCAAGGTTCGATCCGTCATTAAGGAAATCGATAAACAGGAGATCCGAACCATGGCGGATTTTGGGCGGGCGATCAAGAAAGCCATGAAAGAATGCAACTTCACCGTCGGAACCTATGAGCCGGCGGATCCGGGGGATCCGGTCGGCTGGGGGGTTAATTTTCACTTTGTCGGCTGTAAGCGGGATTAACGGCGGTCGTGATGAGTGATGTGCGATGAGTGGCGTGATGGGACATGGCCGGTCATGGCGACGACGATGTGTGACGATTGCTGTCTGTCTTCTGAGCTTGACTAGCATCCCGAGCACCAATCATGAGGGAGCAATCGCTCAAGGAGCGAATGGTCAGTCTCAGGCCGGCTGGGCGGCGGAAATCGAGAAAGTCTTCATCCGTTCCGAAGACTGCAAGCAATGCCATGAGCGTCATTACGAAGAGTGGAAGGGCGCGAGAGAGCAGACGCCGGATTTGAAGACCTTCGGCCGTGTGGATGCGGCTCTTCTGCACGGCACATCCTTAGAGTCCCCGGTCTTTCGAACGGTATTGGGTCTTTGGAAACAGACGAATCCGACACCGGATGAACAGGGACGATGCCTCTCATGTCATGTGCCTGCCGTCACCGTCTTCCCTCAGCATGCCGAGAAGATTGTGGGGCACGTGATTGCCGGCACGCCGAACATTGAAGGGATCGGCTGTGCTGCCTGCCATTTGATGAATGGGATGGAAAAGGGTTCGAACTCACCGCCGACATTCACATTGCAGCCGGGCAATACGTTCTACGGCCCCTATTCACATCCGGAAGAGAATCTCGTCCATCCGGCCGCACAGTCGGATGACTTCCGAGCGGCCAGTTTTTGTGCCTCCTGTCACTTCGATAAGGTGAAAGATGTGTCGCGGAAGAATCTGCCGGGAGAAATTCTTCAGGGCACGATTTGTCAGGATTGCCACATGGAGCCATCAACGGGGAGTTCCACGTCCAGACGCGGGGCCATGACCAGAGCCATCGGTCGCCATTGGTTTCGCGGTGTCGTCGTTTCCGGTACCATGCTCAAGAATCGGAACCTACAAGCCGAGTGGATGCCACGCATCGATATTGACGTGGCAAAGACCGGCATGGTGGTGGAAGGGACCGGGATCGTGAAGGTCGGCAGTCTTCCGCACAGTTTTCCCGATGGCGATCCGGTATTGAAACAGTTCTTTCTGACCGTCACGGTAAAGGACACGCAAGGTAAGACGTTGGCGGAAGAGACAAAACAGTTTGGGTTGTCTTACGACAAAATTCTACGCGGTCCGATTCCTGATCCCTTCATCAAGGGCGGCAATACGAGGAAAGTCCCATTTTTGCTGACGCTCCCGTCCGGCACAGCGGCAGCCTCGATAGAGGCAGTGCTGAGCTATTCGCTTCTTCCTATACCCGAATCGCCCTTGTGGGAACGATACCTTGCGACTCTGGAGACCGAAACACAGAGGGACGAGGCGAGAAAGATCATTCAGGAATATACGCAGCGGCGCTTTCTGACGTATCGTGTCAAATCACTTTCTTAAAGTCATCGTGAACCCGTTGTCCGCCATGATGACGGTTGGACTCAGTTTTGTCGTAACGATCGGTGCTGCACTGCTATCCGACGGCGCATTCACCTCCGCACGAGCACAGAATGCGGCAAATCAATCATTGATCGAGAAGACCTTCCCGCATTCCACCAAATGCAAGCGGTGTCATGAACGGGTGTACGAAGAGTGGGAGACCTCGCCTCTGGCGAAGTCCATCCATGCTCCCGCGTTTCGCGCGTCGCTTGATATCTACTTAAATTCAACGATGGGAAAGGACAAGACGCTGTGTTTTCGCTGCCATGCCCCGCATGTGCGGGAATTCCAGGAGCATGTTCAGCTCTTTGTCGATCAAACGAAAGCGGGCGATCCGTCCTTGGACGGAGTTGCTTGTAGTCAATGCCATCTGATCAAGCATGTGGACCGAGCCAAGCATCCTCCGGAACCACAATATGAGATCGGGGGGAAAACGCTCTACGGGCCCTACAGCGACTTCGTTCAGAACCTTGCACATCAGTCGATGGAACTGGGGCTGTTTCAAAAGTCCGACCTTTGTTTGAACTGCCATCAGTCCGTGCCTTCAGCGACGAACTTGGGCAAGACCAACGACTTGCTCGGGAATTGGGACCAAAGCCGGGCCATGAAGTCCGGCAAAGAATGCCAGACGTGCCATATGCCGCAACAAGTAGGAGAGTCGGCCAATGGAGAAAAGAGGCGTAAAATTGCAAACCATACATTTCCCGGGCGCATCGGCAAGTTGCGCCAGGAAGCGGCGAAACTGGACATGCAGACAAAGATCGACGGGGACAAGACGACCGTGACGGTAAAGGTCCAAAGCCTGGTGCCGCACAATTTGCCTACTACTCATCCGGCTTGGGCCACAGTGGCCTTAAATCTGGACATCAAAGGAAAGAACCTCAAAACGGTGTTTGCTGATAAGCGTGTCTACGGTCGAACGTATCTCGATGCCCAAGGACAGAAGACCGTGTTCGACTTCGAAGCAGTGAAGGTGGCCGAAGACACGGTCCTCAAACCCGAAGAGACCAGAGAAGAAATATTCACGTTTCCGACGCCGAAAGATACTAAGACGTTCGATGTCGAGATTGCATTGAATTATGCCCCATTGAACGGCCCTGCCTCATTCCTGCAGCGCGTTGAAGCTGAGTCATCCCAAGGCTCACAAGACCCGGTCTTCCAGCCGATTGAGATCGTCAAGCGGACGGAGAACGTGCCGGTTGCTAAGTAGCTGGGCAGGCGGAAACGTAAAAGGTAGGACGCGAATCTGATGGATTTGAATCTGTTTGGCGCTGAGGTATACTGAGCCCATGTCCTTCAACTTTCCTCTCAAAGATATGAGTCTCCACGAGAAGCTTGCTGCGATGGAATCTTTGTGGGAAGACATTGCCCGTACTCCGGAAGCCATCGAGAGCCCCCCCTGGCACAAAGACATCCTTGATGAACGCCGCCAACGACTTGCCGAGGGACAATCTGAATTCGTCGATTGGGAGACTGCCAAAGCGGACATCCGAAATAAGGCCTTGTGAGAATCAAGATCCTGGACGAAGCCCAGGATGATTTGATCCAGGGTTTCCGCTTCTATGAAGGCCGGGAGGCCGGTCTTGGGGCCTACTTCCTAGACTGCTTGTTCTCAGATATTGATTCTCTTCTCCTATACGGCGGAATCCATCAAGTCGTATATGGTCATCGTCGTTGCCTCTCCAAACGCTTCCCTTTCGCCATTTACTACAGCGTGGACGAAAACATCGTTCATGTGCATGCCGTACTGGATTGTCGAAGAAATCCATTGTGGATCAGGAAGCGATTAAAAGGAGAGGGTTAATTGGAGGTCCCAGCTAGGAACAGAAATCGTGCCGAGACTGAATAAAAAGGTTCCAGGACTGCTCTGTAGAAAACCTCGGGATAACGGATCATCACATTGTGTGTGAGGACCCGGAGCAGCAGGTCGCGGCACTGACTCCAGTACGAGCGGCCGCTGACGGCCGAGCCCAACCGGCGCTTGAGCATCGAGAACACCGTCTCGACCTGCCACCGTTGTCCGTAGTGACAATAGGTCTTGGTCAACCGTCGTTTCATCAATCGCCGGTACCGGCCGGTCGGCAATTTGTCGGTGGGGCGTCCCGCCGTGGCGGGGATGACCGACCGAATCCCCCAGCGCTCCCGCGCATGACGATGATTGGGCTCAGAATCGTAGCCAGCATCGGCCAGGATGGTGCCGATGTGCACGCGCTGAAGGGCGTTGTTCAACAACGGCACGAAGCGATCGACATCGACCCGTGGTCCACGCCTCGGAAGGGCCCCGAGGATGAGGTGTCTGGCGCAGTCGACGACCGCTTCAAGCTTACTGAAACGGGTATACGTGGTGGTCTGCCAGAGGCTTCGCTCACGGGACCGACGCCGCACATAGTAGGCACTGATGTGCCGGCACTCGAAGCCGGTTGAGTCCATCGCGGCAAGCGCCACGCGCCGACGACGGGGACGCACGCGGCGGATCGTCACCGTGAGCAGGCGATGGACCAACGGCAGGCGCAAGAGGCGGCGGGCAGCCTTGTGAAGCGTGGTGAAGTGGGGCACGGCCTCGAGCCCGAGGGTTCGAACCAACTCAGGAAGGTCGGCGAGCAACTGGACGATACCCCGATAGTCGGTGTGAAAAAACGTCTTGAGGACGAGACAGGCGAACAGTTGCGGTTGTGTGTAGAGTTTCGGGCTGAACTTGTGCGGGTACCGTGGCAAGGCGGTAACGGCGACAGCCAGCGCTTCGCGCGCCACCCGCTCTGGCGATTTACTGGTCAGACTCATGTCCCATTGTAGCGCTCGCTGATCAACCTGATGAAAGAGGTTTTCTACAGAGCATGTCAGGAACCATTTATTGCTATGTGTGTGGAGGCCCTCAATGACGACTTTTATGTAGACTCGAAAGGACTCGGTGATTCGCATCTTCTATCGGCGCTTGTGTCAGGCAGGAGAGAAACTCACTACTTAGGTCACACCGTATGCCAGACTATCTTCTTACCTTCGAATTGGCGGAAGACGGGGATGAGCTTCTCGTTCACGCCGACGCAGCGGGCTTGCGTTACTTAGCTTCTGTACTCACACGACTCGCTCAGCACGCGGAGGCAGGGCAAAAGGAGCACATCCACCTCATGACCGAGGATTGGGCAGGCCATGAGCTGTCGTCGGTTGCTCAGGATCGAGAGGCGACTTTGTTGCATTCCATCACGATTCACGGCTGGCCCAAGTGAAGGGCGACAGATAGTGCGGTCTAACCATGCGTTGGAGCGAACGGCATGGGCTGTTGCGGCTGCAATCGGTCCCTCGCGGCCGCCGTTGCTGAGCTTGTGTCGCCAATCGAAAGCGCGCAGGCAAAATTGGGTCGGATCTTGTATGTGCATGCCAAATGGGGTGGTGTCTCCTCTAGTGTTCCAGCAGTCCAGTCATCGCTAAGGACTTGGCATCAGTATTGACTTACATCATTCATGAGCATTGCTGCTTCAATCGCCGATACGCTGATATCCGTCGTTCGTCACTTGTGAAGCCTGCTTCCTCGAAGCACTCTCGCTGAGAAGAGCGAACGACGCTTCTGAGCCACACGCTCTCCAAACCCCTAGGGGATACCGACTGTGGAATCCCGCTGCATGCCGGGTTAGACTGAGACTTCGAAGCCTCCGGCCAAATATTCCAACGAGGTGTATGAAGCATCAGATACGTCGAGGCACGAAGGTCATCGTCGTGGGAGCGGGCTTGGCAGGTCTGACTGCCGCGGTGAAACTCAAGGAGATGGGAGCGAAGGTGTCGCTGATCGAAGCTCGCGATCGAGTCGGAGGCCGCGTCTTCACAATTCGAGGAGCATTCGCTCAAGGGCAACATGCCGAGGCGGGAGCCGACTTTATCGATGAAGGCCAATATGAGATTAAACGATTAGTGGAAGAACAGGGACTGACCTTGCGTCCCATCCTAAAACAGGGCTTCGCCTTCGTTCGATATCCTGGCCCCAGCCGGCGTCGGCGAAACGTTCTATCAGGTGAAGAGGCCTGGGATGCATTGTCTCATGCACTCTGTCCGTTGGTGGCTGCCTATCGGACTGCCGACAAACGATGGGACAGTCCGATCGCCAAACAACTGGCTCGCCAATCGGTGGCCCAATGGTTGGATGAGACAAAGGCCGACGGCAATATGAGGGCTGTTGTGCGAGGATTGCGCGGATTTTTCCTGGCTGACCCGGAAGACCTTTCCTTGCTGGCTCTCGTGGATCAGCTTGCCGGCGATGTGCCGGGGCAAACAGCCATGTATCGAATCAAAGGAGGGAACGACCGACTCCCACTTGCCCTTGCAGAGCATCTACGGGAGGACCTGCGACTCAATAGTGTGGTGCGGGCTATTTGCCAGGACCGCAATTCGGTTCGAGTGAGGGTTGAAACGTCGAATGGACAAAAATCGTTGATACAAGGAAAGTATGTCGTTCTTGCCGTGCCGACCACCACGTTGCGATCCATCCACATGGAACCACCGCTACCGGCTATGCAAGCCCGCGCCATTGACTCATTGAAATACGGCAGGACGACGAAAGCGCTCTTGCAGTTCGGCCAATCCTTCTGGAGGAAGAAAGGAAGGCCGCAGGCATGTGGGACGGATGCACCGACGGGCGCCTTTTGGGATGCCAACGAAGAGCAGGCAGATGAGGTCGGAATTCTGACACTGATGGCCGGCGGACAAGCCAGTGAGGATACTCAAAAAATCGTGGAGCAGCGTGGAGTGGAAGGATTGATGGAAGAATTGGATTGGATGGGAAGCCGATCGGCTACACTACTCCATAGTCGGATCGTGACGTGGGAGGATGATCCATGGGCGCAGGGAGGCTATGCCTATTTCGACCCTGGTTTCGACCCTCGTCTCCGAAGCTGGCTCGCCAGGTCGCATGGACGGATCGTCTTTGCAGGGGAACACACGAGCCTGAATTGGCAGGGCTACATGAACGGAGCGGTGGAAAGCGGCCTGCGAGCGGTAGAAGAAGTTTGTGCGATGGCTTTAAGAAATGACGAATATACAGTATAGCGGCTCAGTCGAAAGCGAGAGCTCGAACCGCACTTCACCGGTTCATGAGTTAATGGAAGCGATTATCCTCGGATGATGCCGATACAAAGAGCATTCGCGACGGATCGTCCATAGGGTGCAGTACGGCAGCTTTCCCAATCCGATTCCACCCAATAGTTCTTCTTGGAAATCCGCTTGAGAAAATGCTGCGTGGTGAACGGGGACTGCCCCTTTTCAATGAGTCCATCGAAGTAGGTATTGTACCCCAGCGGCAAGCTGGCCATCATGGTGGCGCCAGGGGCAAGGCATCGTTCCTTCAGGTGCTCAATGGCCCGAAGAAGTTTGCCCGGTTCGCGCGGATATTCATCCCACCCGACATGTTCCAAGGTCGAGATGCTAATGATCAAATCGTACTTCTCCTGAGGGGTGAACTCGACGATGTCCTGGCTCATAACACCAGGAGCGATCTCGTACTTGTCGACGATGTCATGGTGAACAGGATAATAGTGGGCTAGAACGTTGCCGAGTTCGAGAACACGCTTGTGTTGATATCGCGTCAAAAGTTCGTAAAAAATCGGGATTTCTACCCCGCGCTCGTTTTTCCAGGTCTTATTGTACATGTGGTACAGGTACTCGTACGTCTTGCCGTCGAAATGGAACGTTTTGGCTCGCACGAGGCGGGTCAGCGTCATCTTCATGGCGCGCCAATATCTCCGAGCGGCGCTCTCACCGGCTGTCGCCTTTGTGTAATCGTAGGTATAGGACAAGGACAGTGTCCTTCGGAGATTACTCGAAGACGATGCGGGATCCCGGGGATTTCATCTTGAAAATCTGCAGGGCGTTATAAATGCCTTTGGCCGGGTGGTTCAGAATCAGGCGGGAGTTGGTGATATGGGTGTCAAGGAGTTCATATTGCCCGCCGCTATAGTAGAGGTCGCAGTCGTCGATTTGACAGTTCTTGTAGACATGATTGTCCAAGGAGAGTTTTGCCTTGGTAAAAGTCTGCCCATCAATAATAATGTAATTCGGTTCGAATCCCATAGGACTGTCCATGCGGACTATAACAAAGTAGAGGACGGTCGTAAATAAGCTTAAGAAGAGCGTATGGGCCACACTAATTCGGGACAATCCGGGACACGTTGCCACCTTTGGTCAGAATATAGAGCTCTCCCAAGCCATCTTGGCCGAAACTGGTGATTGAAGGAGCGGCGAGCAGAGGCCATTCTTTTTGTTCGAGAGCTGAACCATTATTGAAGCGGAAACTACGGACAAAGCCGGCGCAGAAATCAGCATAGAAATAGGTCCCTTGGATTGCCGGCATGGCTTGGCCGCGATAAACATACCCTCCGGTCACGGAGCAAGCTCCGTTGTCGTGCGTATATTCAATAGTTGGCAAGGTGAGTGTTCCTCCATTGCAGTTGATGGCCGGGTTAAAGCAAACTGATCCTTCCATAAGTCGCCAACCGTAATTGAGTCCTCTTCCGGCATGGGGGCCTGCCGACACATTGATTTCTTCGCGCGCATCCTGACCGACATCGCCGATGTAGAGAGCATCTCCATCAAATGAAAAGCGCCAAGGATTACGGAGGCCGTAGCTCCAAACCAGCTGATCGCCTCCACTAAGGAAAGGGTTGAGTGTTCCGCTGGCGCAGGCTGCTCCCGTGGTCGGATCGATCCGCAGAAGTTTTCCCAGCCGGCTTGCGAGATTCTGGGCGTTATTGTTTGGATCTCCGGAACTTCCTCCATCTCCAACGGCTGCGTATAGACAACCATCCGGTCCGAACGCCAACATGCCGCCGTTATGGTTGTCAAAGGTTGGATGGGGAATGGACACCAAGATGACCTGCGAAATCGGATCAGCGATATCGGCGTTCGTTGACGATACTATAAATCGAGCAATGGTGATCGTGCCATTGGCGTCGGTATAGTGGATGTAGAATCGGCCGTTGGTCGTGTAGTTTGGGTCAAAAGCCAGACCAAGCAATCCTCGTTCCCCTCCGCTTGTGATGCCGGTCAGTGTCAGAAATATCGAGAGCATGTTGCCGGTTGCCCGATCTAGAACTCTAATAGTGCCTCCCTGTTCCAGGACAAACAGGCGATTCGCATCCCCGCGTGGGGCAGTTAGGAATACCGGAGAATTAAGGTTGCTCGTGATGGTTTGGAGCTTCAAAGTGGTTGAGGTCGGGGAATTGCTCTGGGAATCACCTTCTCCTCCGCATGCAGCAAGAAGGCTGTAGAAACACACGCAGAGACTGGTCCGCAGAATGGCCTTTCTCATGGCAAGCTTTGCCTTATGTGAGAGATGTTCCACATATTATCATTACCTTTGGGATTAAATCCTAATCCATCGAATGTAACAAACGCACTGCAGGGATAGGTCTTCCAAATCCCAGCGCAACCTCTGGTCCAAGGTGGTAGGGAGACTGTTTTCTGAGTGGCAGTCTTTGGTCTTGATCCGATCAATATGACTCTATAGAATGGCCCAGCTTTTCGGGTGGTTAGCTTCGAGTTCGATTCCGCCCGCCTTGGATTTACCCACTCGCCATGTACTTTGGATGGGTTGAAGCCACGGAGAGCCGTGTAACAAAGGAGTTCGTTTAACAGCAGGAGGATGTCCCGTGAGTGACTCAGCGATTGTAACGTTTGCCTTCATAGCGGCCCTGGCCGGTATTGCCTATGGTCTGTACCTCGCGATGTGGGTGTTCAGGCTCGACGCCGGCAATGCCAAAATGCAGGAAATCGCAAAAGCCATTCAAGAAGGCGCCAGCGCCTACATGAACCGACAGTACAGGACCGTCAGTTATGTGGCAGCCGGCCTGTTCCTCGTTCTGGCGGCTGCTGGAGCCGTGTCGGATAAATTTGGCCTGATCACTGCCGTCGGTTTTTTAGTCGGCGCGGGAGCCTCGGCCATTGCCGGCTACGTGGGCATGATCATTGCGGTCCGCGCCAATGTGCGGACCGCCCAAGCCGCTCATAACGGTATGAATGCTGCGTTGACCGTTGCCTTTCGTGGTGGAGCGGTGACCGGCTTGCTGCTGATCGGTCTTGGACTGCTGGCTATTACCGGATTTTACACTATTGCAGAATCAATGGCCGGACAGGAGAAAGCCATTCACGCATTGCTGAGTCTTGGATTCGGTGGCAGTCTGATTTCCGTCTTTGCGCGCGTCGGTGGCGGCATTTACACGAAGGCTGCCGACGTCGGCGCCGACTTGGTCGGCAAAGTCGAAGCGGGAATTCCAGAGGATGATCCGCGGAATCCAGCGGTTATCGCGGATAACGTGGGTGACAATGTGGGAGATTGTGCCGGCATGGCGGCAGACCTCTTTGAGACCTATGCCGTGACGACTGTGGCGGCAATGGTGCTGGCCTTTACGATGTTCAAGGGAGCGACCGCCCCGATTCTTTATCCGTTAGCGTTGGGTGGAGTGACGATCTTTGCCACGATCATTGGTATCCTTTTTGTGAAGGTGAGTCCGGGTGGTGAGATCATGCCGGCGTTGTATAAGGGGTTGTTCGTGGCCGGCGGGATCGCGGCCGTGGCATTTCTACCGATTACCTTCACGATCATGGGCGGAGTCGGTGGTGTCAGCGGATTCAGTTACTACATCGCGGCGCTACTCGGCTTAGCGGTCACCTTGGCGCTCGTATTCATCACCGACTACTACACGTCGAAGAGCTATGAGCCGGTAAAGTACATTTCGAAAGCGAGCGAAACTGGTCATGCGACGAACATCATCGCCGGTCTGGCGGTGGGTATGCAGTCGACGGCGGCTCCCGTGGTAGTGATTGCCGCGGCGATTCTCGGCAGCTACTCGGTGTGCGGCGGCGCAGAGTCAGGCGGGTTGTACGGTGTGGCGGTAGCGGCAGTGGCCATGCTCTCGATGGCCGGCATCGTCGTCGCGATCGATGCCTTTGGTCCTATTACGGACAATGCCGGCGGCATCGCCGAAATGTCGCATTTGGGGAAGGAAGTCCGAGACATCACGGACCCGCTGGATGCCGTCGGCAATACAACCAAGGCAGTGACAAAAGGCTATGCGATCGGGTCCGCTGGTCTAGCAGCGGTGGTGCTCTTTGCCGAATACTCGCGAGAGGTCGCAGCGCACAATCCGGCACTGTCTGCATTCGATCTTTCCAATCCGAAAGTCTTGGTGGGGCTGTTCCTGGGCGGCATGTTGCCGTTCATCTTTGGATCAATGTGTATGAGGGCCGTCGGTGAGGCGGGAGGGCTGATCGTAGAAGAAGTGCGTCGGCAGTTCAGAACGATCAAGGGCATCATGGAAGGCACGGGCAAGCCCGAGTACGGCACGTGTGTCGACATCGTGACCCAAGCGGCAATTCAAAAGATGATGATTCCCGGTTTGATTCCGGTGGCGTCACCGCTCATCGTCGGGTTGGTGCTTGGGCCACAAGCGCTCGGCGGCGTATTGGTCGGCAGCATCGTCACGGGATTGTTTGTTGCGATTTCCATGACAAGCGGCGGCGGTGCGTGGGACAACGCCAAAAAATTCATCGAAGAGCAGGGCTTGAAGGGCACCGAAACGCACAAGGCGGCGGTGACCGGCGATACAGTCGGCGATCCCTATAAGGATACGGCAGGACCGGCCGTAAACCCGATGATCAAGGTCATCAATATCGTCGCATTACTCATCGTATCGTTGATTGCGCGCTGATTCGCTATTTTAGTATCCGCTGACACAGATGAAGCACCGTGCCTCCATTGAGACACGGTGCTTTTTCGTTTTCCCCTTGTCTTGACGGGTTTCAGCACCCTAGAGTATGGTGAGTTTGTCGTTGGTAGATGCCGGTGAATCGCGAGGGTTTCCCCTGGTCCACTGGAGGTGCTCGAATGGAAAAGCAGGAACGGAAACAAGAGCCGCGACGAGAACCGCAGGGCAAGGAAGAGGTCAAGGCGAATCCAAAAGTTGTCGAAGCCGGCAAAAAGATCAAAGAGGATATCGATAAGTTGGTCGATGAAATCGATGATGTCCTTGAAAAAAATGCTGAAGAGTTTGTGAAGAACTACGTTCAGAAAGGAGGAGAATAACACCGATTCCGACTTCCGCATTCCTACTCGATTCCTCCTACGACGGCCCCCAATCCATTGGTTTGACAAAGAAGAAGCGACTTATTACAGTCTTTCTCGTTCCTATGAAACTCATGGTTTGAATTTATGGTAAAGCCCAGGCTCTTAAGGAGGCGGGGATGAGGTCTAAGCTCTGGGTCATTCGCCAGGTCGATCCAGTCCAACGAGGGTTCTTATCACAGGCCCTATCCATCTCATCGGCTACCGCCTCGTTGTTGCTCAACCGAGGCGTCACGGACGTCAACCAGGCGACAGCCTGGATGTCCCCTCTTCGAACTCATGATCCTTTCTTGATTCCCGATATGGAATCGGCTGTTGATCGTCTGTTTCAAGCCATGCAACGGCGCGAGATCGTATGTTTTTATGGCGATTACGACGTTGACGGCATGTCCGCCACGAGTATTTATCTTTCCTTTTTCCGTGGGCTCGGTGCCGAAGTTCGAGCCTATGTTCCGCATCGTCTGCGTGAAGGATATGGACTCAATGAGAACGCTGTTCGGACCTTGGCGACGGAGGGCGTCTCTTTATTGGTGACGTCAGATTGCGGGACCACGTCGCATCGTGAAATTAGCCTTGCCAATCAATTGGGAATTGATGTGGTGGTGACCGATCACCATCAAAGCGACAAGGAAATGCCGCCCGCTTTGGCGGTGATGAATCCGCATCGGCCGGAAGCTCGGTATCCCTTTCACGGGCTTTGTTCCGGTGGTCTGGCGTACAAGGTTGCCCAGGCCTATGACAGGAAGTATGGAGCCGGTTCGGTGCCTCTGGAGTCGCTCTTGGATTTGGTGGCGCTTGCCACAATTGCGGATGTGGTTCCGCTACAAGATGAAAATCGACTATTTGTAAGAGAAGGTCTCGTTCAAATTTCACGAGGCGCACGGTGCGGCATACGAGCCTTGAAGCATGTCGCCGGTATTAGTCGTGAGTGTACGGCAGACACCATCGCATTTAAACTCGGTCCCCGACTCAATGCCGCGGGTCGATTGGATGAGGCCATCAAAGGGGTCAGGCTTCTGACGACGGAGTCTGAAGGGGAAGCCAAAGAGTTGGCTGAAGATTTGGAGCAGTTGAATCGAGCCCGCCGTGACCTCGAGGCCGAAATCCTACAGGAGGCGCTGGCCCAGGTGGAAGCACGGGAGTGGCCGGGCGGCATCGTACTGTATGCCCGAGGATGGCATCTCGGGGTCGTCGGTATCGTGGCCGCCCGTATCATGGAACGGTTTCATCGTCCGACGGTCGTCATCGCTGTAAATGAACAGGGTATCGGAAAAGGGTCTGCCCGGACCGTGCCGGGATTCGACTTATATCAGGCCTTAACGGCCTGTCGAGACCTGCTCATGGCGTTCGGCGGCCATCCCAGCGCAGCCGGAATGACGATTCGTGAGGAGCGGTTGCCGGAATTTTCGGAGCGATTTTCCGACATCGGCGAGACATGGATCCAAACCACTCACAGTGTCCCCCAGCTGTATGTGGATTCAGAAGTTCGACTGAACGAAGTCACGTTGCAGCTGATTCGGGAGATCGGGACGTTGCATCCATTCGGGGCCGGCAATCCGGAGCCGACGTTCGCCGTCAAGGGTCTGGATGTCCTCAACGCACGAATAGTCGGAGAGAAGCATTTGAAGATGACGGTCCGCCAGGGAGGGTCGTTACCGTTTGATGGCATTGGGTTCGGGATGAAATCGTTGGAGGAGCATGGGTTGTCTCTCAAGACGCCGATCGACGTCGCGTTTACGCCGGAACTGAATCATTGGAACGGCTATGATCGGATTCAACTGCGCATCCGAGATATAAGGGCGGCAGGCCGTGAGTCATAGAAGATGTACGAAACCGTGACCAGTATCGACCAATTGTTGGATCGGTTGCGAGACTATCAGCCTGACGCTGATCTCGGCGTGGTACGGAAGGCGTATGAATTTTCCGCGAGGGCGCATGAAGGACAAGTGCGTCGATCCGGGGAGCCTTATGTGAAGCACCCTGTGGCGGTGGCTGGAGTGTTGACGTCTTTGAAAACCGACGTCACTGCGGTTGTGGCCGGGCTTTTACACGATACGCTGGAAGATACGGTGGCGACGGCCGATGAGCTTCAGCATGAATTCGGGAAGGAAGTCGTTCATCTTGTCGACGGGGTGACAAAGATCGGCAAGATCACCTTTAAGAGTTCAGAAGAAAAACAGGCAGAAAATTTCCGCAAGATGGTGCTCTCGATGGCGGACGACATTCGCGTCGTGATCATCAAACTGGCCGATCGGCTCCACAACATGCGGACCCTTGAACATCTCGGCGAGAAAAGACGTCAAGAAATCGCACAAGAGACGTTGGAAATCTATGCGCCTTTGGCGAATCGCATCGGAATCGGCTGGGTGAAGAACGAACTGGAGGATTTGTGTCTGAAGCATCTCAAACCGGATGTCTATGAAACCCTGCGGGTGTGCGTGGCGAAGCGTGATGAAGATCGTCAGCAGTATATCCAAGAGGTGCAAGCGCTCGTCGAGACGGCTCTGAAAGAGAATGGGCTTGTCGGAGCAGTGTACGGAAGACCGAAACATCTCTACGGTATCTATCAAAAAATGAAGAAGCAATCGATCTCCTTCGAGGAGGTGTATGATCTCACCGCCTTGCGGATCATTACCGATTCGAAGATGAACTGCTACGCGCTGTTGGGTGTCATCCATTCGTTGTGGCGACCGCTGCCGGGCCGTTTCAAGGATTACATCGCGATCCCCAAATCGAACCTCTATCAATCCCTCCATACGACCGTGGTCGGGCCGAAGGGCGAGCATGTGGAGTTTCAGATCCGCACGGAAGAAATGCATCGCGTGGCCGAGTATGGGATCGCCGCGCATTGGAAGTATAAAGAACAAGGGAAGGTGCATGATAAAGACAGTAAAGCCTTCGGATGGCTGAGGCAGTTCATTGAATGGCAAAAGGATCTGCCTGACAATCGTCAATTCATGGATTCCGTAAAACTCGAGTTGTTCCACGACGTGGTCTATGTATTTACGCCAAAGGGAACCGTCAAAGAACTGCCTAAAGGAGCCACGCCGATAGACTTTGCCTATGCGATTCACACGGAAATCGGCGACCACTGTGTCGGGGCGAAGGTCAACGGCAAGATCGTTCCGCTCAAACATGAAGTGACGAGCGGCGACACCATCGAAATTCTGACATCTCCGAATCAGACTCCGCATAAGGATTGGCTCAAGTTCGTCCGCACGTCCCGGGCGAAGACCAAGATTAAACATTGGATCAAGGCTGAGGAGCAGAAACGAAGCTTGGAAATCGGATGGCGTTTGCTCGAAACAGAGGTTCGTCGCCATGGCATGGCTCCGTCCCAGGTTCTCAAGTCGGATGCGCTGCTCGAAATGGCCAAGCAAGAAGGCTATGCAACGATCGATGAACTCGCGGCGGCCGTGGGATTCGGTCACCTTGCAACGGCGCAACTCATCGGACGGTTAATGGCTCCCATCTCAACCGGTGTTCCGACTCAACTCCAGCCTGCGAGTGCTCCCAAAGCCGTCAGCGCGAGAGGAGAGGAGCCGGGCGTCCAAGTGAAAGGGGGACGCGATCTGTTGATGCAACTGTCGCGATGCTGTAACCCGGTTCCCGGCGACAAGATCTTGGGATACATCACGCGGGGACGGGGCCTCACGATCCATTCACTCGATTGCCCCAACCTGGAAGCGTTGGATTATGATCGAGAACGTTTGGTGGAAGTTGAGTGGGATACGGCTACGCCGAGTCAGCATGCGGTTAAAATAGCCGTCATCGCGGAGGATAAGACGGGAGTGTTGGCGAACGTTTCCTCGGCTATCGCCGAATGCAAAGCGAATATCAGCCGTGCCGAAATCATCACGCGGGAAGATCGCAAAGCGGAGCTCGATTTTGTCGTCGAAATTGCCGATACGGCTCATCTGAATCGCGTGCTGAAAACGATTGAACGGGTCGGCGGCGTCATTACGGCACGGCGGGTACGGTCCTGGCAGGAACGATCATGACAGGCTGCTCAAAAAGATCGCCAGCGCGTTCTCGCAGGACACTGCCGCCTCACCATCTCGGCGGCGTTCACAAACGTGCCGCGCCTTATTCGGCGCGACGTGAACCTCAGAGGCTCAACGTACCACCGGGCAAGAGCTGCGAGCGCAGCTCAGGGGCGGGGGGGGGGTGAGAAAGGTTACGCCTCGCCCTTTAAGACACTGGGCCCTCACCGACTCGCTCGCCTCGCGGCGAAGCCGAGGGTGCCCGTCCGCAGACGTGACGCTCATTATTCTTCGCGTCGCGGACCTCGCTGCGGCCTTGCCTGTGGAAAGGCGCGTCTTGGCGCGCCGGGACGGGTGGGTGAGAAAGGTGGCCTTTTTGAGCAGCCTGCTAAGGAACGTTCCGAGAAAAGACGCTAGGGCTGGCCGAATAGCAGTTTGGTCCCTTTTTCAATCTTGTAGCCGTCGACGGTACCTCCCGCAATTTCAAGTACGTACATCGCATCATCGTTGTTCGGGCGGTATTGAGGACAGGAGTCGTCGGTCTTCGTGCAAATCGGAGCATTGCGTTCAATATGGGTGACTCGTTTTTTATCGTCCAGCCAGATCAAATCAAGTGCGATTTTGGTGTTTTTCATCCAGAACGACCAGGCTTGTGGTTGGCTGAAGAAAAATAACATCCCATGATCTTTCTTGAGGTGATCCCGATACATCAGGCCGACTGCGCGCTTCAACGGCGTATCGGCGATCTCGGCATGGATTGTGATGCCCGAGGGGGTTTGAATATGTACAAGCCCTCCGTCAGAGGCATTGGATGTCGGCATGCCGGTGAGAAGTGATCCAATGAGTGTCATGGAACACCAAGCGCAGCGAATTGAATTCCCGAATGACATGGTGTGCATCGTAGCCATCCTGCCTACCTCAGTCAAGGAACGTATTGAAGCTGTTGTGATCAGATAGCGTTCTCTTCCGCCAATCTTGCAATCCTTTCGAGCAATGTGCCATCCTCAAGTGCAGTGAGAGGGAACTATGCAGGAAAAACGACGGGTATTATACAAAAAAGGTGTGTTCGTCTGCCCTGGATGTCGTCAGTCCTACGTCCAAGAAAAATGGATTGAAGAATGGCGGATTCGGTGCCACCGCTGCACCTATCGTGGGACGCTGACAGAAGTATCGGTTGAGGAACATATGGAAGAAGAGACGTTTCGGCGCTAATCCTCCTTTCATGTTGGTTCTATCCGGACTGTAACGTTGTGTTGCCCTACTTCACGAAGACTCACGCCTCCAGTGAATCACGACATCTCTTAGCCATTGCATTGACGTTGGTCCTCTTCTGCACCGGCTGCATGTCTTGGTCTTGGGCGGATGAATCCTCGCCCGCGATCAAGATCCTCGTGACCTATCATTCGCTCTCGGGAAATACCGAGCGCATGGCAGAAGCGGTGGTGGCTGGAGCAAAGTCGGTCTCTGGTACTCAGATTGTTTTGAAGCGTGTCGGACAAGTGACCGCGGAAGATTTGTTTTCCGCCGATGCGGTTGTGGTCGGTTCTCCTGTTTATTGGTCCAATATGTCCGGAGAGGTGAAGGCTTTCTTCGACAATTGGCAGTTCAAATTCGGGGTCTTTCCCGAATTCAAGATGAAAAATAAGATAGGGGCTGCCTTTACCACGGGAGGGCAAATATCAAGCGGGAAAGAGATGACGATGTTGACCATCCTCGCCGCGATGCTGGGAAATCAGATGATTGTGGTGAGCGGCGGGGGAGCCTTTGGAGCGTCGGCCACAACCGAAGGAGAGAGCCCGGGAATCGATGACAAAGAACTCGCCGAAGCAGAAGCCTTAGGCCGACGCGTCGCCGATGTGGCGAAGCTCATCAAAATTGGTTCTCCACGTTGAATTATTGCGAATGAAAAGATGCCGCAACCCTTCTGTGAACTGGCACAGGAGGGAGAGGAAGGGAAGGAAAGTCTACCTACGGTCCACTGCTCCGGCCGATGCACCTTGGACGGCGAGCTCGACAAACTCATGGATATTTTTTGCGCAACGACCACAGCAGCCGCTCTGCTTGAGGCCAAATTTGGACTTGAGCTGACAGGGCATCACAAGCCCCGCTCGCCCCGCATTACGAACATCTGACTCAGTGATTCCTCGGCACAAGCAAACGAACATTCAGACACCCTTCAAATGGTCATTCAGCGATTATGAGAAGCATTCTCATTGTGCCATTGAAGAACGATCCTGTCAAGCCTCTCATGTCAGTTTGGTCGCACGTCAGTTTAGCTGTTATTCATCAATGAGATGCTACGAGAGAGTCGCTTCAAGTTGCTGTACCATGTCCTTAATGGTATCGAATCCCGACTGCCAAAAGGCTGGGGATGTCATATTTACGCCCAATTTGCTGAGGATATCCTGGGGTGATTGAGATCCGCCGGTGGCAAGTAAGTCCAGATATTGTGGGACAAATGAGGCCCCTTGCTCCTTGTACATTCTGTATAAGGCCAATACGAGTAGATTGCCGAAGCTATAGGCGTAGCAGTAGAACGGACTGGCAAAGAGATGGGGAATCATGAGCCATTCCCATTGAAACTCGTCCGGGACTCGTACGGTCTTGCCGAATTGCTGCCTCAGTTCTGAGAGATAGACTCGCGCCAGTTCCTCTCCTGTGGCTCCTTCCGCTATCATCTGATGCGCTGTCTGCTCGAAGCGAATGAAATAGGCTTGCCGTAGCACGGTTGCATAGATGTCATCCAGTTGACTGACGAGCACGCCTTGTCGAACGGCCTTGTTGCGCTCGTTCGACATGAGAGTGTCAGAGAGAATACGTTCGCCGAAGACGGAAGCCGTCTCCGCCAATGGAAGGGTTGAATGGAAGGTAAAGACCGAATGGTCTTTTGCCATCATTCCATGGACGGCATGGCCGAGTTCATGAGCCATGGTGGCGATGTCTCGGGCTTCTCCGGTGAAGTTCAACATCACGTAAGGCGTCAGACCTGGTACCACGCTGTAGCAATAGGCGCCGCCCAGTTTGCCTGGACGTGTCGGCCCATCGACGTGCCGTTCTCTCAACACTTGTTCGGCCAGATCTGCAAGCTGGGGAGAAAATCCTCGATAGGCGCCGAGCACCATGGTGACGGCATCGGCATACGTAAATTTCTTGGTGTCCGCCCGATGGGGAGCGTAAATATGATACCGATTCATGGGGGAAATTTTGCAGATCTTCGCCTTCAGTTTGAAGTACGTCTGGAAGATCTCGGCATTCTTGGCGCAGGTCGCCAACAGCACATCGACGGCTTGGTCCGGCACATCGTTGCCGATGTTGCGGGTTGCGATGGGGGAGGCAAACCTCCGGAGTCCGACGTTCTCAGCCTTCCAGTCGTTCACGAGTGTCCGATACATCTCTCCGAGTAGGTCACGTTGGGCTGAAAACACGAGATAGAGTTCTCTGTAGGCAGCCTCGCGGATGGACGCCTTTGGATTCCGCACATGGCTCATGAGTTCTTCGCGGTTCATCGTCCGTGCCTTCCCGCCGATCTTCATCGTGAATGTCAGTCCGTTGGTCACGACGTCATAGAGTGTGTTGACGGCGCTCCGGCCGGTCACATTCTTGACATTGATGATCTTCTCTTCCGATTCCGACAGTGTATGAGGTGTGTAACGTCTGATGGTCTCCAGGTAGTATCGAAGGTCGCCGGCGTCGGCCATTAGCCTTGCCGCATTTTCGTTATCTACCCCCTGCCACCAGAGGTCGAGAAAGAGCAGGCGATTATGGATAGCGGTGAGCCGCTCCTCCACCTGCGATTTAAACGAGCGTGCTCTGGTGTTTTTAGTATCTTCCGAAAACCAGAGGTAGGCGAATGCGCCAAGCCGAGCGGAATCTTCTCCGATCGATTCGGTGAGTGCCAGGATCGATCGGAAATCAGTGCTCATCATTGTTGCCTGGAGTCGAGGACGAGCCGACTCAACCTGTACGGCTCGTGTATCAAGCGCTTTCAAATGCCGCTCCAAGTCATTCAGGGGATTCTTGACGAGATGGGTGAGATCCCACCGGTCAGACGCCACCGGGGATGAAGTCCTGTGCCGAACCGGACGTTTCGCGATCATGTCCATTCTCCTTTACGTCGCTGCCAAGCGGTGAGGGTATGCATCTTATCATCTGGCCGCGCCGTGATTGGAGAAAAACATTGGAATAGAAATAGAATTGGAGCACAGCCGCGTTGACAGTCAGCCCTCGGGATGTAAGAATTGTTTTACGGACTGCGACATGAACGACCACGAACTCCATCGTGTTGTTCAATATGTGACTGCAAGTACATCGTATGCCCGAGACACGGTGTCGGACATCCTCCACACAGGTCTTGGAGAGTTGTCCGCCCTGGCCGCGCATTCGACTCGCTCTTTCGAGCGGGAAGCGCTCCTCGAATATGTTTCACAGTGGACGATCAAACGAACGGGACAGCCGGAGCCGTTGGTGCGTGAAGTTCTGGGCTGTGCGGGTCGGTGGCTCGATGAAGTGTACAACGAATGTCTCGATCGACAACCGGAAGTCTTGGGCGAATCGCCGGATAGCGACGAAGGCGCCGAGCCGGTCCCATAAACGACTTGGGTCGCTCATGAAGCGTCGCTTCATGAGCCGGAGTGGAAGAGGTGATGGCGCACTGGCGGCCGCGACGCACAATGAGGATTCATTCCCGCTGGCACGGCTCCCCCGGCCCCGCGGTCGCTTGGAAGCGCCATTTGCCACCAGGGCTTCCATGCCAACTCAATGAACGTTGGAGTCTCCTGCATCGACACTGTGCCGATTACTCAAGTCATCTTCGGATCGGACGGCTTCTTCATCGCTTGGCCCATCATGATATCGGTGTCCGGGAATCCGCACTGGCGGAACTGGAGTTGGCCACGCAGCTGATTCGCGTCGGGCTTCGGGTCACGTTTCTGCCCGAGTCGCAAGCGAGGACGGCCGATTTGGAATGTCGTGTGGGATCGGAACGGTTCTTTGTAGAAGTGACGGCGATGGTAGGTTCGGCTGAACGTCAACGGCTGCCTGTGCGCGGGATCATGACGGACGAGGAGCCCGGAGATGAAACCAATCGTGGCACGATCTTGACCCACCGGATCCTGGCGCGTATCAGACAAAAGGCGAAGCAACTTGTCGACTATTGCGATCCGGTCATCCTGAGCATTTCGATACCGCGAGCCGACCTGCGGGGAGGAAGGCAAGGATGTCCAGAGCAGATTCGGATGGACGTGAAGGCACTGGCTGGTTCAGTGACCGTGGATTTGACGAAGCTTCCGCACCTCAGTGCCGTATTGATCTCGCTTTGGGACGTCGAGCCGCTTCCCTCTCGAGCGACATTGAGGCTTGCCAATGTCGAAATAATTGAACGGACTAAACATCAGCGCATCCAACCTCGAGTGCGCATGCTGATTCAGAACCCTCGCGCTTCAGCTCCACTCTACGAATCTCACGACGCTTCGATTAGGCAAACTCTCTAGCAGTGTGTTGACAAACGACTGTGTTCAGCGAATTTCTGCCTCAATGTGATCGGGGTCGGCTCGGATCATGGTCCTGTCTGTCGATCATGGGGAACTCACTCGTGCCGCTCTTCTGCGCTTCCCGTACAGCCCCGTGGCCCCCAGGTCTGCTGCCGGCTCCGGCCTAGCGAGGGAACCGTCGTGACCGAGTGCACAGGCGTGCGGGCGATTCTGAGGGCAACACAGATGAGGACAGTTCCCAAGGTTGACACATACTGAACGGTGATTCGCATCATCAATAGGCGCATTCAGAGTTGAATCTCTTCACAACTGTGAGTTTGTCAACAAGCCTGCATAAAAACCCAGCAGACACGTAACGCACCATCAAACCTGTCGTCACACCGCTTGTACAAATTGGAGCGCATACCGGTTTACACGAATCTTAGATCGAGATAAACAATACCAGCTTTTCCCCTCCTAAGAGGGATGGACGAATCACACTCCCTCCATTACACGTAGTCGCCTGATTAGATCAGCTAAGCGATCAGCACCGTTTGAGACAGAGAACACGATGGCTTACTTGCCCCATCCATTTGATCGCATGACTCGACTGGTCACAATCATGATGTGTGTGTCGGCTGTTTGGTTTTACACCTCCTGTGACGCAACAAACCGGAATGCGACAGAAAGACATGCCTTAGAAACCGCTATGAAATCTCCTGCACCGCGATTCGTTCCCTATGAAATGTTAGTTAAGTTCAAGAGCTGGGTTTCACAAGAGCGGATTGTATCCATCCTGAAGGGTAACCGAACCGACGTGATCGCTGAAATTCAACAGGGACGCCTCTATCACGTCCGAATCTTGGACGATCGGCCGGTTGAATCTGCGATCGTCCAACTCATTTCATATCCGGAGGTCGAGTATGCAGAGCCCAATTATCGGTACGAAACGCAGAAGTAGCGCGACGAGAATTGCGCTCTGTTGGGTCGTGGCCATCGTAGGCCTAACAACAACCGTGGTCGCATTATCGGGTCTCATGCCCGGAGATCGCTTGGTTTATGCGAAGCAGAAACAAACATCCGGTGGAATGACGACGTTATCAGGGGACGTGCGTCGCCCTGCGCACTATGTTCCAGCAGAGGTGCTCGTCAAGTTCAAGGATGAGGCGTCTTCATCGGGAATCAAGTCGCTGAATGTCGATATGGGTGCCAAAGAACTCAGAGCAGTATCGATGAATGCCGCGGTGATTCATCAGTACAAATTGGAAGGGGCTTTATCGGTCGACGAAGCGGTCTTGAAGTACCGAAGTAATCCTGCCGTTGAATATGCCGAACCAAACTATCTCTACTCGCTACAAGCCATGCCCAGCGATGCCCAGTTCGGCACATTATGGGGTCTCCATAACACAGGTCAAGCTGTGAACGGAACGGCAGGAAAGGCAGATGCCGACATCGATGCCCCTGAAGCTTGGGATATCAGCACAGGAAGCCCAAACGTGATTGTCGCCGTCATTGACTCGGGCATTGCCTACGACCATCCGGATCTCGCACCGAATATCTGGAAGAATCCGGGAGAGATTGCCGGAAATGGCATTGATGACGATGGGAATGGATTAGTCGACGATGTGCATGGGTGGGATTTTCTCATGAACGATAATGACCCGATGGACCCTGTCGATCTCAATCCCGGAGGTAACGAGGGTCACGGCACTCACGTAGCAGGAACCATCGCGGGAGCCGGAAATAATGGAACCGGAATCGCAGGGGTTATGTGGACCGCGAGACTGATGGCTCTGAAAGCCGGAGGGGTGGACCGATCCTTATCCACCACCGGCATTATCAGCGCGATCCACTATGCTATCGCAAAAGGCGCACGCGTGATTAACGCGAGCTTTATCGGTCCTGAGTGTAGCCTGGCTTTCTATGATGCCGTGAGTGCCGCGAATGACGCAGATATCCTGTTTGTTGCAGCGGCAGGCAACGGTGGAAATGATGGGATCGGCGATGATAATGACAACGTACCGAACTTTCCCTCAAATTTCAGTGCGCCTTCCGTGTG
This sequence comes from Nitrospira sp., assembly GCA_030123625.1. Lineage (NCBI taxonomy): Bacteria > Pseudomonadati > Nitrospirota > Nitrospiria > Nitrospirales > Nitrospiraceae > Nitrospira > Nitrospira sp. Next base: position 3,115,152 of record CP126121.1, read on the forward strand.
TGGCGGGCATCAGATAGCCGCGCTGGCAAACGTGATCGCGGTAGCAGCGACGGACCAAAATGATCAATTGGCGACCTTCTCTAATTTCGGGGCCACGACCGTCCAGGTGGCCGCGCCGGGAGTCAAAATCAACAGCACAACGCCCACATCAAACATTACGACTGTCCTCTTTCATAACTTCGATTCCGGCCCGACCGGGCTCGGATATGTCTTCGGGGGAACAAATAGTACGTGGGGATTCACCAATTCCACGTCATTCAGTCGACCAAACAGTCTGACCGACAGTCCGACCGGAAGCTATCAGAACAACACCGATTCCTTCGCGATAGGACCACTGTTCAGCACCACAGGACAGAGAGGGTGCCGATTGGACAGCCGCATTCGCCTGCAAACCGAGCTTGATGTCGATGGAGTGCTTGCGGAAACATCACCCAACAACGGGGCCAGTTGGCAGATCATTAACGGATTCTCAGGAAACAGCAATGCCCAATTCGTTCCCTTCACTTGGGGGGATGTCGCGGATGGCGTGGCCGATTCACGGTTTCGCTTTCGATTCATATCGAACGAAAGCCAGGTCTCCGACGGCGTGTATCTAGACGATGTCCGTGTCGGCTGCGTTGCTGGTTCGCCGTCAGGAATCACGGACTACCGGTTTTTTCAGGGTACTTCGATGGCCACCCCTCATGTGGTGGGACTCGCTGGATTGTTGCTCTCGGTGAATCCCACCCTCACCGTAGCCCAACTCAGGAACGCAATCCTGAACACTGTGGACCGGAAGGCCTCCTTGAGTGGGAAAGTGTCGACCGGTGGGCGCATCAATGCCCGAGCCGCGTTGGCCAGCCTAGTGGCAAATTTCACTGTCACCGTCAACAAGGCCGGTGCCGGCACCGGTACGGTTACGTCCAATTCTGCCGGAATTGACTGCCGAGCAACATGCAATGGACAGTTCCCCCAAGGTAGCACTGTAAACCTCACCGCAGCACCCGATCCTGGGTCTGTCTTTGCAGGGTGGAGTGGGGATTGCGCAGGAACTGGCCTCTGCTCGCTTACCCAAAATGCAACTGTCACCGCAACCTTCAACATTGCGCCACCCCCTCCGGCCTCTAGCGATAGCGGAGGAGGAGGCTGCACTCTCGTCCCTGGCGCAACTGGAGACATGTTGCTGGCCGCCATGCTACTCATGTCTCTGGTAGCCTTGTTGTGGAGGGCAAGACGCCGATGAGGTTGAGCTTCAGAACGCGAGGAATGTCATCACAGCGGAAGTTGCACCCTGACCTCATAGTCGGAGTACAAGACGTTTTCTCTGGTGGACTCTCTATGCCTAGCGTCTCGGCGCACGTCACGGCATTACTGGGTCTTCATTACAATCGTTCCTTTCATCGGGATCCTGCATTCCTCTTGTTGTTAGCTCTTGGTCCGATAGTATGGTTTTTCATGGTAGGGTTCTTGGCATCTTATTCACTACCTCGACATGCCATATGGTCACCGGCTTTTGCCTCCATCGCTCTGTGGCAGCCTCTGTTCGAAGAATTGCTGTTCCGTGGCATTGTCCAGGGATATTTGCTGCAATCCATGGCGAGGCAGAAGGCATGGTTTGGTCTATCCATTTCCAATCTACTGACATCTTTCTTATTCTCATTGGCCCATCTGGTCAACCATTCCATCTTGTGGTCCTTGCTGGTGTTCGTTCCTTCCCTCTGTTTCGGCTTTGTACGAGATCGCTTTGGGTCCGTGTATCCCTCCATCGCTCTGCATGCCTTCTATAATGCCGGGTACTTTCTCCTCATCGGTAGTGCCACTGGTAGTGCCACTCTTCTAAACTTCCGTTAAGACGCCTCACCTTAGACTGGGCGAATCACGGAAATCCCTCGATGTTTCAGCTCTGCCACTCAGTTTTTGGGCTTCGGAGCTTCGTCGAGTTGTCTCTGGTTCGAGTTGCTTCCACTTCATCCTTTCTCCATCAATTTCATACCCCTAAGCGCTGCGGCATTCCTTTGAAAGTGTCAATCTGTCAAGTCCGATCAGGAGTGTCACAGTGTTATTCGAACAAGATGAACTATCTATTTGCAATGTGATTTATTTTGCAAGCACGGTTTGTGCACAGAAGAGTTAATCTCACGGAGACAGACGAAACCATGAAAAACTCTTGGCTGTGTATTCGTGTACACACGCATACCTGAAAGCCGTTGGGACACTTCGGTGGATTGAGTCTCTGTGCGGTTTCCCTCAATCGAAGAGGAGGTTCTTATGAGAGCGATAGTCATGGGTTGTATCATCGCGTGTGGCTTCGTGTTGCCCGATTTGCTCCCGGCCGTGTGTGGCGCTGTTTTGTGGATGTTTTGGCCGCAAGTAGTAGGTGGAGCGAACTCATGACGATCGAATCGCCTCTTCTCGCAGATAGCCGGCCGGGGCATTGAAGGCAGTCACGCAGAGTCAAACGAAAGGGGTGTCTATCGAAGAAATTTCTATCTCTACTCTACCGTCGAAGGCCAGAGACATTCTGAGTCCAGAGCCTGCTGTCGTCCGTTCGTTTCCTAACGGAATAGGAGGATACGATGAGGCTCTGGATATGGCTTCCGCTGCTGCTTTCCGCGCTTCTTGTGAGCGAGGCATACGCCGATCTTGACCCCTTCGAGTTTCAGATCTACCCCTATCAAACCGGTGGCAAAGGAAAGCTCGATCCTCAGTTTCTGGGTAGTTTTGTGCCGTCCGGATTTCGGGATGCTGGCCACGGTACCTCATCGGACAGCACATTCGCCAGCCAATACATGACGCGGATGGCAGCTGAATTCGAGTATGGCCTTACCAGGACAATAGATTTTGCCTATTATGTGAATTGGGCCATTCCGGGGTCTCCCCTCATGGCTCCTCAATATGCCGGCTCGAAGTTTCGGCTCCGCGGCCAGCTTTTTGAAAAAGACGTGCTGCCCATTAACTTAGGGTGGTATTCGGAGATCGAATGGTGGAGCAAGCAGTTCGAGGATAACCTCGTGGAGGGAGAGATCATGCTCATCGCTCAAAAGGACATTGGTCGTTGGACGTTCATCGTGAACGCGCCGGACCTGGATCACGGCTTGGTCGGAGCTGATACGCACAAATGGTTTTCGTTGGGCTATCGAGCCGAGGTTCGGTATTGGATCAGCAAAAACCTGACTCTAGGGCTCCAGGGCTATGGGACGAGCGGCCAACTACAGAATCCGCACCAGATGGCGGATCAGGGGCACTATATCGTACCTTCCGTGCATGTGATGCTGCCGGGAGAAATTCCCGCGAATTTTGGGGTAGGGTTCGGCCTCACGCCCAATTCCGATGAGGTGATTTTCAAGACCATTATTTACTTTGGAGGGAAGGGGAGCCTCGCACGAGATATTCGGCTGTGGCGCTAGGCGACTTGCCGCCTATGCTGCCCCGGAGAATATCTCTATGATTCCCTTCGAGCGTTATAAATTCGACCTCCAGATCGCTCATATCGCCGGAAGACGGCGACGGCTTCATCTCGGCAGAGATCACTGGTTACGGTAATCCTACGTCTCTTCAGCTCCGCCACCCAGTTTTTTGGTTTCGGGGCCTCGTCGAACCCGATTGCCGCCGCGTCCATCCTTCGCGCGCCGCAGACAAGTTTCCGGACACCAGACCAAAGAACCGCCCCGTAACACATGGCGCATGGTTCGCAACTCGTAACCAGTTCGAACCTCGGCATGCCGTGTGCCCCCAGGTCGAAATGTCCCAGGGTTTGATGTGCATTCGCGAGCGCCACCATTTCGGCATGGGCGAGGGCACAGTTGGAGGGCTCGACGACGTTGACGCCGATGGCGATGAGTCGTCCCGACCCGGTTTCGAACACTGCCGCGCCGAAAGGTCCACCCGTCTTCGCTGTGACATTGGTCAACGCGAGTCGGATGACGAACTTCATGCGATCAGTAGCCGCTACAATGGGTTTATGCTGGAGACGAACAACACGGAGGGACCAAGGTGGAAGGGGAAAGGGAGAAGCGGGCGAGCGGCCGGATCTCACGATGGCAGTGCGAGCTTCAACGTTTCGAGGTTTTTTGTGACCATGGCGTCGCCGTTCTTTGTTGAAACGTCGATGCCTGTGGCACAGACGGTCCGACACTCATCCAGACGTCCGAGTTTTTGGAGCGACTGAGCGAGTGCGAGATAGGCGGCTGAATAGGTTGGTTTAACGGTCACGCACTGGCGTAAGGATTTGGCGGCTTCTTCGAAATTCCCATCGTCCATGTAGGCCTTTCCCAGCCCGAACCAGGCGACGTCGTCGCTTGGATCCATGGCGAGGACCTTCTTCAGTGGCTCAATTCTTGGATTCGGCATACGTTGCTCCTGTCGTTGATGGCAAACGATAGCAGCGCTGAAGCACATTGTCTATGGAGTTTTCTGCATGATAATCTGAACAAGTCTCTAGTCTCGTGAAGCGTCATTCGTATCTCGTATGAAGTGCGGCACGGCGGTGTTGTGAGATACACTTCACGAACGACGATCGGCATCAGAGGATCACCGTGGGGAAAACCGGTCTCGTCTATCATCCCGCCTATCTTGAGCATGACATGGGGCCCCGGCATCCGGAGTCTCCCAATCGGCTGCGCGCGATCATGCACCAGCTTGAACAGAGAGGTACGATGGCCCGCATGGCCAAGATCGAAGCGCGCAAGGCGGAAGATGAATGGCTGACGCAGATTCATTTACCGAGCTATGTTCAATCGCTGAACCGGCTCGCTCCTACGAGCGGTCGTGTCTCGCTTGATGCCGATACCTCGATGTCGCCCGGATCGGTGAATGCCGCGTACTTGGCGGCGGGAGGCGCTTTAGCGGCGGTCGATGCCATCATGGCACAGCAAGTGGATCATGTCTTCTGTGCCGTCCGGCCTCCTGGCCACCATGCTGAAGCAGGGCGTGCGATGGGGTTCTGTCTTTTGAATAATGTCGCCATCGCAGCCCGTTACGTCCAAAAGAAATATGGGATTACCAGAGTGCTGATCGTCGATTGGGATGTCCATCATGGGAACGGGACCCAACATAGTTTCGAGGACGATCCTTCGGTGCTTTTTTTTAGCACGCATCAGTATCCACACTACCCCGGGACGGGACGAGGCACCGAACGGGGCAAGGGAGCGGGAGTAGGATATACCGTCAACGTCCCGATGGAGGCGGGGGAAGGTGATGAGGCGTACCGCGCGATTTTCCTCAAAGCGCTTGTTCCAGCGGCCGACGCATTCAAACCGGAGTTCGTCATTATCTCCGCAGGGTTCGATGCGCACAAAGACGACCCGTTAGCCGGTATGGGTTTGACGGAAGCAGGGTATGCCGATCTGACGAAAATCGTGGTCGACATCGCCAAGCGCCATGCGAAAGGCCGCATCCTGTCTTCTCTTGAAGGCGGGTACAATCTGACTGCGTTGGCTCACTCAGTGGATGAACACATCAATGCGTTATTACATGCTTGAATCGCGCGATTGCGACCTGTAAAGAAGAAGACATCATGAAACATCCGTTATTGATCGATACCGAAACGCTTCAGCAGCACTTAGGCCGTCCTGATCTTGTCATTATCGATGTTCGCGGCAAGGCGGCATACGAATTCGGCGGACATATCCCCGGGGCCGTGCATTCGACATGGCATGAGTACAGTGATCCCAATGCCGTGCCGAAGGGATTGCTCAATCCCGATCTCAGCCAGATTGAACGGATCCTGAGTCGGCTCGGGATGAACCAAGACAGCGACGTCGTGATCTACTCCAATCCATTCGACAATTGGGGTGATGAAGGGCGGATGTTTTGGATGCTGGAATATCTGGGTCACAAGCGTCTGCGTATCTTGGACGGCGGGTGGGTGAAATGGACAGCCGAGAAGCGACCGTTTGAGCATGGGCCGGTCTCTCCAACATTGGGACATTACAAGGCTCAACCGGTGCGGGCTTTGATCGCGTTGAAGGAAGACCTAAAAGCTCTTGTCAGGGAGCCGCATCCCCAGACGGCTATTTTGGATGCGCGCAGCGTTGAAGAATATCTTGGGAAAGAAGTGTCCGGTCTCCCGCGATCCGGTCACATCCCCTCAGCCATACACGTGGCATGGAATGGCTTCTTAAACAAGGACGCAACCGTCAAGGATCTCTCCGTGATGAAGGAGATATTGGAGGCAAAGGGGGTACGGAGCGGGCAGGACGTCATCTGCTACTGTACCGGTGGTGTTCGATCGGGTTGGCTTTATTTCATCCTTAAGCTTGTCGGGTATCCGAAGGTCAGCAACTATCCGGGATCGTGGTGGGAATGGAGCCGGGACTTCGCGTGCCCTGCCGAGAAAGATCTTCATGCGCTTCAGAAAATCCTTGGGTTCGATGCTGCTGCCGCCCCCAAACATTCTTGACAGCCCGAGAGGCACTATGTAAAGGTGAATTCACGATGGATTTTCTCGTGGAGAGCCAACATTAACCCTGGAGGAGGCAACGATGGCGACCATGATGCGTCGAAGTGCGCTGGTAATGGCTGCGATAGGAGCGCTTGTCGGCATGCCGATGCTGACTGAGGTGGCGCTTGCTGGCGATAAACATGCGGCTGAGGCCCTCGAACACGCAAAGGGCGCCGCGTCGCATGGGAAAGAAGGCCATGCCGATGCATGTGTTGAGCATGCGAATGAAGCGCTCAAACATGCGCAAGCGGCAGGGAAAAACCCGCATGTGGCTGAAGGTATAAAACACCTCACGGAAGCCGTGAAACACGGTAAAGCCGGACACGCCGATGCGTGCACGGAACACGCTGAGGGTGCGGCGACGCATCTGGCAGAAGCGAAGTAGTCGATGAGAAGCAGCTATGGCTGCTGCAAGGTGCCTTGTGGAACGGGCAGGGATTCAATCCCTGCCCGTTCTTGTATGAAGGGAATGTGCGGTGCGAGTCGGGTTTTATCAATTCGATCCGCAGTTCGGCGAAGTGGCGAAGAATCTGGATGTCGTCACGGCCAAACTGGAACAGGTGGAAGCGGATCTCATCGTGTTGCCGGAGTTGTTCGCGTCCGGCTATCAGTTTCTTTCGCAAGAGGAAGCGCAACAGCTCGCTGAGCCGGTTCCTGACGGTCCGACAGTCCGTCGTCTGATCGACATCGCGAAACGTCGCACGATGCATCTTGTGGCGGGACTTCCTGAACGATCCGGTTCCCGCTGTTACAACTCCGCCGTCCTCGTGGGACCATCCGGGCTTGTGGGGCGCTATCGGAAGACCCATTTGTTTTCCGAAGAGACGCAGTGCTTCACTCCGGGCGATTCAGGATTTCATGTGTGGGATATCGGGCCGGCGAAGATCGGTATCATGATTTGTTTCGATTGGTACTATCCAGAGGCTGCGCGGACCTTGGCGGTACAAGGGGCCGACATCATTTGTCATCCGTCCAACCTCGTCTTGCCGAACTGCCCGGATTCCATGCCGGTCCGGTGCCTCGAAAACCGCGTATTCGCCGTGACGTGCAATCGCGTCGGCAGCGAAGCACGGGGCGGCAAAGAGCGGCTGATCTATATCGGCCAGAGCGAAGTGGTCACACCCAAGGGGGTCATTCAACATCGGGCGTCTCGCGACCACGAAGAGCTGACCATCGTTGAGATTGATCCGGCTCAGGCCCGCGACAAAAGTTTGAATCGCTACAACGATCTGCTTCGCGACCGCCGCACGGCGCTGTACAAGATGTAACCCCGAGCGTCACATCCTGTTGAGAGAAACCAGGTGCTTGCGCAAGTTGCGTGTGCAGAGTAGGATTTCGTTCATGAACACCGAACTCCGCAAAGGCATCTTTCTGATCGCTGCGCCGAGCCTGCGTGACCCGAACTTTCGCCAGACCGTCGTGTTGTTGTGCGAACATGGATCGGAAGGAGCGCTCGGCGTCATCGTGAATCGTCCGACGGCCATGTCCATTTCTGAAGCCCTGCCCCAAGTTCCGGTGATCGAAGGGGCAGGTCATGTGCTCTATGCCGGTGGTCCTGTGCAGACAAATCAGGTCATGCTGCTCTATCGGGGCGATCAGTTTCCCGACAATGCCCACCACGTGTTCGACGGCGTCTGCCTTGGCGGGGACGTCGGCATGGTCGAACGCATTCTCACCGGTGTCGGGACAACAGAATCGTTCCGCGCCTATCTTGGATATTCGGGATGGGGTCCGGGACAGCTGGAAAATGAGATGAAGGCCGGTTCATGGATCACGCTGCCTGCAGACCCGCAGGCGGTGTTTGAAAAAGATCCGACCCATGTCTGGGGGGATATTCTTCTCACGCTGGGTGAAGCCTATCAACCGTACGCTGAAATGCCCTTCGATCCATCCTGCAACTGAATATTCCGAGCCGCTCCTGCCGCAAGGTCCGCTACATCGTCGTTGAAGCGTGCCGCGACGAATGGTAGGGTTCATGCCTGATGCAATCCTGCCCACTCCACGGCTCTTTCCGTTTCCGTCAAATGACATGGGGCATCGCCGCCATGGTGTCGATACTATTACCCGGCTGTGGCGTGGGTTACACGATCGTCAAATCCGAGGCGAAACTGGACCGATTATCGGTTCCCATGACCAAAGCGCAGGTCCTACAGGAAATTGGGAGACCGGACCGACTCATTCGTGACGATGGACGGATGCTGGTCTGGGAATATTCGTTGACGACAAGAAAGCAATGGCTGTACGAGATGGCCTATTGCCCGATTTCGGTATGGTTCGGCGGATGCATTCTTTATCCCATGACGAATTTCGCATCTGATCAGCGTGAGCATCCGCAACATGTCGTCTTTGTGGATGATGAACTCTGTGCCTGGGGCCCACCGGCGGCCATTCTTCAGCGGCGGCGCGTATGTGTCACTGCTGGAATGACATCGACACGATATGGAGGAAGGATTCGTCCGGAGCCGGTGGTGACAGGCAACGGCCCGATCAATCGCGACACGATCGACCAGTATCGTACGATGGCCGTCATGCTGTTCAAGGATGCCGATGGCATTCCCGGAACCGGCTCACGTGTAGCCGGTATCGTGACGAATCTCATGCTGGATCTGGATGTGCATATGGTTGAACGGTCCAAACTGGATGACGTGTTGAAGGAACAAGTCATCCGATTGACCCATACCGACGATGCGGATGCCCTTGAGGTGGGTAAGTTGATCGGCGCGCAAGCCATTATTGTGGGAGAAGTGCAGCAGTGGGAGCGGCGTGAGCAAGAACGAACCCATAGTGTCTCGCTGGCCTTGCGGATGATCGATGTCGAGACGGGCTTGCTGTTGTTCAGCGGACAAGGACATCTCACCGATCCGACGACCGACGATCCTGAAAGTTCGGCTCGGCTGATTGTCCATAGGATGCTTGCCAGGTTTGGCGCGCAGACCGGTCTGTTGGGATCCGGCCACATCGGCGTGAGTTGGGAGCTGCAGGGAGACGATTTGAACCGGTTCTATGTCGTCAAAGAATTACGGAGCGGGATGCCTGCGGAAAAGGCCGGCCTCAAGGTCGGTGATCGGGTCATTGCCTGCAATGGGGCGCCGCTGTTCGACGCCGCGACTGAGCGGGAAGCCAAACGATTCTGCCAGGTTGAGGCCGGACAGGTCTTGCAACTCAATGTGCGCCGGGCCGATCAGGTGCTCCTGATCCCGGTCACGGCTGAGAAGCGGCCCGGCTTATAACACGCATCCACACAACATGTCATGGAGGAGGAACGTGCATCAGTCGGATATGTCGGGATTGGAGACTGAGAGCTTCTTGAGAAGGTTGCACGAACGGCCGCACCAGCCGATAGGGAAATGGTTGCGCGCACCGGCCCATGTGCACTACGAAGCGTTTCGCATGTCCGACCCGCCGACGCAGCGTCCGGCCAGTCGGTCGGAATTCCAGTCGCTGTTGGGACAACTTAAAATTCCAGCCGAGACGGCAGATCTCCGGGAAAATTTCGGCTACGGTGTGAAGGAGTCCACAAACGGCGATCGGCTCATCCTCATTTGGCAGGCGCATACGGAATACTATAACTACCAACTCTGGCATGTGCCGTCGCAAGGGAACGGCGCAGTGTCCTTCGGACCATTGGGGTTTCCGGATTACGCGTTTCTCGTGGAGCCGCTTGGGACGATGGTCTGCCGCTTGGACATTCTGTTGACGTCGGGCATGCTGCCCGCGCGGAGCGAACTGCGTGGGCTGATGCCCGGCCACGTCTTGTACGGAAGTCGAATCTTCAATGAACAGACCTGCGTCGCGACGAGCTTTACGCCGGACGACCAAGGGCGAGAGCGGTACTGGGTCAGCGTCGGACCGCAAGGCGATCCGTCACGTCTGAAAGACATCGTCGATGCCATTGTGCGGATCGAGACCTACTATCACTTATTATTGATGCAAAAGCCGCTGTTCTCCGCCGCCATCGATCAGGTGCATAAATTTGAGCTGGTTCACTTGAAGCAGCGAGAAATCATTACGTCTCATATCAGCCACGCCAATTCGGAAACCTTGCAGCGATGGCTGAACAGTCTCACGCGGGACTTATTAAAAACGAATCGGATGGCGGGGACATTACATTTTGAACTGTCTGCGTCGATTCCGTACGACAAGATCGTGCACACGACGTTGACGTCCATCGCCGAGCATCCGATGGACTCCTACCGTCCGATTTCCGATTATGTGTTGGGAGGCATTACGGGAGTGGCGGAAGGTTATCAGCAGCTCTTGCGCCGCATCGACACGCTCCGTGGCGGATTCGAGGGCATCATCGCGATCATTCGGACCCGCATCGATTTGATTCTGGAATCGCAAAACCTCGCACTGCTCCAAAGTGTCGACAAAACAACCAAGAGTCAAGTGATCCTGCAACATACGGTCGAAGGACTGTCGGTGATCGTGATCGCTTACTATCTGGCGGGGCTGGCCGGATATGTCTTCAAAGGATTGGCCGAACTCGGTTGGCTCAAGAACGTGAATCTCGCCTCGGCCATCTTTGTCCCCGTCGCGATCGGGCTTGCCTTTTCCATCACGACGTTCAGCAAAAAGTATCTGCACAAGAAGCTAGTGGGCGAACAACCGGCGGCGAAAGGCGATAAACAGGAAGAGTGACCGAGAGGCACGTTTTGATCGTCGAAGCCTGGTCTGTGGCCGCTAATTTTCTACGAGGCATCGAACTTACCGAATTGGCACTAGCCGCACGCCTTGCCACGCTGCGGTAGCAGAATCCCGCTCCTCTCCGAATATTCTTGGCCAATCGGTCGCCCCACGACAATGCCTCTTCTGAGCTAGCCGCTTCGATAAGAAAACAGGCTGGCAACTCATAGTTCTGTTCATCGGGCGATAATTGACTCTCAGCTGTGTGAGGGCAGCTCCAGGAATCTCAGTTTTGAGTTGTTCAATTATAAGATCAATGTCACGCGCGGCATGTATGGACCTCGCCATGAATCCGGTACACATTTTTTAGGATTAGGATGGCACAATGGTTTGCGATTTCAACGGCACGGCAGGTTGTTTTGCAGCGTAGATCGTGACACCACGTTCACGTGCTTGTGGGGAATGGTAAGCTAAGGTTCAATAACCTTGAGGCCGGAGACTTTCGCTCCAATGCGCCGAAATTCCAGTATGTTGCTGGTCACGATGGTTGCGCCGATTTCTCGCGCTGTGAGAGCGATGAGCACGTCATTCATGGGCCCGAGGCGGTCGATCAATCCAGAAGCGTTTCCATACATGATTCGAAACAGCTTCCCGGCTCGATCAAGAACGGCAGGTGTCAGGCCGAGTGTGCGTTCAGCTGGAAATGCTTGTTGAAGACGGTCTACGGCTCTCTTGCGTTTGGGCGTGTCTGCACCGAGCCGAAGTTCAAGCAGAACGATGGCCGAGATGAACCGCACGACGGTTCCATGACCACCCAAGACCCATTCTACGTGTTTATCGGCGCGTAAAAAGTCGATGAGGACATTGGTGTCAAGCAGGACCTTCCCGTCTACCGGTAAGGCCATGGTCGGTCGTCGCCTTTCAATATTCCTTTCAGCGGTCGCAACGCCTTACTAAGTCGTTGTTCCTCAATCAAAAGGGACAGTGCCTTATCGATTGCTTCCTGCTCCGACGCGACTCCGAAATACCGCTTCGCCGCATCGATCTTGCGCTGATCCAGCACAAGATGTTTGTGTTTCAGTACAGCGGCCATGAGTACCTCCTTATGTACATGCTATGTACATAAAGTATAAACCGCCTCTGCGTGGAATGGCAAGGTTGCACAGGTATTCGGCGTGTTGCTATTTCTCAGCCAAGATCTTTGCCAAGAACCGTCCAGTATGTGACGCCACCACTTTGGCCACCTGTTCCGGCCTTCCTTCGGCGACGATTCGGCCTCCGGCTGCCCCGCCTTCAGGGCCAAGGTCGATGAGCCAATCGGCGGACTTGATCACATCGAGGTTATGTTCCACGACCACCAGTGTGTTGCCGGCATTCACAAGTTTGTGGAGGACGGCGAGGAGCTTCTTGATGTCTTCAAAATGCAAGCCGGTCGTCGGCTCATCCATGATATAGAGCACATCTTTGGCGGAAGCGTCCTTCAGCTCGGCGGCGATTTTCAAGCGCTGGGCTTCGCCGCCTGATAGGGTGGTGGCTGACTGGCCGAGGCGTAAATAGCCAAGGCCGATAGAAATGAGAAGATGCAACTTTTCTTGCAATCTCGGTGTGCCGGTGAAGAAGGAGAAGGCTTCCTCCACTGTCATGTTGAGGACTTCAGAGACATTCTTGCCTCGGTAGCGAATCTTCAAAACTTCCGGCTTGAAGCGCTTGCCTTCGCAAGTCTCGCAAGGCGCATAGATGTCGTCGAAGAAATACATCTCCAACTTTTCCACCCCGCTACCTTCGCAACATTCACATCGGCCTCCGGTGGCATTGAAGGAAAAATGGCCCGGTGTGAATCCTTGCCGTAGCGCTTCTCGCTCGGAGGCGAACAGTCGGCGGATCTCATCGAACGATTTCAGGTATGTGATCGGGTTGGATCGAGGTGTGCGCCCGATCGGTTGTTGGTCGATCAAGCGGATACTTTTGAGGTGCTCGATACCTTTGATTGCTTTGAAACGCCCCATAGGAAGGGACTCCACGCGGAAGGCCCGGGCGACGGATCGGTAAAGGGTATCTTCAACCAGCGTACTCTTGCCTGAACCTGACACGCCGGTCACACAGACGAGCATGCCGAGGGGGATGCGAACGAAGAGATCTTTGAGATTATGTTCGGTGGCACCGGCGATCACCAGCATCTTGCCGTTTCCGGATCGCCGTGATCTGGGTTGGGAAATCTGTTCTTCACCACGCAAGTATCGGGCGGTGGTCGCCCGACGATCTTGGATGAATTCCTGCATGGATGCCGCACAGACGATCTCACCGCCCTTTTCGCCGGAATGGGGACCGAGTTCGACAGCGTAGTCGGCCGATTCAATCATGCGGCGGTCATGTTCGACGACGACCACCGTATTACCGGCGTCGGCCAGATCGTGGAGGATGCCGGCCAAGAGATCAGTATCCCTTGCATGAAGGCCGATGGTCGGTTCATCGAGGACGTACAGCGTGCCGACCAACTGAGATCCCAGTTGGTTGGCAAGTGCGACCCGCTGTGCCTCGCCGCCGGAGAGGGTCTTGGTTTGCCGATTGAGCGTCAGGTACCCAAGGCCGACACGCCGGAGAAATCCTAATTTTGCCCGCAACTGTCGGAGAATATCCGCGGCGATTTCTTGATCCAACGGCGATAGGGGCAAGGATTCTGCCCATTCTGAACAGCTCTCTACGGTCCGCTCCATCGTTTGGTGGATGTCGGCACCGGCAATTTTGACGAACAGCGCATCCGACTTGAGGCGACTGCCATGGCAACCGGGGCAATCGAAGGGGGTGCGGTAGCGGCTGAGGAAGACACGGACGTGCAGTTTGTAACGTTTTCCTTCGAGATACTCGAAGAAATCATGAATCCCGTCGAAGGATTTGTCGCCCTCCCAGAGCAATCGTTGCGTGTCTTTCGGCAGAGATGTGAACGGAGCCGTGATATCAACCTTGTGCCGTTTCATCGCCAGCAACATCTGCTTTTGCCACCAGGCAGAGCTGGGTTTGCTCCACGGTTCGACGGCTCCTTGGGCGAGCGACTTGGTGGGGTCGGGGATGACCAGTTCCGGATCATATCGCAGCACGTTGCCGAACCCTTTACATTCCGGACAAGCGCCAAGCGGATGGTTGAACGAAAAGAGAATCGGCTTCAAGGGTTCGAAAGTCCGTCCGCAACTCTGACAGAGAAATCGTGTGCTGTAGGATTGGCGTCCATGGTCGATGATGTCGATCGAACAGCGGCCCTCTCCTTCACAAAACGCCGTTTCAATCGCTTCGACAAGTCGAGTGCGGTTGTCTTCCCGGATCACCAGGCGATCGAGGACGATGTAGAGCGAGGGGAACTTATGGAGGTGAGGGTGTCCGATCTCGTGCAAGTCGAGTACATCGTCGGCGGTCTTCACTCGGGTGAATCCGCGAGTGAGAAGTGACTGGACAAAAGCAGGTTCTTCTTTGGACGAAGGAGTCGCAATGGGGAACAGCACCATGGCCCTGGCAGCGGGCCATCGTTTGAGGAGATCGTCGGCCACGGTGTCAGGCTGAAACGAACGAGCTTCCTGATGACAATCAGGACAGGTGGGTTTGCCGATCTTGGCGAAGAGCAGACGCAGGAGATCGGCAATTTCAGTCGTCGTGCCGACCGTCGAGCGAGCGGTCCGTACCTGATTCTTCTGTTCAATGGCAATGGCCGGCCGCACATTGATCAGGCGATCCACATCCGGGCGGGCCACCTTGTCGAGGAACATCCTGGCGTAGGTCGAGAGCGATTCGACATACCGCCACTGGCCTTCCGCGAAAATCGTATCGAACGCGAGGGAGGATTTACCGGACCCCGAAACTCCGGTAATGGCCGTTACCTGATTATGCGGAATGTGGAGCGAGATGTTCTTGAGATTATTCTGCCGGGCTCCTTCAATAATGAGGTGACCGGTCGGGGGATTGGACTTCAGAGGGTTGGACACAGCGATGGTTCCCAAAAAGGAATGACTGATCATGGTAGCAACAGTCATGGGTTGGTTCAACGAGGGAACCGAGACGGGATCAAGCGAGGGAGATTCGGGTTCTTGCCTTTGTCTGGCGGAAGCGTAAAATGCGACCCGTACGTATCACCCTTCCAAACAACGAAGCCAAACCTGGACAGGAGAATCAACGGGCATTCTCCAAGTGCACTTTGTGAGTCCCTAAGGATGCCTCTACTGGCTGATTATCGCGGTTTCACTCCGGGAAAGGATAAGGTTAGAAGAGGTCTCTTCGAGGGACCATGTACAAGATACTGGCCGACCTCTATAGTAAGTCTCGTGGGCAGATCGAGCAGCGAGAGAAAAAGCGGCAACGTAGGCAGCGTCGCAGGCTCCTGCAGGCCACTACAGTCACCTCCCTGGTGCTTGCGTTGGTTGGTGGAACATACGCGTGGATGTGGAAGGTTGAAGAGAACGTTCAATATGTCGTTTCGATTGCGCTGGCAAAGCTCCACTTATCCAGGTGTTCGAACCACAGATGAAAACGATTCCTGACAAGCCGTTTGCCATTGGTCAATTTGAAGTTACGTTTGAGCCACCGTCAAGAGGTGTGTAAACGAGTTTCAGGCGGCGGTCCTCTCTGGCTGATGATCCATGTCGTTCCTCTCGTGTCCCGACTTCAGCGCGATTCCATCCTTGAACGTCATGCCGGAGGCCACGAGCGGCAACAGCTCCGACGCATGCAGTTTTCTCCATGACTGCTCGGCGACTCGGAGCATGTTCCAGATGATCGCCGTGGCACCCTCCACGCGCTTGTACCGACGAGAGGCGTCTGTACGCAAACGCACTGAAGAGAAGGGCGACTCCACGATGTTCGTCGTCCGTACGTGTCGCCAGTGCTCGCGCGGAAATGAATAGAAGGTCACCATCCGATCCCAATCCCGACGGAGCGTCTCCACAGCCCTCTTGTCCGTCTTGTGGTACGTCCGCACGAAGGCATCACGTAGGCGCTCGCATTCTCCCGGTGTCTCAGCGTAGGGCATGGCTTTGAGCCGTTCGGCTGCCTGGCGCTGCACGGTTTTCGGCAGATCATTGAGGACATTGGCGATCTTGTGATTCCAGCATCGCTGCTCCGCTCCTGTCGGATGCATTTCGCCGAAGGCTGCCCAGATGCCGAGGTGTCCATCGGCCACGGTGAGTCGCGGGAATGTAAGCCCACGGTGCTTGAGATCGCGCAGGAGCTTGAGCCAACTCTCCTTGCTCTCCCTCTCGCCGCTCTCACAGGCCAGGACGACCTTGTCGCCGTTGGTGAGCGCCCCGACGATCGTGAGCAGCGCGCTCTTGCGGTCCTCAATGCCCGCCTTGACGTAGAGGCCGTCGGCCCACCAGTAGACGACCTCCAGATCCGACAGGTCCTGCTTCTTCCAGGCCTCATAGTCGAGTTCGAACCGGGCTTTAAGTCGCTGAATCGAACTTGCCGACAGCGGCGCGCCTTCGCCCAATAGGCCGCGGAGTGCCAGAGCAAAGTCGCCGGTGGACAGCCCATGCCGATACAGCTCCGGGAGCAGCGTGCCACCTTCCTGGGTCCGTCGCGTGAACAATGGGAGGACCTTGCTCTCAAACCGTTCTGTCAGATCGCGGACTCGCGGGCGCCTTACCGTCACGGTCCCACTCATCATTGAAAAGGCGCGGGGGTTGCCATAGCCGTTTCGGCTCCCGATTGGTGGATCGATCGGCGCCACCGTTCCTCGGCGCTCGTACCGGCTTCGACCGAGGAACGTGGTCACTTCCTCCTCCAGGAGTTGCTGCAGCTGAGCCTGAATCTTCCCTCGTGCCCACTGCTCCAGCGTGTCGTACCACACCTCGCTTGACTCGATGGCCCCGTGGCTGGTTCTCTTCCCCATGGTGGCGTATCCTTTCCCCTCGGCTACAACCGAGGCGTTGGTTGATGGCTCAACCGAAAGGCTACGCCGCCTTTATCCTATTTCCACACCTAAAGATGATACCTCTTACGTTTGAGCAGTACGCTCAATATGCCAAACTGACTATGCGAGACTTGCCAAATCACCAGTGGGGGCGAGGAAAGCTTCCTGTGATCAATGTGGCGTGGGCCGATGCGGTGAAATATGCAAAATGGATCTCACGAGCCACAGGTAAGCAATATCGACTGCCAACGAAAGCCGAGTGGAGGTATTCGGCGCAAAGTGGCCTGAGAAAGGATACATGGGCTGGGACTTCCGTCGAGAATGAACTAAAGGACTATGCGGTGTATGACAGCATTACCGGTACTGAGCTTGTTGGTGTTGGAAGGAAACCGAATTCCTTCGATCTGTTTGACATGAGTGGGAATGTCTGGGAGTGGGTGCAAGATTGTTACGAAGAAGTAAGTGATGAAAAATGCGTTCTGCGCGAGTGCCGGGCGGTTCCTGGAACAGCTTTCCTGAAGGTATCGGAGAGGCATGTGGTCGACGCCGTCAAGCTTAGCAACAACATCGGCTTCCGTCTTGCTCAGGACCTTGAGCCCTAATTCTTTGCGCTTTGTTCTTTGACCGGCCTACGCAAGAAGCGACGGCAGTAAGTGGTGGAGGGTACGTAGCGGGTGTCCTCTGAGCCGTCGTCCAGAGCCTAGGGCGGCGTGCTGAGAAAGTTTCTGCTCGGTTCAAGACTGCAAGGCAAGCGTGATGCGAATCGCTTCGTCGACGGCGGCCAGCTCTTCGTGGCTCAAGGTGTCAATTCTCGATCGCAATCGTGATTTGTCCAGTGATCGGATCTGGTCGCCCAACACCCGAGCAGGTTTGCCGTTGACGACGACCAAGGCTTCACCGGGGTACGACGAATCGACATTGCTGGTCAGTGGCAGGACCACCACGCGAGAGCCGAACATATTACAAGAGTTGTTTGGCACGATCACCGCAGGCCTGGTCTTCTTGATTTCCGATCCGATCGTCGGATCCAACGCCACCCAGTAGACGCCTCCTCGACGGGGCAGCTTTCTCACTTGGGCCATCCTTCGCCTTCCGTGTTTTTCCAGTCGTCCTCCAGTTCTTTCCGCCAGCGCTCTTTCCGGGCGGCCCGATAGGCGGCATCGAGGGTCTTTGTGTCCGTATGAAGTTTCGCCCGCACGGCGGAGGAGATGAACGCGCTGATCTTCTTCGCAGGAACCTCCTTCTTGAGTCTCGCGTAAATATCCTCATCCATCGTGATGTTCAATCTGACAGCCATCGCTCCTCCAACAAGATGCGAATGCTGTATTGTATACAGCATGGGTCATCCTGACAAGACAACCTGGCGGGATGCACTGTGACTGGTTAATTCGTCTGTGACGCAGAGCGGCTGGCGTATTTATGAAGAATGCTGGCTATCAGGCTTTGATAGGGAAGCCCTTCTTCGGCGGCGCGCCGTTTGAGCATGTCGAGGTCGGCGGTCGATAACCTGATATTGATTCGAGCATCCTTGCGCGTGTAGCGTCCTGCGGCTTCCATGGCTTCTTTTCTGGCCATGTCCTGATTCTTGACCGGCCTGAAGGCGCCGCGTTCGTAATCAGCGATCAGCTTCTCCTCGTCTTTATCCAGCACAGTTTTCTTCTTCATGGTGTGCTTCCTTTCGCTCGGTTTTTGGTGGCCTTTCGGCTGGGATAGATTGTCTTCAAAAACAGTGTCCGGCGTTCTCTGACGACCGGCACGACGTATATATATCCAGCAACATCGACTTCATAGAGAAGCTGGTTGGGATAGCGCTCGCGGTCGTGATGTTCCAGCACCTGAACCAGATTGCCGCTTTCGATCAGAGCGATGATCTGTTCGAAGCTGATTCCTCGTTCCCGAATGAGCCAGGTGTTCTTATCCGGGTCGAAGGCATAATCCCACTTTTCCATATTGAACTATCCTATGACGATGTGTGCCTGTTGTCAACATTGAGTCACGCCCGAAGGGCATGCATCATAATGCCGTCCGGAAGAGAAGAGTGGTGCAGCGGTTTGCTGGAGCGGCAATCCGGCAAAGGGCCTGGCGATATTTATCAATGGATGAGAGAATGGCAGTACTCAATCAGGAGGGCCCATGATTCTGTCAACGACCAACAACATCGAAGGCAAGAAAGCGGTGAAGTATCTGGGTTTGGTGTCCGGCGATGCGATTCTGGGTGCGAACATCTTTCGGGATTTTTTCGCGTCGATTCGCGATATCGTCGGTGGTCGCTCGGCGGCCTATGAAAAAGAGCTGCGTAAGGCTAAGGATATCGCCATCGCGGAAATGCGTGAGCAGGCCAAAAACCTCGGCGCCAATGCGATCGTGGGCATCGATATCGACTATGAAACCATCGGCACCAGCAGCAGCATGCTGATGGTCAGCGCGAACGGGACGGCAGTAGTGGTGGAGTAATGACTCGGTGGGCGTGGCGAATCAACTGCAGCACGGGTTCCGCCAGCTCAATACATTCCATGATTTGAATAAGCGATTCGGCCGCATTGCAGTCAGGAAGGAGGCTTATCGGTACACGTCTTTGCGGTGTTCGATCGACAAGATGTCGATCCAGCTGCCTGCTGTGCGGTAGAGAACGCGATACGGCCACACTCTGTAAGACCATACCTTGTCTTTCTGAAATCGGCCTTTGAGCGGTTTGCCTTCGGACGGATGGTCAGCTAGGTGGCGGATGCGTTCGCGGATTCCGTGATCGAAAGCCTCGAGATCTTTGATGGCTTGGTGGGTGAGTCTGACTTGCTTCACTGATCTTCGCCGAACACATCCTTGAACGAGCGCACTTTCCCGGTCTTCGCCTCCTTCAAACCTTGTTGAAGCGCTTTGACTGCTCGCGGATTCGAGAGCAATTCCAGAGTTTCCACCCAGCTTTCATATTCCTCAGCTCCCATCACGACAGCTTTCGGCGTTCCGTTCTTGGTCACAATGAATCGTTCTGACAAACGATCAGCTTTATCAATCAGAGAAGAGAATCGAGATCGAGCTTGTTTGAGAGACATGGTCTTGGTCATAGGAGCGCCTCAGAGAGTGTACACAATAATGTACCCTGTGGCAAGCCGGAGTGAAATGGTTAAGCCGCGTTCGCGCAACCTATCGCAACGCTAGTTTCACCAAGCCGATGCATCCCATATATAGGACAAGCGATCCGGCCATTGCCGGCCAGAAGCCGAGGCGGGGGATGCCCATGATCATGGCGACGACGTAGATGGTCCAAGGCGGGACGAACCACAGCAAGTTCTTGGCATAATCGACTGTCGTCGTGCCGCCGCCGCTGGCGTACAGCAGAATAAATGTCACACCGGTGATGGCGGGAAAGGTGCTGGCCATGGCGGCCAGAAATGATTTGCCCTGTGAGCCAAGATAGGTAGAGAAGCTCACGATTGAGCCACCTAACAAAAAATAGAGCATATACTTGCCGAGATCGTTCACCCGTAACCTCCTTCCTCCCTTTCATGGAACGCCTCTAACGCTTCCCTTTCTAATGCCTCGCCCCGGCCGGTATAGCGCGGTGAAAAATGAAACACGACAAGATCGCGGATCTGAGCCTTGCGTGCCATGAGCCCTGCTTGTCTGGCCGTCAAATGATACCGGTCGTATGCTTTTTCTGAATCACAATCCAGATACGGCGACTCGCAATAGAAGACATCTGCACCTTGGGCCAGAGCGATGATCTTGCCTTCGTTCTCCTCGTCATAGCGCGTATCGACGACATAAGCGATTTTCTGCCCCCTTGAGATCGTCAAAAACCGTTCCTTGAACTCACCTAGGACAAACTCATGGTCTTCGCGTCGATGCTCATCGTAGAGCGCCACAGTGAAACGGAAATCGTCCGGCTTACCCTGCCAAATATGCTGCTTCACGTCTTTGAGCCACGCGCCGACTCTTAGCCCCGCTTCATGCAATTTCAGTTTATTGACGTTGACGTGAAATTGTTCTTCCAACGAGTAGGCGAATGAAGGAATGCGATGATTTAAAGTGACGGCTTTGACCGTAAACATCGGATCTTTCAGGACGGTGAAGAGTGGACTACTGGTGGGTGAGGCTGGAAAGGTTGCTTGTTCGGACGGCTTGAAACCATCACTCGCTCGAAAGACGATTTGATGCATCTCGTTTTCGTGGAATTCCCGAACGTCAATCGTGAGGGGGTAGCCATCCACGAGATTCCAGGTATAGCCGCGCAGTTTGCCGTGGACATTCTCGATCAGTCCCGGAGGTCCGAACAATTTGAGTGTCTTGCCCCTCCCAAGCGTGACACGAAGGACAGCGTCAAATCCGATGAAATGATCCATGTGCGTATGGGAGATGAAAATCTCGCCGGCCCTGAGCAATCTGGTCGGTCCTAATCCGTCATTGTGTCCGAGATCAAAGAGCAAGGCTCGCTTCGACCAGCGGATGTCCACATAGACACCGGGATCACCGAATACATCGTTGATCAGATAGCTGGAGAAGGAAGGATTCATGGAGCCATTCTACACCGACAACAGCGAATCATATGTCATCCTATCGCCGCTTTGACGGCACTATACATCACGAGGACTTCGACCGCGTGCGCGACGATGGTAATCCAAAGGTTTCGTGTTCGCAGCCAAATGGCTCCCCAGATGAATCCATCCCACAACGCAATCCAGTGGAGATAGCGAAAGGTATTCTCCATGAATGGATCGAAGGCAAACACGAGCGTGCTGGTAATCAACGCAAGGGGAGAAAGGCGTCGGCTCGAATATGCTCCCCACCAGGCCGATTCGAGTTCGGCAAGACGGCCCAAGATGAATCCGCGAAAGTTGAGCTCTACGAACAGCGCAATGCCGCAGATGAACCACGGCACCATCAATAAAACTGGAAGCCGGCCATGGGGTGTTTGTTTCAGGAAGGTGATATCGTAGCCGAGAGACGGATACACCGAGAGAATCACGAAGGTATTCAGACATCCCAGTAATAATCCTGTGATCAACCCCCATTTCAGTCCGTTCCCTACCTTCGATTGTTCCAATCCCAGTTGAACCGGTACCTGGAATGTACGCGAAGCCCAGAGACCTATCGCCAGATAGGCAAGAAGTTGCGGTGCTAATTGAACGAGAAGCTCTTCTCGGAGTGAGCCGGGAAGCCAGTAGTAACCGACTGTCGTTCCGATGGGGAGCAGCGGCAGCGCTGCTCCCAGATTGAACGTGTGATCTGGACCCGGCCGATCCGGTCCGGAAACCATAGGAAGCTACGAGAGTTCGAGATGATAGCGGTCCAGCGTGGTCGCCTTGTGCCGCGCGAGATTGGAGAGGGATTTGTTGTAATCAACGATGGCGCGCAACTCATTGCCTTGCGCCGTGGCAAGATCGCGTTGGAAATCGAGCACGAAGCGAGTGGTACTGAGCCCCACTTTCAACCGTTCCTGCTCGGCCTGGAGCTGTTTCTCGGCCATGATCCGTGCCGACTTGGTAGTCTCGATGCGTTTAAAGTCCGTCTGGACACGGCGCACTGCTTCACGGACCCCGACAATAATTTGCTGACGGACATTCGCAAGCGCGACCTCGGCGTTCCTGGCTTCGAGCTGCCGTTTATTGTAGGTGCTGAGGGCGGAACGGTTGCCCAGCGGATAGCTGAATACCAATCCCGCACCGTAGTTGTAGAAGTCACCGCTGAAGTTTCTCGTAAAGGACTCGCCGTAATCACCGCCGAGGCCTGCAAGGCCCATGGTGCCTTGAAACGAGAGGGTCGGGAGTAACTGATTCCGGGCAAATTGTTTGTTGAGTTCTCCTGACTCAATGTTCTTTTTGGCCTGGACGATCTCCGGCCGTTGTTCGATCGCGGTGTCGATCGATTCCTGGAGGCTGATGGGTTCTAAGTAAGTAACTGGAGAATCAGCGGGTGTGAGGCGGACGTCTTGCCGCAGTTCCTCTTCTCCCGGGTTCAAGAGGCGGCGTAGTTGATCCTCCTGATCGCGAATGGCTTTTTCGGCGACCAACACTTGCTCCACCCTCGAGGCGACGGCAGCTTCGGCTTGGAGTACGTCGACGATCGACATGACACCGGCTTTCGACTTGGCGCGGTTGGTCGCTAACAGTTCTTCGGCGGCCTTCATGGCGGCTTGCGCCACTTTCAAGTTCTCATTCGCGAACACCAGCTCCCAATAGGTTTGTTCCACCGTGGTAATGACAGTCAGGACACGATCTCGAAACACATGCTGTTCGACCATCGCATTATTTTTGGCGACCTTGATGAAGGTCCTATTGATCTCGATCCCGGCGTTCTTGAGCAACGGCTGGGTCAATGTGAATGCCAGGCCGCCTGTCCAAGACGGATTGAACAGGAAGCCTCCGGCAAGATTTTGGTTCACGTTGGTTCGGGCCGGGCTATAATTGATGTCGACATTACCGCCGGTGATGAGGTTGGTCGATGCATCGACGGTCGCGGAATAGTTACGCTGATCGAAAGTCGTAATCTGATTGAGATTAAACGCAGTTCCTCCAAATACGGGTCGATTGAGTGGATTTGCCGTTCGGGCATATTGACCGTTTATGCTGAGGTTGGGATCGAACTTGGATTGCTCGATGATAATGTCGGCCAACTGGCTTTCTTTATTGTGACGGCTGATAGTGATGTCGAGATTGTGCTGCAGCGCGCGAACTGCCGCATCCGCCAGCGAGACCGTTTCACGCCGTTCGACAAGGATCGGTTGAGTCACATCCAAACTCCAGCTATTGAGCGGAAATGAGATGCACCCCATGCCGGCGATCAAGATGGTCGCGAGACGGGAACGGAGAACTGAAGATTTGCGATTCATACTTGCCTCCTTGATCGACGATCGGAACAAGAGCATACTATAGTGTGTCAGGGAGGGCTTGTCATGAAGATTAATACTCCTTCTTGGATCGAAGAGTCAGGCGCTTATTTTCGACGGGTACGCGCGATCGGCGGTCTGCTGTCTGCTCTGGCGGTTGGAGCACTCTATGCCGACGTGTCTGCGTTGGCACAGAGTCTATCGGGTGCCTCCAGTGTAC
Source organism: Nitrospira sp. (assembly GCA_030123625.1). NCBI lineage: Bacteria > Pseudomonadati > Nitrospirota > Nitrospiria > Nitrospirales > Nitrospiraceae > Nitrospira > Nitrospira sp. The sequence continues at coordinate 3,139,135 of CP126121.1, forward strand.
GGTCGTTTAATGGCGGGATCGCACCGCTGATCAAACTTCCTGGGGGCAGTTTATACATTGACAACCAGGGAACGCAGGGCTTTCTCTATACGCCGGGGCAAAACTTTGAATCGTACAACTTTCGAAACCCTACTACTGGGCAGGCATGGAGTGGTGCCGTCATGACCTTCGGCCCGCAACTCTCCATTGGACTTATCCAGGGTGCGAATCAAGTCGGACCTGCAACCGTCCTTCCCGTACCACCACGTCAAACAGCTCCGTTGCCTCCGATTGAATCCACGATACTTGACGAGATTCCTTAGCACGCAATCAGATTGGGGTTGAGGCTGAGATACTGCAAGCCAGGTTTGGCTCGATCTCAACCTTAGCCTCAGACCTCTTGCAGGAGTTCACGGTTGGTAGGCAAGTTGCCACGCCATGGCCAAGACGTACCGAGCCACTATTTTTAAGATTTCAGGATCGATTGTCTCGGCGGTGTCGCTCGGTCGATGAAAGTGCGGATGGACTCCGCCGCTCACCACGGTGACTGTCGGCACACCGGCCTCCTTGAAAGGTACATGATCCCCTCCGGGGAAGAATCCATAGAGATCCAGTTTCTCATGAACGTCGGCGATCTTCCCTCCCTCTCGTAGGACCTCCTTCGCTACTCCTGTGACGCCGACGGTGAGCCGACCATTTCCAACTCCGGCATGGTCGATGTTGATCATGGCTTTTGTAGAATTGAGTGGAATCAGAGGTCGCGATGTATAAAGACGCGAACCAAGTAGATCGCGTTCTTCGCCGCTAAAGGAGACAAAGAGGATGGTCCGAGAGGGATGCAATTCAGCGTTGGTGAGGGCTCGGGCCACTTCCAAGATGACTGCTGTTCCCGAGGCGTTGTCATCTGCGCCGGGAAAGAGCATTCCCCCTGAATGACCGAAGTGGTCTCGATGGGCTCCGATGATCACGGACTCTGTTCCGGTCCCCGGAATCATTCCTATCACATTGACTAAAATCCCATCCTCCGTCGCCGTCTTCCACTGGAGCGCTGCGTACCGATCTATCCGTGTTGCTTGCGATGACGATGCTTGGTTCAATCGTTCTTGGAGGACATGCAGGCGATCGGGAATGTCTCCACTTGTCTTCTCGAGCAGCTCCTGGGCAAGGGCTGTGCTGATCCAAGCACCGGGGATAGCTTGGTCAGGAGGCAGCTGCCCGTAGAAGGCGGTGGGACTACCGGTTATGCCACGGCGAATTTCATAGGGGTGGAGAATGGGACCCGTCGCCGTCAGATAGCCGATCGCTCCACGTTCTCGTGCAATTCGAACTTTGTCGGCGTGACTCACGGTTCGTGAGTAGTGTTCCGGCTTGCCGCGTAGAAACAGCACGATGCAATTATTCACGTCGACACCGGCATAGTCATCAATGCCTTGAGCAAGATCGACGATGCCATATCCGACGAAGACGATATGGGCTTGGAGATCCGCGGAGGGTGAATCGAAGACGGGAAAATAATCTGAGCCAAAAGTTTTGGTGGCCAAATGGTCTGCCGGACCGACTCGTAATATTGGATCCGGCGCTATCAGAGAAGTGGATATCAGGGTGGTCATCATACCTAATGAAGCATCATCCTTTCCCGTCAAGGAAGGTACTATCAGTGAGCCGTTGCGAACGAGTGGTAGGCGCAACCCAGCCGAGAGAAACTCTTGTGCAATCCACCGCGCCGACTCAAGATCCGCTTTTGTGCCGCTTTGCCGTCCATTGAACGAGGGGCCGCTGAGCGTTCGGATGTCGGCAAGCATTCGTTCTGCTGAGATCGAACCAATAGCTGTCTGAAGGGCTGTCTCAGGCGATTGAGCTAGGCTTGGCGTAAGTGCGAGAAGTAAGACGGACGCGAGTATCATGGTGCAACTGATTCTGGAGTCGCCGATGATAAGGTTCATAGTGATATCCTGATCATGTCGGATTTGCATTCAGAGATGGGATCATAGCATGAGGGAAAGCAGGTTGCAGAGCCGCATGGAGCACAGGTACTATTCGGCAGAGCTTGAATCTGTAACCGAGCCGGAAGGACGAAAAACGCTTTTGCAGTAACGGAGTGGGAGTAGGTATGGCGGGTGGAGAATCAGGAAAGGGATTGTACGATCATTTGTATCGCCGATTTTTCGAGCAACGTAACAGCCATGACGGCTATTCGTTTCAGCAGGCTCCCGGCGGCAGTGCTCCGACGCCGGTGGTGACGTTCGGCGAAAAGCTGCGTTGGTGGACTTGTGATCGATGGCAACGACGGAAGAAAATCCTCGCCGAACGAGATCGTCTGCAGCGAGAGATTCTTCAAATTAAGAAATCCGGAAGATCATAGCATGCGTAATATGCGGGTACTATCTATGCGGGCACTGTCTATGTTTGAGAAGTATCGACTGTGTTCCGTCATCGGTCAAGTCAGGACAGGGCTCTTCGCTCTTGTGGTGGCCTGCCTCGGTCTCCTCATGGGGCACATTCCTAGTTATGGAGTTCAGAAGGAAACACAGGAAGAAAAGGCCGCCAATCTCAAAAGGCAGGCGGTGGGTGGGCTTTTCCAAAAGTGGACATTCGACCTGGATCAACCCAACGCTCAGCCCAGCAGCTTCGTCAAGGGTATTTCTACTGACGAACCACTTGCAAATTGGATTGTCCAGGGATATGCGACCGCGCCTTCTCCGCCGAACATTATCGCCGGTTCATCGAGTTGTACGCAGCCCTGCTATCAGGTGCTGTTGGCAGACGGATTGGAGTATGAGTACCCGGATCTCAGCGTTCGTTTCCATGCGCAGGAAGGAACGGCCGGGCTCGGAGGCATAGTGTTTGGTGCGCGCGACACACGCAATTTTTACGCGGCGGTCGTCGATCCGATCAGTCAAAAGGTGCAGCTCGCTCGCATCTCGCATGGACGCGAACTGCTCCTCGCACAGGCGTCGGTCAACTTGAAGCCGGTTGATTGGCATTCCCTCAGGGTGCAACGAAACACCATTATCAGCAAAGATTTTATTGAAGTGGTTGTAGATGGAGTGCTCGTTCTTTCCGTTGAAGATCAAGCCTTGGGATTGGGACAGATTGGGCTGGTCGTTCTTGGGTCCTCTGCCGTATTGTTCGACAGCTTCCATGCAGTTCCTCTTTTCTCCCACCGGCCGTTTTCCACGCCTCCGGCCTATTAATGTAGATTCGCCGCGAGACGGTTTGGCCTTAAACTTGCCTTTTCTCGTTGGGCTGGAGTAGGATTGAATAGCCGGTTTGTGAAAGGCCTGGCAAGACCGGTGTGGAAGAGTGACAAGGCCTGAATGGATGTTGTGTTGGGCCAGCCCGGGAATCTGATCGGAAGCCAGAGCTAAGCCGCCGCTGTGTTGACGTCTTCGGCCCATTCCTTCCTCGTTGTTTTCTCGAGTCCAAGACAACATCATTGTGTCAAAGGAGGAGTCCGATGGGTGCGAAGATCTATGTCGGTGGATTGCCCTATTCAACGACTGAGCAACAACTAAGCGACTTGTTTGCGGCGCATGGGGCCGTTGCCTCGGCGCGGATTATCACGGACAAGTTCACCGGGCAGTCTCGAGGGTTTGGATTTGTCGAGATGTCATCCGATGCTGAGGCGCAAGCGGCGATTACCGCCTTGAACGGCACGCAACTCGGTGGTCGTACGTTAACAGTGAACGAAGCTCGCCCTCAGGAGCCACGTTCTGGTGGAGGAGGGCGTGGAGGATTCGCGGGCGGTCGCGGGTAACCTCGGATCTGTTCAGCTGTGATGAGGGCTGCCGGAAAATCCGGCAGCCCTTTTTACTTTTTGGATCGCGATATCAGGAGTCATCGATGTCCATCCGGATTTCCGTTCACAGTGTTTCACCGGGAGAGGGCCGTGCCGCCTTTTAAGTTAGAAGCTCCCTTTCAAGCCTGCGGGGATCAGCCGGAAGCCATCGCAAGATTGACTGACGGAGTGCAGTCCGGGAAGAAACATCAGGTCCTGCTTGGAGTGACGGGGTCCGGCAAGACCTTCACGATGGCGAATCTCATCGAGCGTGTCCAGAAGCCGACGCTCGTGTTGGTCCACAACAAGACGTTGGCCGGCCAACTCTATCAAGAGTTCAAGCAGTTTTTCCCCCACAACGCCGTCGAATACTTCGTGAGCTATTACGACTATTATCAACCGGAGGCGTATATTCCGCAGAGTGACACGTATATCGCGAAAGATGCCTCGATCAACGATGCTATTGATCAGATGCGCCATTCCGCCACGACCGAACTGTTGCAGCGAAACGACGTGCTGATCGTATCCTCGGTGTCCTGCATCTATGGGCTTGGGTCACCGGAGGTCTACCATGACATGCTCATTTATTTGGAGGAGGGCGTTGAAACAAGGCGAGAAAGGATATTATCGAAACTGGTGGAAATCCAATACGAGCGCAATGATGTGGATTTTCATCGAGGGACGTTCCGGGCGCGTGGGGACGTGATCGAGATTTTTCCTGCCTCGTCTGAGGCCAAGTCGGTGCGCATCGAGCTGTTCGGAGACGTTGTGGATGCCATTCATGAGATCGATCCGCTCACCGGGAAATCATTGGCCAGGCTTCCCAAAATCGCGATCTATCCGAATACCCATTACCTCATCGCCCCCGATCGCTATGAACGGGCCATTACCGGCATTGAGGAAGAATTGGAGGAACGCTTGGCCTCGTTCAGGAAGACGGGTCGGCTGCTGGAGGCTCAACGGCTTGAACAGCGCACCAAGTTCGATCTGGAGATGATCCGAGCCATGGGGTATTGCCATGGGATCGAAAATTACTCACGTCATCTCAGCGGACGGAGGTCGGGTGAGCCTCCTCCCACATTATTGGACTATTTCCCAAAGGATTTTCTGTTGATCGTCGATGAATCTCACGCGACCGTGCCGCAAGTCGGCGGGATGTATGAGGGAGATTACTCCAGAAAACGGACGTTGGTGGAGTATGGATTTCGACTCCCTTCGGCCGTCGACAACCGTCCATTGACGTTTTCCGAGTTCGAGAGTTGTCTCAATCAGGTGGTGTATGTGTCCGCGACACCGGGTCGCTACGAGCTCGAACATGCCGGCCGTGATGTGGTTGAGCAGATCGTTCGCCCAACGGGTCTCATGGACCCGCCAATCGATGTCGTGCCGGCCAAAGGGCAGGTAGACCACCTGCTTGGCCAGGTACGTGCGGAAGTGGCCAAGAGAGGGCGAGTTCTGATTACGACCTTGACGAAGCGCATGGCGGAAGATTTGACCGAGTATTATCACGACCTGGGAATCAAAGTGCGCTATCTGCATTCCGACATTAAGACTCTTGAGCGAGCCGAAATCGTCCGCGATCTCCGGTGCGGGACGTTTGACGTGCTGGTCGGCATCAATTTATTGCGTGAAGGGCTCGATCTCCCCGAAGTGAGCCTAGTGGCCATTCTTGATGCCGATAAGGAAGGGTATCTGCGCTCGTACCGCGCGCTGATTCAAACAGCCGGACGAGCCGCACGCAATCTTGAAGGACGGGTCATTTTTTACGGAGATGTTGTGACGGATTCGATGAAGCAGGCGATCGAAGAAACGAACCGCCGCCGCGGGATCCAAGCCGAGTATAACCGAGTCCACGGGATTACTCCGGTCGGTATTACGAAAGGGATTCCTTCCCTTGAGTATGCGGTGGCCGACATGGATTATGTCCGGTTGGATCTCGTCGCTGAATCGATCGAACCGTACGGGAGTTCGGAATCAACGGATCAGCTCATCGAACGATTGGAGTCGGAAATGAAAGCTGCCGCCAAAGAGTTGGCCTTTGAACGGGCTGCAGAGCTACGCAATCACATTCGATCGCTCCGGCTTCAAGCGTTGAACGCCAAGTCATAAGAATCGAAGGAGTAAGAATCGGACTTCGTCGACAGAAGCTTCAGGCCGACGGTGGAAAAGACGGCAGTCGTTTTCCTTCTCACTTCAGAATGCTAGACGTGTTTGTAAAGGTAGATCCCGATGAACATTCCAAGGATGCTCAGAATATTCACTTTAATGTTGAATCCAAAGACGATTTTGATCAGAACAAGGTCGATGGTGAGCGGCGGATTGATGCCAGGGCTAAAGTTCGTCGCGAAAATGCTTTGAATAGTGCCTTGAGGTGCCATGACGTGAAGAATCTCCCCGAGTATCCCACCCAAAAGCCCTCCGATCAGCACAAAGATGAGCAACACCCAGGGCGATTTTCTCACGCGGCCACTCTTCTTTCTTTATGGGTTTCCGTACGGTGATTCTTTGGTGGCTGAAGGGCACCATATCCGAAGGTTTTCGGCATGTCAATAAAACTACTGACTTGTGATGCCTTGACTTGCCCAGCTTGGTCCGATACACTCCCCGATGCTCTTTTTCCAGAATTTTCGAGGCGATCGGAGGTCTGATGCCAGGCTTCGATGGCCTTTTTCTTTGTGGTGATGCGGCATCATGCTCGATGCGCTCAGCGATAAGTTTGAGAAAATTTTGAAGAAGCTCCGAGGGCAGGGTGTGCTCACGGAGCAGAATATCACGGAAGCGCTGAAAGATGTGCGGTTTGCGCTTCTTGAAGCGGACGTCAACTTTAAGATCGTCAAGGAGTTCATTGATCGCGTCCGCCAAAAGGCCGTGGGCCAGGAAGTCCTCCAGAGCCTGACTCCCGGACATCAGGTCGTCAAAATCGTCTGGGATGAGCTCAAAGCGATGATGGGGCATGAGCGGGCGGGGCTTGCCCTGAGCTCAAAGCCGCCGACCATCCTGATGATGGTTGGATTGCAAGGAGCCGGCAAGACCACCGCCAGCGGCAAGCTCGCGCGCCTGTTTAAGAATCAGGGCAAGCGAGTGCTGTTGGTTGCCGCCGACCCGCGTCGTCCAGCAGCCGGTGAGCAGCTGAGCGCCCTTGGTCGGGATCTCGGAGTGGAGGTTCACCGTGCGGATCGCGTTCAGGCTTCTCAGTCGGATGTGGTGCATATTTGCCGTGCGGGTGTAGAGCGAGGGCGCGATCAGGGTTTTGATCTCATCATTCTGGATACCGGAGGTCGATTGCATATCGACGACGAGTTAATGAACGAACTTGTCGCCGTGAAAGCATCCGTGTCTCCTCATGAGGTGTTGCTGGTAGCCGACGCGATGACCGGGCAGGATGCGGTCACCATGGCCGGGCAGTTTGATCAAAAGGTCGGATTGACCGGTATTATTCTGACAAAAGTTGAAGGGGACGCACGCGGAGGGGCGGTCTTGTCGATCCGGGCCGCAACCGGCAAGCCCATCAAATTTCTTGGTGTCGGGGAAAAGCTGGATGCACTGGAGCCGTTTCATCCGGACCGGATGGCTTCCCGTATCCTTGGGATGGGCGACGTGTTGTCGCTCATTGAGAAAGCCCAAGAAAGCATCACTCGGGAGCAGGCGGAGGAAGCTCAGAAGCGGCTCACCACCAATACCTTCACCCTGGAAGATTTTCGGACTCAGCTCGGCCAGATGAACCGCATGGGCTCGTTCGAGCAGATTCTTGGCATGCTCCCAGGCGGGCAAAAACTCAAGCATGCGATCGAAGGCGACAAGCCGGAGCGGGAGATCGGCCGTGTAATCGCCGTGATCGATTCAATGACTCCGCGGGAACGTCGCGATCATACCATCATCAATGGAAGCCGGAAGAAACGGATCGCCCGTGGCAGCGGCACGACGGTGCAGGATGTGAATCGTCTCATCAAGCAGTTTTTGTCCGCCAAGAAGTTGGCAAAAGCCATGGCTGGTGCGGGAGGGCGCCGACAGCTCGCCCAGCTCATGAGATCGATGTGATGCAATAGGTGAAGGTCAAGGTTGAGACCGAGATTGAAAGCGGCTTCTCTCCTAAGCCTCAGCCTTAACCTCAACCGCATTTTCACAAGGAGGACAGTTGTGGCTGTACATTTGAGACTCGCTCGAACGGGAAGGCACAAACGACCGATGTATCGGGTGGTAGCGGCTGATTCACGAAAAGCGCGCGACGGGCGATTCCTGGAAATTCTTGGAATTTTTGACCCGTTGAAAGAAGCGGGCGTGCCGGAGTTGAAGCAGGAACGTGTTCTGACTTGGCTGAGACACGGTGCTCAACCCACGGTGACCGTGCGGACGTTGTTGCGCAGAGCCGGAGTCTGGACGCAGTTTGAGGCCGAAAAAGCCGCGCAGAAAAAAGCGCCTGCGACATCCTGATGTCTCGATGGTGAATCAACCGGAAACCGTGACGGTGGGACGGATCGAGCGGCCCTTTGGCGTCAAGGGAGAGGTAAAGGTTCGGCCGCTGTCCGATGTCCCAGGCCGATTTGAGGGGTTGAGGAGCGTGAGTCTCCGTGCGAAGAACGGCCAGACTCTTGAGACCAGCGTCACCCATGTGAGGCGGGTGGGGGCTGAATTTATTCTTGGATTCACCGGTTTGACGACGCCGGAGGATGCGAGTCACTGGCGAGGTGGATTCATCCAGACTATTCGTGGAGCTGTGCCCGGGCTTCCGGATGGTCAGTACTATGAGTGCGATCTGATCGGTCTTGCCGTCTTCAGCGAGGAGAACCAGCCGATGGGGGTGCTGGAGGAGGTCTGGGACTTGCCGGGAAATTCTCTGTTTGTTGTTCGACAAGGAGCCAAAGAAATCTTGATCCCTGCCGCGAAAGAACTGGTTCGTACCGTCGACCTGACGGCTCGGAAAATGATCGTCCGGTTGATCGACGGATTAGGTGATTAGCATGTTGAGGTTCGATGTGCTGACACTATTCCCCGGGATGTTCGCTCCGGTCTTGGCTCACAGCATGCTCAAACGAGGCCAAGAAAAAGGGCTTCTCACCGTGAAGGTGCATAATTTGCGGGACTTCACGGCGGATCGCCACAAAGTCGTCGATGATATGCCGTATGGAGGCGGGGCCGGCATGGTCATGAAGGCCGAGCCGATCCTTCTTGCGGTTGCCGCGCTTCGGAATGAAGCGAAGGCAAACGGTGACGACATTCGGATGATGTTTCCAACTCCTCACGGGCGGCCTTTTACACAAGGCTATGCCCAGCAGTTGGCGGGTGAACGTCGCCGAATCGTCATTCTGTGCGGGCACTATGAGGGAGTGGATGAGCGCGTCCGTCTGACATTGGCTCCGGAGGAAGTTTCACTCGGAGATTATGTGTTGACCGGCGGCGAATTGCCGGCGCTCATATTGATCGATGCGGCGGCAAGGCTCGTTCCCGGCGTCTTGGGCGATCCAAGCTCTGTCTTGGAAGAATCGTTTTCCGATGCGTTGCTGGAGTATCCGCAGTACACGAGGCCGGCAGAAATCGGAGGAATCGGTGTGCCCGATGTCTTACTCTCGGGCCATCATGAGGCCATTCGGTTGTGGCGTCGAAAACAAGCGTTGCGCAGCACCTATATGCGACGCCCCGATCTTTTGAAGGATCGGATATTCACGAAGGAAGATCAACAGTTATTGGATGAATTGATGAGCGAAGGCCTTTTGACGGCCCCGACATCACGCCGGGAGGAGGGTTAAGTCCATGAATCAGTTGGAGCGAATTCAGCGGTCGTTGACGAAAAAATCAGTGCCAAGCTTTGAGATCGGGGATACCGTCAGGGTCCATGTCAAAGTCGTCGAAGGTGAGAAAGAACGTATTCAAGTCTATGAAGGCACCGTCATCGCGCGCAAGGGAAGTTTGAATACCGAAACGTTTACGGTCCGAAAACTTTCGTACGGAGTCGGAGTCGAACGGATTTTCCCCGTACATTCTCCCATCGTCTCCAAGGTCGATGTGGTTCGGCAGGGGCGCGTTCGGCGCGCGAAGCTGTACTATCTGCGCGGCAAAAAAGGGAGATTCGCGAAGGTCGAAGAGCGCGAGTTTGTGGGAGAGAGTAAGCCGTCGACACAACCGACGGCTTCTGAGGAGGAGGCCGTCACGGCCTAGATTGCTTTCATGTATGTGTTCCCTCACGACAATGCGATGGCATGATCGGCGAAGGGATGTATGATAGACCCACCGAAGAGTTCGAACGGACAGCCCGGCTGCGTGGGTATCGTCGTATCGCCGGTATCGATGAAGCCGGACGCGGTCCATTAGCAGGTCCGGTCGTCGCCGCCGCTGTCGTCTTACCGACCCGATGTCGTCTCTTAGGTGTCGATGATTCCAAGCAACTTTCTGAAGGAAAGCGAGACCGATTGTATGTCGCGATTCTTGAGCAAGCCCTGGGGGTGGGAATCGGATCGGCGGACGTCGGTGAGATCGATCGGTTCAATATTCTAGAAGCGACCCGGCTAGCGATGCGGCGAGCCATCGATCAATTGGCGCCTTCCCCTGATTATCTCCTCATTGATGCCGTGGCTCTTCCCGGGATCAGAATCTCTGTACAGCCTATCATTAAGGGAGACTCGCTTTCCCTCTCGATCGCCGCTGCCTCCATCGTCGCCAAAGTCACGAGGGATCGTCTCATGGCGATGTATCATGAAATGTTCCCCGAATATGATTTCCTCTCGCATAAGGGGTATTGTACGACAGGACATCTGCGGCGATTGGCGCGCCACGGCCCATGCTCCATTCACCGTCGAACGTTCATGCCGGTGCAAGAGGTGATCATCGCCGCCAAAAGGAGTGGGGACAGATGATCCTCACAGTGTTCGAACAGTAAGCGCATGACCATTTCCGACCCGCGCCATCAGTTCGGCCAAGCCAGCGAAATGCAGGCCGAACAGTTCCTGGTGGCCAAGGGTTATCGAATTCTCGATCGCAACGTACGGACTGTTCTCGGCGAATTGGATCTTGTGGCGGAAGACCAAGGTGTTGTGGTCTTTATCGAGGTCAAAGGTAGGACCACGGAAGCCTTCGGCGGGGCTTTGCTGGCGGTGGATCATCGCAAGCGGGTGAAGCTGACGAAACTGGCCGCGCAGTATTTAGCGCAACGGCATTGGTCCGATAAGGCGTGCCGATTCGATGTGGTGTTGGTCCAGGGGAAATCCTCCGACCAAGGACGGATCGAACATCTTCAGAACGCGTTTGACGTCGGCGAGTAAGGCAGAGTTCAGCCTTTCTCCAAGGGGTTTCCATGGATGCCATCATCCAACTCATCCATGTGTCCAAATGGCATGATCGAAAAGCCGCGCTGTCCGATGTCACGCTCGAGATCGAGAAGGGAGAGTTCGTCCTGCTCATGGGAGCGAGCGGGGCCGGGAAGTCTACCCTCTTGCGCATGCTGATCGGTGAGGAGCAGCCGGACGAAGGTCAGATTTTCGTTCACGGTAGGAATGTCACGAAGATGAGACCGACCGAGATTCCCTATCTTCGACGGAAGGCCGGCGCGGTCTTTCAAGACTTTCGTCTCTTGCCGAAGAAATCCGTCTTCGACAATGTGGCGCTTCCGTTGATCGTTCAAGGTGCCTCCGAGAAAGATATCCGCCGTAAAGTCACCGAGGCATTGCGCGCGGTCGATGTCGATCATAAAAAAGATCAGTTGCCGAACAATCTCTCCACGGGAGAGCAGCAGCGTGTGTGCATTGCGCGGGCGATCGTCAATGGGCCGGTGGTGCTTTTGGCCGACGAACCCACAGGCAATCTCGACCCGGAACGTACAAGAGAGATTATGGAGTTGTTCAAATTGATCAATGCCCGAGGGACGACCGTGCTCGTCGCGACGCACGACCCTCATGTCTTGAATCACGTGAATCGGCGGGTGATCACCTTGGTGCAAGGGGTGTTATTGTCCGAACGGCGGATTGGGCAAGGGGTCGGAGTATGAGGCGACTATTTTATCTCGTTCGCGAAGCATGGGCCAACATGCGGACCAATCGCACGACGACGATCGTCGCCGTTCTGACTACGGCGTTTGCCTTGGCCTGTGTGGGCATCTTTCTGTTGCTCTATGTGAATCTACGAAATGCAGCGGGGTCGCTCCAAGAAGATGTCAAGGTCATGGTTTATTTGGATGATCGACTTCCCGGCAAAAAAATTCAGGAATTGGAGCGAAGACTTAGGACCGATCGTATGGTTGACGGGTTGCTCTTTATTTCGAAAGAACAGGCGCTGGGAGAATTTCGAGTTCAATTCCCCAGTGAGTCTCACTTGCTCGAGGGGCTTGGCGAAAACCCGCTCCCGGCCTCGTTCGTGGTGACGCTTGCGTCGAGCTTCCGGTCTCCGGACGCCATGAAAAGCTGGGTCGAACGAGTGCAAACAATGGAAGGCGTCGCCAAGGTGGACTATAATCAAGAATGGCTCAGTCTATTGGCCGAACTGATCGGATATATCGAGCTGGCGGCGATCGGGGTTGGTATCCTCCTTTCTGCAGCCGCGGTGACGATTATCGGGAATACGATCAGGCTTGCGCTGTTGGCCAGACGGGAGGAGATTGAAATTCTTCGCTCGATTGGAGCCACGCGCACGTTCATCCGTATTCCATATTTCCTCGAAGGAGCCGTGCTCGGAGCCTGTGGGAGCGCGCTGTCGTTGGGAATCCTCAAGTTCGCGTTTGAACTGTTCCGGCAGCAGATCCAACTGACAGGCCGTTTCAGCGGGATCGAAGGTATGATCTCGTTCTTTCCTCTCTCGGTGTGTCTGGCGCTCATCATGGTGGGAATGGGGCTCGGCTTTGCCGGTAGCGTCGTGTCGCTTCTTCGTGTCGGGGAAGGGCGGGCATGAGAATCTTCTTCGTCATCCTCCTCTGTGGTCTTGCGGTAGGAGGAGAATGGGCATCGGTGGCGGGTGCGGCGAATGATCCGATCTCCGAAAAAATTGAGCGTGAGAGAAAGACGCTTGAGACGCTGAAGGACAAGATCGAGGAAAAACGGAAACGGGCCGATGAAGCAGAAAAAAAAAGAGAATCGGTTTTGCAAGGCATCCAATCTCTGGACGAAGGGCTGGTCCATCATCGTCAGGACCATCATGAGATCAGCAGGAAACTGCGACAGAAAGATCGGGAGATTGAAGAAATTACAGATCGGCTGATGGCGATGCGAACCAGCATTGATGCACGGCGTGAGGCCATTCTTGCCCGGCTTCGCGTACAGTACATGGAAGGACGGTTTGGGCGCGTGAAGGCTCTCTTAACGGCGGACTCATACAGTGATTTCCAGCGTCGAGGGCAATACCTCTCTGCCGTTTCGCACAAGGACTATGAACTGTTGGAGACATTTCGAGCCGATATGGAGCGGATGGAACAGGCCGAGCGTCAGCGCACCGAGGCCAGAGCCGTACTGGTCGCCTTCAAGCTCAACATCGAGAAGAAGCTGGCCGACATTCGAGTGCTTCAGAAGGAGAAAAAGGTTTATCTGGCGAAAATCACACATGAAAAAGATTCCTATAATCGCGCGGTCGAAGAACTACAGCGTTCTGCCTCGCGAGTGGATGGCTTGTTGCATGATTTGGAAACGCGCCGGCGTGCCATGGCTTTGCACCCTCCGGCGTCTTCACCCTTGGCTCACGGGGTGAGAGGCACACTGCCTTGGCCGGCCGATGGAAAAGTCGTGTCGTACTTCGGGCGTCAGAAACATCCCACATTCAATACCTATGTCCAACGCAAAGGCATCGAAATCCGAACCACAGAGGGAAGCGTGATCCATGCCGTCATGGCCGGAAGCGTCGTCTATGCGGACTGGTTGAAAGGATACGGACTCGTTATAATCCTAGATCACGCCAACGGATTTTTTTCTCTGTATGCGCATGCGTCCAAGATTCTGGCCAAAGCGGGGGAGCAAGTAACCGAAGGCCAACCGATCGGAGAGACAGGAGACACGGGCATGATTGGAGAAAATACTTTATACTTCGAGTTGCGCGAAGGGGCCGAGCCAGTTGATCCGCTCCACTGGCTGGCAAAACGATAAAGCGCGCATTGTCGGTGTCGAGCCTGAGCGTTCAGTAACGCAGGAAAGAAGGGATGTGAAGATTATGGAACAGCAGCCGCGGCGGAAGTCTTGGGTGGTCGGACCGATGATCGCACTCGCCCTGCTCTGCGGAGTGATCATCGGGAAAGGCTGGGAGCGAACCGGTCATGCCGGTGAAACGTATGAAGAGCTCAAGACCTTCTCCGAAGTCTTGAATCAGGTTCAAAAGCACTATGTCGATGAGACGAAGCCGAAGGACCTTATTCAAGGGGCCATTCGCGGCATGCTGTCGACGCTTGATCCGCACTCAGCGTATATGACCCCAGAGATGTATAAGGAAATGCAGGTCGAAACCAGGGGGGAGTTCGGCGGAGTCGGCATTCAAATCGGTGTGAAGGACAATCGGCTGGCCGTGATCGCGCCGATCGAAGGCACCCCTGCACATCGAGCCGGAATCAAAGCCGGCGATTTCATCATTAAAGTCAACGATGACCCCACGAAGGATCTGACCTTGATGGATGCCGTCCAGAAAATGCGCGGACCGAAAGGCAGCAAGGTCAATCTCACTATTCAACGGGATGGAGCAACGGACCCCTTGGTGTTTACCCTCGTTCGGGATACCATCAAAATTGAAAGCGTGAAGTCGAAGGTCATCGACAATCTGGGCTATGTTCGGCTGACTCAATTTCAGGAAGCGACCGGACGTGATCTTTCAAAAGCAATCAAACAATTCAAGGAACAGAAGGTCCAAGGAACCATTCTCGATCTGCGAAACAATCCAGGCGGCTTGCTGACCGCGGCCGTCGATGTGTCCGAACAATTTCTTCCCAGCGGGAAGCTGGTTGTGTATACCAAGAGCCGGGAAGGGAAAAAGGACGAATGGTTCGCGAAGTCCAAGGATCAACTGGAAGACCTTCCGGTCATCATTCTCGTCAACGAGGGATCGGCGAGTGCGTCGGAGATCGTAGCCGGGGCACTGCAAGATTGGGGGCGGGCCGTCGTGGTTGGGACGACTTCCTTCGGAAAAGGGTCGGTGCAGACGATCTTGGCCCTCGGTGATGGTTCGGGGCTTCGTCTCACGACCGCGAAGTACTATACGCCAAAAGGTCGGTCGATCCAGTCGACCGGGATTACTCCTGATATTGTCGTGAAGCTGACGACGCCGGTCCTCGCCAAGGCCGACGGGAAGCCGGCTGAAAAGGACCAGGAGGGGAAAGCCGTCAAACCACCGACAGGAAAAGATGCTTCGCCGCCGAGTGGAAAGTTTCTTGAGGAGGCAAATCCGAAGAACGGCACAGTTCCACAGTCGTCACCGGCTGAAGTGGGAGGGGAACTCTCACTTGAGCAGGATGTCCAGCTGCAGAAGGCGGTGGAACTGCTGAAGAGCTGGAAGATCTTCAAAGAACTCAAGAGTTCCTAACAGGATGCTGAAAAAGTCCGCCAGCAGCGTTCTCGCGTCGCTCAGAGGCTCAACGTACCACCGGGCATGAGCTGCTAAGAGCAGCTCGGGGCGGGCGGGTGAAAAAGAATACGCTTCGCCTTTCAGACACTGGGCGCTCACCGACTCGCTCGCCTCAGCCTTTTTGAGCATCCTGAAGTTATTCTGGTGGTAATCTGCTAAAGCTCGTGATTGTGGATCCGTTGTCGCACAGCTTGCAACAAATGCTCCTCTGATCCGGAGAAACTCGGCAGGGTTCGAAGCAGGTGAGATTGAATGAGCTGATCGAGATCGGGAAGCGTCCGTATGCCGAGTCGGAAGTACATATAGGCCACGAGGGATTCGGAGAGTCCCGGGAGAGTTGCCCAACTTCTGACCTCTGCCGGAAGCGGGGTCTGAAGCTCCTCGTAAGCGCGGATGGTCCCAGTCTCAAGAAACTCCTCAATCTTTTTCGCCAGATCGGTTCCAATACCCTCGATATCTTCAAGTTCTTGGCGTTCAGCCAGGATCGCCACATCCTCATCGACGGCAAGCAGAGCATCCGCAGCCCGCCGATAAGCCCGCACTCGATAAGGGTTCGCCCGTTGAGATGACAGGAGATCAGCCATCGATCGGAAGAGTCCAGCCAGTCGTTGATTGTTCTCCTTCATGCGTAGGACCTTGGAGGTGTATTGTGCGGTGTCTTCGGCCTTTCAGGCAAGAGACACTTTGTTGACAAGGAGAATTCCGGTCCCATAGGATGACAGACGTGGAGGATGCAATCCATATCCACGTGAACGGGCAGGCACGGACCTGGCGCAGCGGAGCAACGGTCGCCGATCTGTTGCAAGACCTGGACATACGAACGGAGCGGGTGGCCGTGGAGCTGAATCTCGAAATTCTCGATCAGGCGACGTTTGATCAACGCCAGCTTAGCAACGGGGATCGGGTCGAGATTCTCGGGTTTATCGGCGGCGGCACCGCTGCAAAGGATTGAGCCCGTTAGAGTCTGCTTAGAGGAGCCTACGGTTTGTGGCTCCGTAAATATATTCCCCAGAGGATTACGATGACGGACGATCGGCTGGTGATTGCGGGGCATGAATTCAAATCCCGGTTATGGGTTGGAACGGGAAAATATAAAGACTTTGTCGAGACGCAAAAGGCCATTGAAGCGTCCGGTGCCGATGTCGTGACAGTCGCGGTTCGTCGGGTGAATATCACCGATCGATCGAGGGACAATCTGCTGGATTACATCGACCCGAAGAAATACACGATTCTGCCCAACACAGCCGGATGCTATACCGTGGAGGATGCGGTACGATACTCACGCTTGGCTCGCGCGGCAGGTGTTTCCGATTTGGTAAAGCTGGAAGTGCTCGGTGACGAGAGGACGTTGTTCCCGGATACGGCCGGTTTGATCGAAGCGGCCAAGATCCTCATCAAGGAAGGATTTATCGTCCTTCCGTACACGAATGACGATCCGATTGTCGCGAAGAAGCTCGTGGATATCGGATGTCCGGCGGTCATGCCTTTGGCTGCACCTATCGGATCCGGGCTCGGCATCCGTAATCCGTACAACCTGAAAATCATCATGGAAACCGTCAAGGTGCCGATTATCGTGGATGCCGGTGTCGGAACCGCGTCGGACGCAGCCTTGGCGATGGAATACGGCGCCGATGCGGTGCTCATGAATACGGCCATTGCCGGTGCGCAGGATCCGCTTGCCATGGCGGAAGCGATGAAACATGCGGTCCATGCCGGTCGTCTGGCTTACAAGGCCGGTCGCATTCCCAGGAAACTTTATGCGACGGCCAGTAGCCCGATTGAAGGGATGCTCTGAAACAGTCGTGCGTGTTGAGTGCTGAGTTTTGAGTATGGTCGAGAAGAGCGGAACAGCCATACAGCTTTCGGTGAGTTTCTTGATGAACTCAGCACTCTAACCTCAGTTCCCCACCGATGCCTCCGGTAGATTTTCGCCTGCTGCTCGTCACTGACAGAACCCAAGCAGGCGATCGATCTCTTCCCTCTCTTATCCGTCAGGCGGTCGGCGCCGGGTTGCCTGCTGTACAGTTGCGGGAACGGGATCTATCCACCCGCGAATTGCTTCCGCTGGCGCATGAAATCCGGTCGATCACGGCATCGTACGCCGTTCCTTTGATCGTCAATGATCGCGTTGATCTGCTGATGGCACTGAATTTTGACGGCGTGCATCTTCGATCCGACAGTCTGTCTCCCATCCTTGTGCGACAGCTGATTGGACCACGTCGATTGATCGGAATCTCCACCCATTCGGTCGAGGATGTGCGACGTGCGAATCAAGACGGTGCCGATTATGTCGTGTTTGGTCCTATCTTTGAAACTCCGTCGAAGCGTCCGTTCGGACCCCCGCTTGGGCTGCATCTGCTTGCCGATGTCTGCCGCCAATCGTCCATCCCGGTGCTAGCCATTGGAGGAATCACTTGCGAACGAGTACGCGACGTTCGCCGAACCGGCGCTCACGGGGTTGCCGTGATCGCAGCGCTGTTGTCTCGTGATGACATCGGCGAAGCCGTCCGAGAGTTCAAACATGCTCTGGAAACGTGAGACGGCGTTGCACGGCGAGGGTGATCTCGCGCGAGATCATTCGGTGGAGTTGACCACCCCTAGGTCGGGTGTTAGAATCCGATTACCAGATTATCCGCGTGTACGCTTGATGTCGCGAGCTATTCGTGTCGTCCCGATATGGCGGAAAGCAAGGGTCAGCCAAATCGACTCCGGTCCCTCCGAGATTCCGTCAAGAAGATTACGAAGCGGCTGTCTGAGGGAAATGGGGAGATGATTCACAAGAACGACGAACACGCACGCGAAATGGACAAGCTTCGCGTTCAGATTCAGTCGATGGAGGAAGAAATCCGTCGGCTTTACCAATCACGCTACCAACTCGATCAGGCCAATAAGCAGAACGAAAAACTCGTGGCCACGCTGCAAGAAGCGAAGGCCCAGATCGAGGCACTGCGTACCGAGGTTGAAAAACTGACGGCGCCGCCGTCGGCGTATGCCATTTTTTCCAGCATGAATGCGGACGGTACCGGAAATGTCTATGTGTCAGGACGAAAAATGAAGGTCAGCCTTCATCCTTCGATCAAGCGCCATGAGTTGCGGAAGGGACAAGAAGTGGTCCTGAATGAGGCGCTCAATGTGATCGAGGTCAAAGGATTCGACAGTCAGGGAGAGGTGGTTCGACTCAAAGACGTGCTGGAAGGTGGGCGGGCATTGGTCACTCTTCATTTTGATGAGGAGAAGGTGGCCGAGCTCGGCGAGCCGCTGCTCGCTGAGCGGTTAAGTGTGGGGGATCATCTGTTATATGATCCTCGTTCCGGGTACGTCATCGAGAAATTGCCGAAATCCGAAGCAGAAGAGCTCGTGTTGGAAGAAGTTCCGGATGTCGATTATGAGCACATCGGAGGTCTTCAGAAGGAATTGGAACAGGTGCGCGATGCCGTCGAACTTCCGTTCCTGCATCCACACGTGTTCTCCGAGTATAAACTCAGCGCACCGAAAGGGGTCCTACTCTATGGTCCACCGGGTTGCGGGAAGACGTTGATCGCCAAAGCCGTCGCTAATTCGATCGCCAAGAAATTAGGCCATCGGACGGGCAAAGAAATTCGGAGCTACTTTCTTCATGTGAAAGGCCCAGAATTGCTCAATAAATATGTCGGGGAGTCGGAGCGCCAGGTGCGTGAGGTATTTAAGAAGGCGAAAGAGCGGGCCGAGGACGGTCATCCGGTGATCGTATTTTTCGATGAGATGGATGCGCTCTTCAGAACCCGTGGGACAGGGATCTCCTCGGATATCGAGTCGACGATTGTTCCCCAGTTTCTTTCCGAGATCGATGGAGTCGAACGATTGCGCAACGTCATCGTCATTGGGGCCAGCAACCGCCAAGATTTGATCGATCCCGCGGTACTCCGCGCCGGCCGGTTGGACGTTAAGGTCAAAGTGGGGCGACCGGATGCCACGGCTGCTCGTGACATTTTCTCGAAGTACATCTCGACGGATCTCCCTTTTGCCGCCGAAGACCTGGAACGGCATGGAGGCGATCGACACGCTCTGGTCGATCGATTGACGGCCCTGACGGTTGAGACCATGTATGCAGCCAGTGAAGAAAATAAGTTCATTGAAGTGACCTATGCCAACGGCGAAAAGGAAGTCCTGTACTTCCGCGACTTTGCTAGCGGTGCCCTGATTGAAGGAATCGTTTCGCGCGCGAAAAAATTTGCCGTGAAGCGCGTGATCGCGTCGGAGGGAGCCGGCCTGCGACCGGACGACTTGATCCGCGCCATCCGTGAGGAGTTCAAGGAACACGAGGACCTTCCCAATACGACCAATCCTGACGATTGGGCGAAAGTCGCCGGCAAGAAGGGCGAGAAGATCATTCATATTCGAACCATCAGTGGTGGGCCCACCGAACATCGGCAGATTGAAACTATCAGTACCGGTCACTACCTGTAACGATCCTTATGTCAGATCACACATCCACGAATTGCATGCGCGTGCTCGGCACTGAAACCGAGTTCGGCATCGCGGCAAAAGATCCATCTGCAATAGACCCTGTGTCGGGCTCATTCGCCGTGATCGGACATTACCCGAGACTCCCGGCTCCTGGGGCTCTGTGGGATTACGAGAACGAAAATCCCCTTTTAGATGCCAGGGGATTTGAAGTTGACGGCGAGCGGGAACGTCCCAATCCCGATTATAATCGGCAACTGAACAAGGTGTTGGCGAACGGGGGACGCTTATATGTCGATGGCGCTCATCCGGAGTACTCGACGCCGGAGTGTTCGAATGCCAGGGAGGTTGTGGCGTTCGAACGAGTCGGAGAGCGTATTCTTGCTGCATGCCTTCATGAAATGGCCCGGGTGAGGGGATGCGAACAGTATGTCCTGTACAAGAATAACTCCGACGGCAAGGGCAACAGCTATGGATATCACGAAAACTATTTAGTTTCGCGCTCCGTGCCGTTCGACAAGATCGCGCGAGTGTTGACGCCGTTCCTTGTCACACGACCGATCTTCGCCGGGGCAGGAAAAGTCGGAGCTGAGAATCAGACCAGCCCGGCGGAATATCAAATTTCGCAGCGCGCCGACTTTTTTGAATGCCTCATGGACCTCAACACGATGGTCAAACGGCCCATCATCAATACACGGGACGAACCGCATGCCGATGCGGCAAGATTTCGGAGGCTCCATGTCATCACGGGCGACGCCAACATGGCGGAACTCTCCACCTACCTGAAGGTGGGAACGTTGGACATCGTCCTGGATTTGCTTGAGTCAGGAGCCGATCTGCCTGAGTTCGAACTGGACGAGCCGGTTCGCGCGTTCAAGCAAGTGTCCCGCGATCTGGATGTGAAAGAAACCGTGAAACTGACCGGTGGAAGGCCTACCACGGCTCTTGCCGTCCAGCGGGCGTACCTGAGCGCCGCCAAGACGTTTTTTGCTTCGCAGGATCATAGCCCTACCACTCATGATGTGTTGCTCCGCTGGGAGGATGTGTTGAATCGGCTCGATCGCGATCCACGGTTATTGGAGAACGAGTTGGATTGGGTCGCCAAACGTCACATGATCGAGTCCTACATGGAACGTAAAGGCTGCGGATGGGATGATCCCCGAATGAGGCTGATGGATCTCCAATATCATGATGTCCGTCCGGACAAGGGGTTGTTCTATACGCTGGAGCGCAGTCGCCTCATCGAGCGGATTGTCGAGGAAAACGATATTCAACGAGCGGAGCTCAATCCACCGACGGGTACCAGGGCCTATTTTCGCGGGCGGTGTGTCAGTAAGTTTGCCAAGGCGTTGTACGGGGCCAGTTGGACGTCGGTGCTGTTCGACATCGGCAATACGACGATCAAGAAGGTGCCTCTGATGGACCCCCATCGAGGGACGCAGACATTGACACGAGAGTTGCTCGATACGACCGATTCGGTCGATGCCCTGATCGAAAAACTCAAGGTTTGACGAAATGGTGATTCCGAGAAACAGCGGAAAAACCCAATTCATCATGCCAAAAATATGGCACGCCGTTCCGTTCGAGGTTAACGCCAGCATAACTTCAGGATGCTCAAAAAGGCCGCTGTTCTCACCCGCCCGGCCCCGGCGCGCCAAGACGCGCCTCTCCGCAAGCAAGGCCGCAGCGAGGTCCGCGACGCGAAGAATAATGAGCGTCACGTCTGCGGACGGGCGCCCTCGGCTTCGCCGCGAGGCGAGCGAGTCGGTGAGCGCCCAGTGTCTGAAAGGCGAGGCCTATTCTTTTTCACCCACCCGCCCCGAGCTGCTCTTAGCAGCTCATGCCCGGTGGTACGTTGAGCCTCTGAGCGACGCGAGAACGCTGCTGGCGGACTTTTTCAGCATCCTGCTAAGACCACGATGAAGCTGCCCTACCTTCCCGACCACGACGGATCCAGTTTTTTTGACTTTGTCTCAACACATCATCCTGAGTTGGCCTTGCGAAGCCACGGAACGGCGGCGGTTCACGACCAGATGCGCGCCGTTGGGCCGGTCGCCGTACCCTCCGCCACGACGGTGCTGGCGCTCAAGTATCAGCAGGGTGTCGTGATCGCCGGAGACCGCCGAGCCACGGAAGGGTTTCAGATCGCGGATCGCCGCATCGAAAAAGTCTTCAAGATTGACGACTGGTCGGCCATGGCGATCGCGGGGGCGGCCGGTCCCTGCATCGAGATGGCCAAGTTATTTCAGACCGAGTTGGAACATTATGAAAAACTCGAAGGCATGCCGCTCTCCTGTGAAGGGAAGGCCAATAAACTTGGGCAGATGGTCAAGGCCAATCTTCCGATGGTGTTTCAGGGACTGGTCGTCATGCCGTTGTACACCGGGTATGACGTGAAACGAGCCGAGGGCCGCATCTTCAAGTACGACATCACCGGCGGACGGTACGAAGAGTCGGATTACCATGCGATCGGTTCCGGTGGAAAAGATGCCCGTAACACGATGCGCGAGCATTTTCGGAGAGGTCTTTCCGAGCAGGACGCGCTCAAGTTGGCTTTGTTGTCGCTCTATAATGCCGCGGATGATGATGTCGGTACGGGCGGACCGGACCTGATACGAGGCATCTATCCGACCGCCAAGTTTGTGACCGCTCAGGGCATCACCGATGTCTCCGATGACAAACTGAGAGCTGTGTATGACGAGATGATGACCGCACGCCGTTCAAGGGAGACGTAATCATGCCGATGCCCTATTACGTATCCCCCGAACAGATGATGCAGGATAAGGCTGAGTATGCCAAGAAGGGGATCGCCAAAGGCCGCTCGATCATCGCGATGGAGTATATCGACGGCATTCTGTTGACGGCGGATAATCCGAGCGCCTCGCTGCACAAGGTTTCGGAAATCTACGATAACATCGCGTTTGCGGGAGCCGGTAAGTACAGCGAGTTTGAAAACCTTCGAAAGGCGGGTATCCGCCACGCCGATCTGAGAGGATTCATGTATAGCAGGGAAGATGTGACCGGCCGCTCGCTCGCAAACGGGTATTCGCAAAGCCTGGGGACCGTGTTCAGCCAGGAAATGAAACCGCTTGAGGTTGAGATTCTCGTAGTGCAGGCCGGCACCGATCATCACTCGAACGAAATCTTCCGTATTTCGTTCGACGGCAGCATCATCGACGAGAAGAACTTTGCGGTGATCGGCGGAAGGTCTGAAGCGGTACAAACCCTGTTGAAAGAAAAAAGCCCCGGCCAGATTCCGCCCCTGGACGCTGCGTTGAAGCTGTGTGTTGCGGCGCTGGAGCAGACGGCCAATCAAAAGCTGCAGCCGGAAGGGTTAGAAGTCGCGGTCTTGGACCGGACTCGTACCGGCAGAAAGTTTCGGCGGTTATTGATCACGGACGTTCGACACATCCTCATTCCTTGACTCTGCCCTCCATAGAGGCTTCCTTTGTTGAAGATTTAAAAAGCGGCGTATAATCTGTCTGAAGGCCATCATGACGTCTGCCGGTCCTATGAAACAACGGATATTCGGCCTCGAGAACGAATACGGCCTCATTTTTTCACCTAACGGCCGTATCTATCTCCCCATGGAGAAAGTCCTGGGGTACATCTTTGAAGGACTGATCCCGAACAGCTGGCCATCGAACGCCTTCTTGGTCAACGGAGCCCGGTTTTATCAAGACACCGGTTGCCATCCTGAATACTCGACGCCGGAGTGTGACAACATCCTTGACCTCGTGGTGCACGATAAAGCGGGCGAGCGATTGCTGGAAGCCTGTTTGCCTGCAGCGGAGGAGCGGCTTCGAGAGGAAGGGTTGTCCGGAGAAATCTATATTTTCAAGAATAACACGGATTCTCTGGGGAATACCTACGGATGCCATGAAAACTTCCTCATGCGGCGCGATGTCGATTTCTGGAAAGTCACCGAACAATTGATCCCATTTTTCGTGACCCGGCAGGTGTTCAGCGGGGCTGGCAAAGTATTAAAAGTATCCGGAAAGCCGCAATATTTCGTCTCTCAGCGCGCGCAACATATCCACGAGAAGACATCATCGTCGACAACGTCTTCCCGAAGCATCATCAATACCCGCGACGAGCCCCATTCGGACGCCGAACGGTATCGGCGGCTCCATATCATCGTCGGGGATTCCAACATGTCGGAGTATGCCACCTACCTCAAAGTGGGAACGGCCGCGCTCGTCTTGTCGATGATTGAAGAAGGGTATACGGTCCATGGGTTGGAACTGGAGGATCCCGTCAAGGCGATCCGAGAAGTCTCGCGGGATCCGACATTGAAGAAAAAAGTGAAACTCGATGACGGCAGACAGATGACCGCCATTGAAATTCAACTGACCTATCTCAAGAGGGCCAGAGAGTATTTACATCAACAGGCGCATGATCCCCTCCTCGACGATGTGTGGGAGAAGTGGGAACGGATGCTTCAGCGGCTTGAAGAAGATCCGATGCAACTCATCCATCAGGTCGATTGGATCACGAAGAAACATTTGATCCAATCCTACGTGGATAAGAAGGATTGCGGGTGGGACGACCCAAGAGTGTTCCTTCTTGATTTGCAATTCCATGACGTGAAGCGGACGAGAGGGTTGTATTATCTGATGGAATCTCGGGGTCTCATCGAACGAGTCGTCGAAGAGGAGGCTGTCCAGCGAGCGATGTCCACTCCACCTCAAACGACAAGGGCCAAGGTTCGTGGGGACTTCATCCGGTTCGCTCGTGCCAAGAATCGGTCCTATACGGTCGATTGGACGTATCTGAAGCTGAACGGCTATTGGGAAGAAACCATTCTCTGCATGGACCCCTTCAGTGCGGTGAATCGGCGCGTCGAAGAACTGATTTCTCAAGTGTCCGGGGGGCGGTTTTATCGATGAAGCCGGTGGTGTATCTGCATCACGCACCAGGTACCATGCCGGCAGGGTGGGTATTGGGCATCGCCATTCTGTTCGCCGGTTGCCTGTTCCTCGACCTTCTTCCAGGTTCTGTCGCGACAGCGCAAGGCGCCGATGGCCGTTATACCGGGAAACAGGGAGAAATTATTGTCGTCAAGGTCCCCGTCGATGATTCGGCTACCAGTGTGCAGGGGAAATTCCTGGGGCGATCCATCAGCTTCTTCCCCGACACGCGACTCGAAGAACCGAGAGGATTTCTCGGATTGCTCGGGATAGACTTGCAAGACGAGCCGGGAACTCATGAACTGCTCGTCGAGCTGAAGACGGCTGAGCAGAATCGTACGCTCCGCTACAGCGTCGTAGTCGTCAAAGAGAAATTTCACGTCGAACACCTTACACTTCCCAAAGACAAGGTCGATCTTGATGAAAGAAGCTTGGCGCGCTGGAAGGCTGAGCAAGAGCAGGTAAAAGCGGCATTGATCAGCGATTCTGCGACAAAGTTATGGCAGCCGGGTTTCGTGGAGCCGGTGAGCGGCAAGCGAACCGGCATCTTCGGCAGCATGAGAATCATGAACGGCCACGCGAGGAATCCGCACAACGGTGAAGACATCGGCGCTCCGCTGGGTACCCCCGTCGCCGCGACCAATGATGGGGTGGTACGACTCATCGTCGATCATATTTTCTCGGGAAAGGGCGTATTTTTGGACCACGGGTTGGGTTTCTATTCGATGTATTTTCATCTGTCCGAAGTCCTGGTCAAGGACGGCGATCGCGTGAAGACCGGGCAGATCGTCGGAAAAGTGGGAGCGACCGGTCGGGCCACCGGTCCGCATCTCCATTGGGGGGTGAAACTCAATGGCGCGCGCGTCAACCCCTATGCCTTGCTGGATCTGCCGTTTAAAGGTGCAGTGCGGTCGGCGGCTTCTGAACCATCTGGTGATCCAACTTCCAGCGTAGGTGCGCCGGCTCCATAGTGTCGATCGGTTTCAGCTCTCGCCATCCGTAAGATTTCTGGTTGACCTCGTCCCACCGCGAGCATACCATTTTGGAATGGGGCATCAGACATGAGAATCTTCTTGTTTATCCTCTCCGTGCTTTCTCTCCTGCTGGCTGCACACCGATTCTACCTCGCCGAGCATACCGGGCAGCACAAGGGAGGGCTCTTCTTTCTGCTCATCGGCATCCAGCTGCTGATTGCCGCGGCGCTCATCAGTGGCCATCGGGAAGAGCACATCTCCAAGTCGCCGGCATCGACAGATAAGGGAGACAGCAATGAATCTGGGCCGAATGCGGTGAACGTTTCGGAGAAACACAAGACGAAATCGTGAGGGACAGCGAGCGTGCTTGATTGAAGTAGCGGACGGAGATTTGTAGTGGCGACGGTATCGATTTGCACTGCGCTGTTGTTAAATAGTAACAGACCGTCTCCATATGGCCAGAAGTATACGAAGAGTAGAAATCGTAAGCGGTGGAGTACTCACATGCAGAATTGTGGAGAGCGATAGTAATTGCGTAATCCCTCAATACACAATAGGCGGACGTTTGCCGTTGATGATCAACAGCAACCGCTTAAACTGCAACGGCTTGTCGGGGTCACGCGTATAGTGGGTAGGATCTTCTGAGACTTCCACCTCGCTCAGCGGGATCGACAGTTTCTGACGAATGTGGGGGATGTTGGTTTCCAACTCCAGATCAACGAGTCGCTCGCTACAGCCGGTCACGATGGTG
Source organism: Nitrospira sp. (assembly GCA_030123625.1). Lineage (NCBI taxonomy): Bacteria > Pseudomonadati > Nitrospirota > Nitrospiria > Nitrospirales > Nitrospiraceae > Nitrospira > Nitrospira sp. The sequence goes on from CP126121.1 coordinate 3,165,484, forward strand.
TTGATATCGCGTTGGTCATCAAACTGCACCGTAATCCGTTCTTCTGGGTTGATCCATGGCGTGATGAGGGCAACCTTGTCTGCATGACTCATGGCGGAAACATTCTCCATATTCCAATCATACTCCCTCTCATTCCTGCGACGTCACTCGGGTATTCCCGAGCAGTTAATTCGGCGAGATGCCCAATCCTCCCATCAACGGCATCAAGCTTTCTTCCCCCGGTCCTTTTCCCTGCCTCGTTGCATCACTGATTTCTTCGAGGAGCTGACCGGCCTCGGGGCTCAACTGTTTTAACTTTTCTCCAAGTTCTCCGGACGTCAAGCCTTGTCGAATCTCGGCATCCGAGATTTTTCCTTCTTTGATACCCTGTTGAAGGATCTGTGCCAGAGACCGCACCTTTGCCAGGACGTCGGGCGGCATGCCGTTCAGGATACGGGCGGCGTCCTGCTGACCACCTCCAAGTTGAGCATGGACTGGAATGGCCAACCAAATAGAAAATCCAAAAATAGCGATCATCTGTATGCGCCTAAGTGACATTGCGGTCTCCTCCCTTTGGACAGGATAAGTCGAGCATCCGAGCGATTAGTCATTGCCATTGCAGGATATTTGCCAGCTCCGTATAGGAAGGGGGTGGAGAACGAGAGCTTCAAGGGGATAGGCGATATGGTCTCGTACTGATTGAGAAAGCAATGACTTTCCTTAGATGGCTGGTCTGAAGTTGATGACGGTTATCGACTGAAGCAGATGTGAGAGCGCGTGCTCATGCTTCAAGGACGAGACCTTCCGGACATGAAAGTCTATTTGATGGGCAGTCTTGGACTTCACAGCGTCATTGATCAAGCACCGATGATGAGTGACGGATAACTTAATAGTTGGATTCGAGGCTGGTCGGTGTCTTATTGAGGACAGTTGCCGCAGCTTGCGACAAGGCGGCGTCGTGGTGGTGATCCGGAGAATAGATTCGAAACTGGATGAGTCTCGTGGGTAAAAGGTCTAAGAATTCTTCCAGCGGCTCGGTTGAAACCTGACCTGTCCCGGGATCATACACGTAAAGGGGGTGTCCACGGTGGTCTTTTGGGTCAGGCCGTGGATCCAACAGGGCCATGTCCACGCGGAACGGCAGACGCCTCAAGCCGGAGGGCAGCTCTTTGGCAATCTGCAGCTCAAAATGCCGATGGCTGGGAAACGCCATACCGCGTTCCTGTCCTTTTTCTTTTAACGTCGTGCTGTAGGCCATTTTCCATTTGACATCTCGGCCTAAGATCCGTGCCCACTCTTGTCCTAACTGGCGACGGGCTTTGTGGCGAGACTGCCTCCATCCTCGGACTTCCTCAAAGAGCGACCAATCGGTCAGATTCCGATACTTCTCCATATTCTTGCGCGGATCGTTCGGACAGAGGAGCTGCATCGTCCGGCCGAAGATGTCCCGCAGATGGATGTCGATGGCTCTGGTGGTGCGATGGAAATAGACATTGGAGTAGAGGTACATCCTGGTATTCAGGAACATTTGGAGGGACGGAAGGCCGGTTTTGTGAATGGTGAATCCTTTTTCCGTCACGATCGTGTAATGAATCAACCTCGTCAGATCGACCGGGCCGACCGCTACACCGCACATATAGGAGTCCCGCAGGACATAGTCCAGATTGTCGCCGGTATAACTCCCGGAGATCACGGGCTGAAGCATGTTCAACCAACGAGGGAGGCGGGAATTGTCCTTGCCTTTCTCCTTGAGGATCAGATGGGCAATCTGCTCGGGATTCAATTCTTCCCCTTTCGCGAAGGGGCCGGATGGGCTTCGGCGGATTTTTCTGATGAGAGGAGCCAAATGTTCCCGGATGATGATCTGGCCCAACCGTTCATGGGTCAGGCCATGGGCATGAAGAAAATTGTCGTCGAAAAAATGGCAAAACGGACCGTGTCCGATATCATGAACCAAGGCCGTCACCCGCAAGAGTTCTTCGACGAAATTTGCCGACGGCACGTCTTTGACGGCTTTCTTGAGGAATGGATACAGATGTCTGGCGAATCGTCCCGCCACGTGCATCGTCCCGAGAGAATGCACGAATCGGGTATGTTCAGCCGAGGGATAGACCCAGCGGGCACTCTGCAGCTGGTAGATGTATCGCAGCCGCTGAACCCAGGGGGAGTCGATCAGGTCTTTTTCGGTGTGCTCATGGGGATCAGGCTGAGCATACGGGACGGTGAAGGTGACGTATTTGTGGATGGGGTCCGCGATAAGCGCCGATCCATCATACGGAGCGTTCGGTCGGTCTGCCGATTCCATGACCAGTGGGCATCTTAGCCCACCTGGTCGGAAGGCGGCAACGGTTCGGTGGTGGGTTTGGTCGGAGCGGTGCGGTGTTTGTGGAAAAACAGATAAGCCGCCGGATAGGATAATAAGGCCCCGAGTACGCTGAGAACGAGTCCTCCGAGTATGAAAGGAGTTGCGTAAGGAAGGACTTGTTGGTAGATCCCGCTGAAACTCAGATCCTGCCAATCAAAATTTGGTACATCGGTCCGTCCCAGGAGCAATGCACCGGTCCAGTAGGTTGCGCCTAAGATCGGAATAATGGTCCAGGGATTGTTGATCAAGGCACCGGTGAACAGGGCCAAGAAATTGAGTCCAAACAGCCACGTGCACAGCACGACCATCGCTGTGTGCAGACCATAGGCTGGTGAGAATGCGATGAAGACACCCAATGCAAATGCCAGGGCGGTGCGTTGCGGTGACTCCTGCAAGTGGAGCACTTGGCGCAAGAGAGTTCTGAATGATCGGTGCCCTCGAGCTGAAGGCTGGTGTTTCATACCGGACATCAGCGGAAATGCTCATAACTGCTGATCGGCATCGGTTGCGTGCGATCATCGATCGTCATCTGAATCCCGAATTGCTGCGGACGAATCGTCCCGATGCGGGTTATGCGATAGCCTCGTGTTCGGGCTTCCCGCTCAATGGTACCGCAGTCGCGCGGAGAAGCGGTGAACAGGAGCTCATAGTCTTCGCCGCCGGCGAGCGCGAGTCGAATCGGCGAGGCGCCGATCGTCCGGGCATAGGCTCGGCAGGCCGGTGAGATCGGTATCCTATCAAGTTCCACCTCTGCGCCGACTCGACTTTCTTCGCACAGATGCCGTAGGTCTCCGGAGAGGCCGTCGGACAGATCGATGGCGGATGAGGCAAGTCGCCTCTCGTTGAGCCATTGGCCCTCCGCGACCCTCGCGGTAGGGTGAGAATGGCGGCGAACAAGAAATTGCCGATGAGAACGCGAGAATTCAGTCTTCCTTTGTCCCAAGGGGTACGAGGTTGTGTTGCTCATTAAGAGCTTGAGGCCTGCCAGGGAGTCTCCAAGAGTCCCCGAGACATAGATGTGATCGCCTACTTTGGCACCGTGCCGAAACAGCGCCCGATGCCGGCTCGTGGTACCGAGCAGGGTGATGCTGAGAAAGAGTCCGGCCTTGGACGCCGAGGTATCTCCACCGATGAGCGCCACGTCATAAGGGCTAGAAGCTTTCATCAAGCCGCGATACAACCCGTAGATGTGTGACCGCTTCACTGTCTTGGGGACGGCAAGCGAAATGAGCAGATAGCGAGGGACGGCCCCCATCGCGGCAATATCGCTGAGGTTGGCCATGGCGGCTCGATATCCGACCGACTCAGGGGATGTTGACTTCAGGTCAAAGTGGACTCCTTCTGCCAACAGGTCCGTTGTGAGGTGACACCAGGTCCGGGAGGAGGTCTCGATCACGGCTGCGTCGTCGCCGATGCCTTGAACGAGCCCGGGTGCATGGCAGGCATACCGGTCTTTGAGAGATCGGATCAGAGCAAATTCCTGTATGGGGATGTCGGCCGGACGGCGGGCCACGGCACTATCCTATGACCGTGTAAGTACTCGGGTTGCCATCACCGTGGCAGGAAGTTCGTGCGATCTCCGACTTTTGCCAGGTCGCAGAGGGCGGATGCGCGTCGGCGCCGGCGGAGGCGATGGTTTCCGAGAAGCCGGCGAAGCCTTGGCGCTTCGGCGGAGGGCGATTTTCATGACGTCGTCCATAGTTTCGACGAACGCCAATTGAATGCCTTTGAGGAGATGTTTGGGGATTTCCTCCAGGTCCTTCTTATTCCGACGCGGGAGAATCACCGTGGTGAGCTTCGCCCGTTTCGCCGCCAAAATCTTTTCCTTGAGTCCCCCGATCGGAAGCACGCGGCCGCGCAAGGTAATTTCCCCCGTCATCGCCAGATCTCGCCTTGTCGGCGTACCTGAAAATGCCGAGGCAATGGCGGTGGCCATTGTGATACCGGCCGAGGGACCGTCCTTGGGAATAGCGCCGGCTGGCACATGGATGTGCAGGTCTTGTTTGCTGAACATCCCGGGGCTGAGATGCAAGGTTTTTTCCCGTGAGCGAACGTAGCTGAGCGCCGCCTGAGCGGATTCTTTCATCACGTCGCCCAAGTGGCCGGTGAGGGTCAATTGGCCTTTTCCCTTCATCACCGTGGCCTCGATGTAGAGCACATCGCCGCCCGATTCCGTCCACGCGAGGCCGGTCGCCACACCGATTTCGTCTTTCTCGAGTTCTGCTTCCGGCACATATTTCGACACCCCCAAATATTTATGGAGATTGGATGGTTCGATCGGAAATCCCAGACCTTTGCCCTCGGCGACCTTCTTTGCAACCTTACGCATCACATTGGCGATCTCACGCTCAAGGTTCCGTACCCCGGCCTCCCGCGTGTAGTGCGAAATAATCTGGCGGATCGCCGGCTCCGTCAGACGGACATGTTTGCTTGTAATCCCGTGTTCTTCGAGCTGGCGGGGAATCAGGTATTTCTGGGCGATGCCGAGTTTTTCTTCCTCGGTATATCCTGGAATTTCGATGACCTCCATGCGATCGCGCAATGCGGGAAGGATCGGATCGATCAAATTTGCCGTGGTGATGAACATTACTTCGGTCAAGTCGAATGGGACCCCGAGATAGTGGTCGGTGAACGCGCTGTTTTGTTCAGGGTCGAGGACTTCCAGCAAGGCTGCCGAGGGGTCGCCTCGAAAATCCATTCCCACCTTGTCCACCTCGTCGAGCATGAATACGGGATTGCCGGTGCCTGCTTGCTTCATGCCCTGAATGATGCGCCCCGGTAATGCGCCGACATAGGTGCGGCGGTGACCTCGGATTTCGGCCTCATCCCGCACGCCACCCAAGCTGATACGCACGAACTCGCGCCCCAATGAACGGGCGATCGACTTTCCGAGCGATGTTTTTCCGACTCCCGGCGGGCCGACGAAGCACAGGATCGGCCCCTTCATCTTCTCTTTCAGTTTGCGGACGGCCAGGTATTCGAGAATCCGCTCCTTGACCTTTTCGAGGTCATAGTGGTCTTCATTCAATACCTTGGCGGCGGCCTTCAGCTCGAGATTATCCTTCGATCGCTTGGACCATGGTAATTCGACCATCCATTCCAGATAGGTCCGCACCGTTGCGGATTCGGCGGTATCCGGATGCATCTTCTCGAGACGCTTGAGCTGCTTTTCAGTCTCCTTCAAGACCTTGTCGGGCATCTTCGCGTCTTTGATCCGTTTGCGGAATTCCGTGATTTCTTCCGCACGTTCATCGAGTTCACCCAACTCCTTTTGAATGGCCTTCAGCTGTTCCCGCAAAAAATACTCCCGTTGGGTCTTGTCCATCTCGCCCTTGGCCTGCGCCTGGATCTTTTGCTGCATGGAAAGAACTTCGATTTCCTTCCCGAGAATGTCGCTCACTTGGCGAAGGCGTTGAATCGGGTCGGAAATTTCCAAGACGGCCTGGGTGGCGTCGACTTTGAGGCCGAGATTAGAGGCCACCATGTCGGCCAGTCGGCCCGGCTCCTCGAGGTTTTCGATGACGACCATGACATCGGGGATCAAGACTTTTCCCAAGCTCACGATTCGTTCGATCTGTTCTTTCACGGTCCGCATGACGGCTTCTGCCTCAAGGTCCGTGGCCGTCGGTTTCGTATCAATCAGCTTGTCGATCCGAACGGAGTAGTAGGGGTCGGTTTGAATGTATTTCGTGATCTTCGCTTTGGCGATGCCCTGTACCAGGATTTTGATGCGTTCATCGGGCAGCTTCAGCATCCGCATGATGATGCCGACGGTGCCGATCGTGTGGATGTCTTTGGGAGCGGGATTTTCGACGTCGAGCGCTTTCTGAGTCGCGAGGAAGATCATCCGATTGCCGGCAAGGGCCGCTTCGATGGCCTTGATCGACATGTCGCGTCCGACGAAAAGGGGGAGCACCATATACGGAAAGACGACGATATCCCGGACCGGCAACAGCGGGAGTTGGCCCGGAACCTCGACGTTTTGCGGAGGCTGAATGTCTTGCTCGTTTGGGTCGGTCATATGTCTGCCTGTTCTTTATCCCTAAGAGCCGACGGATTCGACAAACCGGTCGTGCAACGACTCATCATGCATTGGAGCGACATGATTGATCTTCTACGAGCCTCGCGTTCCATGCTGTGGAATGGCATGACCGATCGGGATTGCACGATGCACCAGGTCGGACCACCCCTCCATTATCAAGCCGGCTGTAGAATGGTCGTTGCCGAGAATCTCGCGACTGAATGCCCATCATGACTGAGCGGGTCATCCTCGACGATTATTCGATGCGGCGTGCATTCGGGTCGAAAGGTAGTCTCGGAACTCTGCCCCCAATGCCGGGTTCTTCAATGCGAACTCAACGGTGGCGATCAAAAAACCCAATTTGTCTCCGGCGTCATGACGCTGGCCTTCGACCTCCAGAGCATACATCGGATTTTTTTTGGCAAGTGCTTTGAGCGCATCGGTCAACTGAATTTCTCCGTTCTTTCCAGGGGCGGTTTTTCTCAGGATCGGAAAGATGTCCGGAGGAAGGACATACCGGCCGATCACGGCGAGCGTGGATGGGGCGTCAGTCGGCGCTGGTTTCTCCACCAAATCCTCAACTCGATGCAGGCCGTGGGCAAGGCGCTTGGGGGTCACAATTCCGTATCGGCTGACATCCGCCTTGGGAACCTCTTGCACTCCCAGTACCGCCCCGTGGCGCTTTTTATAGATGTGGATCAATTGCGCGAGCCCTGGCACATCGGCGTCGATGATCTCATCCCCGAGAATGACGGCGAAGGGCTCATCACCGATCAGGTGTTGCGCGCACAACACGGCATGCCCCAAGCCGAGGGCTTCGGATTGCCGAACGTAACAGAAGTTCGCCAGGTTCGAAATCTGTCGGATTTGATGGAGCACCTGACTCTTGCCGGTGCCTTTCAAATTTTCTTCCAACTCCACGGAACGATCGAAGTGATCTTCGATGGCGCGTTTACCGCGACCGGTAATGACGATAATATCCTCGATACCCGACGCCACCGCTTCTTCGACCGTATATTGAATGAGCGGTTTGTCGACCAACGGCAACATCTCTTTAGGGGATGCTTTTGTGGCGGGAAGGAACCGTGTCCCAAGGCCGGCGGCGGGAATGACCGCTTTTCTGACAGTCAGACGTGACATGGCAGGATACTATGTGATGGGGTGTGTGAAGTCAAGAAACGGACGAACTCATCGCATCGAAGGCGCTGTTATCGTGTCCGTGAAACGAAGACGAGGACGATGCTCACGAAGAGACCTGAGCGGTGCCATTCTCCGGGAGAGCGGGTGACTGTCGCGATCGATGCGATCTGAATTGGAGCGCCGGGATCAACCAAGCAGGATGTACGCATGTTGAATTCAAGGGCGGGACGCTCCTTTACAATGCAAAGTGACCTCAATATAATCCCGAAGTTTTACGCGGTCAGCTGGTACTAAGGACGTTCGCGTGGTAGAGCTGCCGGGCGGCAAACTCCGACGAGAGTGCGCTCTTGCGCTTCAACGTGGGTTTCAGAGCGGGACGGATTGGCTCGTAGGTGTCGGCGTACGGTCGCTAAAGGAGAGGACCTGTGTGATGTGTGCGATGGTTCCAGCCGCATTATCCAGCTCCATACTTCGCCACAGGAATCCTTATCGGTGACCGAGCATGCCGTCCACAGGCTTCGATTGTTCGTAGTCGCGGTCATGGTAGCCTCTGTGTTGTGGAGCGTACTCGATGCGCTCGCTCAGGCGCCGGACCTCAAGGTCGCCTCGATTGAAATTCGGGGGGCCAAACGAATCGAGGTGCCGGCGATCGCCGGTCGGCTCACGCTGAAAGTCGGCGATCGCTATACGCCGGACAATGTGCGCGGACAAGTGAAGATTTTATACGACACGGGTTTTTTCGAGGATGTACAGGTTGAAACCGAATTGATCGTCGAGGGGATGGCGGTGACTTTCGTCGTGCAAGAGAAGCCGTTCATCACCGAGATCGTCTTCGACGGCAACGAGCAGTTGACCGACGAGAAGCTGAAGGAAAAAACGACGATCAAGAGCCAGACATTTCTTGACCAACAACAGGTGAAGGAAAGCGCCGAGACCATCCGCTTGGCCTACCAGCATGACGGGTATTACAACGCGCAGGTTGTTCCCGTGATCGAGACATTAGATGAGGAACGGAAGCGCCTGACCTTCCATATTACGGAGGGAGAGAAGGCCAAGGTCAAGACGGTGATATTCGAAGGGCTGCGTGCGGCAACGAAGAACGAGATGCTCAATGTCATGTCGACACGGGAATGGATTCCTTGGTACGGCATCGTGACGAGGCTCAAACTGCCGTCAATTGTGTCCGATGCGGGCGTCTTGAAGCGGGAAGAGCTGACCAATGATGTGGAGCGGATCAAGGAAGTATTGCTGAACAAAGGCTACTTCAATGTTCGGGTCGGCCAGCCGTCGGTGGAGCTCACCGAAGATAAAAAATGGTTCATCGTCAGCTACCACATTACCGAGGGAGAGCCGTTCACGATAGGCGAAATAGGGTTTCGAGGGCACACGGTGTTTGAGGAGCCCGAGCTTCGAGAAGGATTGAAGATCAAGGAAGGGGAGATCTTTCAGCGCGCCAAAATCCGAGATGAGATCTCCCGAATCACGGATCTGTACGGAAGCAAGGGGTATTCGTTTGCCGAAGTCGTGCCCAGCGTGAATCCGAATAACGAGGAACGGACGGTCGGCCTCATCTTCAACATCAAAGAAGGGGAGATGATGCGGATCCGACAGATCAATATCTACGGGAACGACAAGACGCGAGACAACGTCATCCGGCGGGAAATACGAGTGGACGAACAGGATGTGATCGACACCGCCTCCCTGAAGCGAAGTTTCCAACGATTGAACAACTTGAATTTCTTCGAGACGGTCGAGATCCTGCCCGCGCAAGTCGCGCCCGACAAGGTCGATCTGAATGTGCGCGTGAAAGAAAAACCGACGGGGATGTTCAGCCTCGGCGGTGGGTTCAGTACGCTGGATCGACTGGTGGCGATCGCCGATATCACTCAAGGCAACTTGGGCGGGTACGGCTATATGGGGCGCATCCGCGGCCAGCTCGGCCAGCGAAGAAGTCTCGGGTCCATCACCTTCCGAAATCCCTATTTGAACGACTCATTGACGTCGCTGCAGATAGATGGGTACCGCAGTATCACGAATTACCTCTCGTATTTTGAGCAACGAACCGGCGGAAACGTCACGCTCGGCCGTTGGTTATCGGAATATGTAACGGGGAACATCAGTCTCTTTGGAGAAGAGATCACGTTTTCAGACCCTCAAGCGGGTATCTGCCCTGATTTGGTGCCGATCGTGTGTCGGCAGTTGGGAACACGATCGTCGACAGGATTTCGGACGGCCCTATTCCGGGACACCAGAGACTACTATCTCGATCCCAGATCAGGCTGGCGCATCGGCGGAGGATTCGATGTCGGAACGCCTTATCTGGGCGGGACCAACAACTTCATCAAATATTATGTGGATGTCATCAAGGTCACGCCGCTTCCGCTCGATATGCGGCTTTCGCTGCGCGCGCGTTTTGGCGAGGTCCGAGCACTCGGCGGGACGCAGATTCCACTGAATGAACGGTTTTTCGTGGGCGGTATCAATACCATGCGCGGGTTTGCCTTCGGTCGGGCCGGTCCCACAGTCCCCACGACACATGCCCCATTCGGCGCGGCCAAGCAATTGATCTTCAGCAATGAGCTGATCTTTACGATTTCTTCCGAGGCGAAATTGAACGGAGTGCTCTTTTTCGACTATGGAAAGGGATTTGATGACGATGAGCCGTTGTCGCTCAATTTGAGAAGCGCAGCCGGTGTGGAAGGGCGCTGGATATCTCCATTTGGTCCGTTGCGTGTCGCCTATGGACTCAATCTAGATAAACGAACCGGTGAGCGATTCGGTGTGTTTGAGTTTACGATCGGGACCTTGTTTTAGTCGGAGCCTTGGCGTGGTACGTTGCAATGGGAATCGGTGGAAACAATCGGCGAAACGGATCGAATGGGCGGTGATGTCGGCTGCGGTCATCATCATGCTGGGTTTCAGCGGATGTGCCGGAGGCGGTGGCAAAATCGACGCAAAAATCGGGGTGATCAATTCACAGCGCTTGCTCAACGAGACGAGCGCGGGAAAGAAGGCCAAAGAGAACCTGACCGCCTTTTCGAAAAATCGGCAGGCGCTGATGGAATTGGAGGAAAAGGAGCTGCGGAGGATGGAGGAAGACTTTATCAAGCAGTCTTCCGTCCTGAGCCCTGCCGCGAAACGAGATCGGGAAGAACAGTTTCGCCGGCGCATGCAGGAGTATCAACAAAAGGCCTCGGAATTGAACCGGGAAGTCCAAGAAAAGCAAAAAGACGTTCTGGAAGGGTTTCGCGACAAGATCGAAATGATCGTCGCAAAGGTCGCCAAGCGTCTCGGGTTGCAGGTTGTCGTTGATAAGAGCAAGGGTGGTCCGACCATCTACCATGAAGAGGGTCTGGATATTTCAGGACCGGTCATAGAGGAGTTCAACCGCGAATATCCGTAGTCGCTGCGGACGGGAGGTAGATCATGACGGGAATAGCGAGAATGATGGTGGTGGCCGTCGCGTTGTCGTCGGCGCAGTGGGTTGAGCCTCTCCAGGCCGGCGAGGCGATCCGGGTCGGGGTCATGGATCAACAGATGGTGATGGAACGGACGAAGGGCGGGAAACTGGCCTTGGAAGATGTGAAGGGATATTCCATGACCAGGCAGAAGATCATTAATGCCGATGAACAAGAACTTAAAGATTTGGACCAGTCTTTACAAGATCCGAACGCCAAACTCACCGACCAGGCGAGACAAGAAAAAGAAGAGCAGTTGCGGAGTAAGATGGAAGCGTATCAGCGGCGCCTGCAAGAATTTAATCGTGAAGTTCAACAAAAGCAGCGCGAGATGGTGGCGGAATATGCGCAAAAGATCGCGACCGCCGCGAAGGTCGTGGCTCAGAAGGAGGGATATACGGCCATCCTCGATAAAGGCAATGAGGCCCTCATCCGCATCGTGCTCTATCATCAGCCGGCGTTGGACGTGACGGACTCCGTCATCAAGGAATTCGATCGGCAGAATCCTTAAACCGTAGAACTCTCAGGGAGAGAGAGGAGGCAGAGCCAATGGCATCGGTCGAGCAGGCTGAGATTCAGGCGTTACTTCCCCACCGGTATCCCTTCTTGCTGGTGGATCGGATTAAAGAGTTTGAACCGCATAAGAAAATCGTCGGGTTCAAAAACGTGACGGTGAATGAGCCGTTCTTTCAAGGGCATTTCCCCGGACGCCCTGTGATGCCTGGGGTGCTGATTATCGAGGCCATGGCGCAGGCAGGCGGCGTCCTGGTCTTCAAGTCGGGGGGATCGGTCGGAAAAACCGTCATGTACTTGACCGGTATCGACGAGGCGAAATTTCGACGACCGGTCGTGCCGGGCGATCAGCTCCGTTTTGAGATCGAAGTGCTGAAGAAGCGTCCACCGTTCTGGAAGATGCAAGGGAAGGCATACGTCGACAATGAGGTTGTCTGTGAAGCCGTGGTGACGGCGATGGTAATGGAAGAGAAGGCAGGTCAATAGTCATGTGTCAATCGATTATTGCAATGACCATTGACGATTGACGCTTTTTTATGGGGGCATGCGTGAAGATACATCCTACAGCGATCGTTCATCCCAAGGCGAGCCTTGATGGTGATGTCGAGATCGGACCATTTTGTGTGATCGGGGAGCATGTCGCGATCGGAAAGGGCAGCCGATTGCTCTCCCATGTAACTATCGATGGGTGGACGGAAATCGGGGAACGGAACGAAATGCACCCGTTTGCCTCAATAGGAGGACCTCCGCAACACCTTGGATATAAAGGTGAGCCGACCAAGGTCATCATCGGCCATGACAACACCATCCGGGAGTATGTCACGATCAACCGGGGAACCGTCCAGGGGGGCGGAGTGACCTCTCTTGGGTCGAAGGGCATTCTGATGGCCTACGTGCATGTGGCGCATGATTGCCGGCTCGGCGACCACATTATTATGGCCAATGCGGCAAGCCTTGCCGGACACATCACCATCGGTGATCATGCCGTGATCGGAGGATTAACCGGTATCCTTCAGTTTGTGCGTATCGGAGACTACGTGATGGTCGGCGGTTGTTGCGCCATCGGTCAGGATATTCCTCCCTTTACGTTCGCCGCCGGCGGGTACCGAGCCCATCTGTACGGTCTTAATTCGGTCGGCCTGCAGCGCCACGGGTTTTCGGCTGATCGCATCGCCTTGCTGAAAAAGGCCTTTGATCTGCTTTTCCGATCGGGCCATCGGACAGCCGAGGCGATTCGACTTGCCAAAAAAGAGTTTAAGGGACAGGCCGATGTGGCCAAGATTCTCACGTTTATGGAGGGCACCAAGCGTGGGATCTCGCGGGCTGTCAGTCTTGATTTGGAGCGCGAGTTCGACCAACAAATGTGATGTCAGCCGCTATGCACCTCACCATGCCGATACCCGACGGCCGAATCGGGGTCATCGCCGGGAATGGACGATTTCCGATCATCTTCGCGGATAATGCCCGCAAGATGGGCCTCCAGGTGTTCGCGGTGGCTCACGAGGGCGAAACCGAACCGGAGCTCGAACAGCATGTCGATCGGATCCATTGGGTCAAGATCGGCCAACTCAATAAACTGATCAACGCGTTCAAGTCCGACGGCGTCCGAAAAGTCGTCATGCTGGGAGGCATCAAGAAAACGCACGTCTATAGCCATGCACGTCCTGATTTTCGCGTGCTGGCACTGGCCACGAAATTGGTCCTCTGGAAGGATGATGATATCCTACGTGCGCTCGCTGCGGAACTCGAAAAGGATGGAATCACCATCTGTGAGTCGACGTTCGGCCTCGAAGGGATTTTGGTTGAGGAAGGGACGCTTACTTCCCGCCGACCTACTAAAAAAGAGTGGGTCGACATACGCTATGGCTGGGACGTGGCCAAAGAGACAGGGCGTCTCGACATCGGCCAGTGTGTCGTGATTAAAGACCGGGTCGTCGTGGCGGTCGAAGCGGTCGAAGGAACCGATGAAGCGATCAAGCGTGGAGGCGAATTGGCCAAGGATGGTGCCGTGGTGGTGAAGCGATGCAAGCCGCAGCAGGATCTCCGGTTTGACCTGCCGGCCGTCGGTCCCAGGACCATCGAAGTCATGCGTTCCGTCAAGGCGTCGGTGCTGGCGGTCGAGGCCGGCCGGTCCGTGATGCTGGATCGAGAACTGCTGATCAGCAAGGCGGAAGAGGCCGGGATCGCCGTCATCGGCCTCCTCCGCGAAGAGAAGTCGAGCACGGGGACCTGAGTCAGGGATCCGACGGTCTGTCATTCAGGAGACTATGGCCAAACTTCGTGCCGGTGTCATCGGAGTCGGACATCTTGGACGCCACCATGCGCGGCTGTATGCTTCGTTGCCCGACTCGACATTGGTCGGCGTCGTCGATGACGACTGCGAACGGGCTTCTCTCATCGGTCGTCAATACGGCGCACGGGCGTTTGGCGACATGCCGAACCTTTTGGAGCAGGTCGACGTCGTGAGTGTTGCCGTCCCCACATCCGTACACTATTCCGTTGCCAAAGTCTGTCTCGAAGCCGGGAAACATGTGTTAGTGGAGAAGCCGATCGCCGTGCTGCCGATCGAGGCTCAAGAGTTGGTGGAGTTGGCCAGGGTGAATAAATGCACGCTGCAAGTAGGGCATAGCGAGCGGTTCAACCCGATCATGCAGATGATGCGGCCGCACATTCGACGGCCAGTATTGTTCGAGGGGCAGCGGATGGGCGTCTACAGCGAGCGCGGAACAGACGTCGATGTCGTTCTTGATTTGATGATTCACGACCTGGATTTGGTGTTGTCCTGCCATCCCGGTCCGGTAGAAGACGTACGGGCGGCCGGCCTGTCGGTGCGTTCTTCGACGAGCGATGTCGCCAATGCGTACATCCAATTCGAGAGCGGGTGTGTCGCCAGCTTGATCGCGAGTCGAGTCTCCTTGAAGGCAATGCGGCACATGCGCCTGTTCCAACCGGACGGATATGTGTCTATAGATTTCCAATCTCGCCAAGGAGTGATCGGACGCCGATCGGTTGAGCCAGGCCCGAGCCCGATGACGGCCATTGAAGAGTTTCAGGCCGGCGATGACGAGCCGCTGAGATTGCAGCTGGAGTCATTCCTAAAGTCCGTTCGTACGCAATCATGCCCGGTCGTGTCGGGCGAGGATGGGACGGCCGCTCTGGAGGTGGCGCATCGCGTGTTATCCGCCATCAACATGTTCGGGCAGCGCAATTCCTAAGCCCACATTATTTATGAACGCTTCTAACTGCAACCGCCGATACGCCGCTGCAACAAGCCGTCATGCGGCATGCCGACGGGCGGGCTCGCCCCTCGCGACCTCGACGTACTGTTTCAAGTACGCCTTGGTCTCTCGGAGCTCCACGCGCCCGTTTCGCTTGGCGTCTTGGCGGTTTCGTCACGAATCGTCATAAATAATGTGGACTAGGACATCTTCTGTCGGCTGATCATATTGGGTTCCTCGCGACCATGCGCATCAGGCCTCCATCACATCTTATGGTCTTGTAGACCCTCATGGCCCGTATCCTGATCATTTCCGGTGAAGCCTCCGGCGATCTTCACGGAGCCAATCTCGCCAAAGCGCTGAAAGCGCGCGATCCCCTGGTCTCATTGGCAGGAATCGGGGGGCGTGCGATGGAGGCGGCCGGTGTGCGATTGGTGGAAGAAATGGGGCGATTTGACGTTATCGGTATGGTCGGCCCCTTGGCATTGGTGTCGATCATCCGGCGGTTTATCATGATGCGGCGGTTATTCCGATCAAAACAATGGGACACGGTGGTGTTCATCGACCACCCGGGTCTCAATATGCGCTTGGCGTATTTTGCCAAAGCGGCCGGCTTGCGGGTGGTGTACTATATCGCGCCGCAGATTTGGGCGTGGGCACCTTGGCGGATTCGCTGGATCAAACAACGGGTCGATCACGTCCTGGTCATACTTCCTTTTGAGAAGCCTCTCTACGACGAAGCGGGTGTACGATGTACGTTTGTCGGTCATCCCATATTGGATGCGGTCGCAGGGCGCTACGATCGGAAGGAGCTTCGCAGCAGATTCGGTTTCTCCGATGACGAGCGGGTGATTGCCTTGCTGCCGGGAAGCCGGGCCCATGAGGTACAAGTATTGCTGCCGATCCTCCTCGAAGCTGTCGAGAAATTAGCGCGCTGCGAACCCAAAACGAAGTTTATCCTGGCGCAAGCCTCCACCATACACGATAATCTGTTGCAGCCTCTCCTGAAGCAAAGCCCGGTTCCTGTCGTGGTGGTGAAGGAACAGGCCGCCGAAATGATGGCATTGTCGGACCTTGTGTTGGTCGCTTCGGGTACGGCTACGCTGCAAGCGGCTGTCGTCGGGACTCCAATGGTGCTGTTCTATCGAACCACGCCGCTGACATTTTGGTTTGCGAATATCGTGATTCGATTCGTGATACGAGTCAAATGGATCGGGCTCGTCAATCTGGTGGCCGGCCGAACGATCGTCCCAGAGTTGGTCCAGTCCGCTGCGACGGGGCAGCGATTATATGAAGAAGCTCTTCGGCTCCTGGAAGATCGACCGACCTATAATGAGATGAAACGAGATTTAGCAAAGGTTCGGACCGCCTTGGGTGAACCGGGCGCATCAGCCAGAGCGGCAGAGGTGGTGTTGGCGGCATGTCGGGCTTAGAGCGATTCAAGCGGCTGATGGGTTATGTGAGGCCGTACCGTACACGGTTCGTAGGAGCGTTTGTCTGTTCAGGTCTGGTGGCACTGCTCAGCGGGGCCTATGCCTGGCTCGCCCGCCCGGTTTTGGACGATATCTTCATCCAAAAAGATGAACGGATGTTGCAGGTGCTGCCGCTGGCGCTTTTAGGGGTCGCCACGCTTAAGGCGGTGTTCAGCTACGGCGTGGGGTATTTGATGGCCTATGTCGGCAATGGAGTCGTGGCGGACATCCGACAGCAATTGTTCCAGCAGCTTATGCGACTGTCCGTCGGATTTCATGATGCCAATACATCGGGACGCTTGGTCTCGCGGGTCGTGAATGATGTGGGGATGATGGCCAATGCCGCATCGAGCGTCGTCAAAGACATTTTTCAGAACGGGCTTACCTTTCTGGCGATGGTCGGCGTCATCATCTATCAAAACTGGAGGTTGGCGGCGATCTCTCTGGTCGTGATCCCGCTCTCGGCGCTCACGATGGTGCGGGTGGGAAAACGATTGAAGCGATTGGCGACCAGCGGACAGGAGCAAATGGGGGATATGGCTTCAACGCTCCAAGAAACGTTCACCGGTATTCGAGTCGTGAAAGCCTTCGGGCGGGAGGAGGCGGAAGCTGAACGATTCAAGGCACGAAACCGGGCCTTTCTCTTGACCACGTTGAAGTCTAATCAAGTCTGGTCGCTCGGCCACTCGCACATGGAAATCATCGGCGTGATCGGGGTCGCGACCATTATTTGGTATGGAGGCTATCTGGTCATCCATGAAGAGATGACGCCCGGCGCCTTTTTCTCCTTCATGGCGGCGATGTTTATGGCGTACACCCCGATCAAAAAACTATCGGGTGCCAATAATTTGATTCAACAAGCGCTGGCCGCAGCCGAGCGGGTCTTCGACGTGTTGGACATGGAGACCGAACAGTCTCGGAACCGCGGGACGATCCCGCTGGCGGGAATCAATCGGGCTATTGAATTCCAGGGTGTCTCCCTGCGGTATGAGAATCAGACGGCTCCGGCTCTGATCGATGTGGATCTCACGATTAAGCCCGGCGAAGTGGTTGCGCTCGTCGGGAGCAGCGGAAGCGGAAAGACCACATTGGTCGGTTTGCTGCCGCGTTTCTATGAGCCGACGTCGGGCGGCATTTACATAGACGGCATCCCCTTGACCTCATACGAGTTACAATCGCTGCGGGCCCATATCGGAATCGTCTCGCAAGAGATCGTGTTGTTCGATGATACCGTCCGAAGCAACATCGCGTTCGGGAGGACCGGTGCCGGCCAGGCCGACGTCGAGCAAGCGGCGAAATTGGCCTATGCCCATGACTTTATTCTCCGCCTTCCTGAAGGATACGATACGATCATCGGGGAACGCGGTCTCAAGCTCTCAGGCGGCGAGCGGCAACGCCTGGCGATCGCCCGGGCTATTCTTCGTGACCCGCCGATTCTGATCCTCGATGAAGCGACATCGGCGCTCGACACCGAATCCGAACGGATCGTACAGTTGGCTTTGGGCAATCTGATGAAGAATCGAACGACCCTGGTGATTGCCCATCGACTGTCGACCATTCAAAACGCGGATCGAATCATCGTTTTGGATCGAGGGGCTATCGTTGAAATGGGCTCTCATGACGAACTGCTTCGACAGGGAGGCGTCTATCACCGCCTGCATGCCATGCAATTTCAGGATGTGACGAGTGTGTGAAGACGTGAGGTGCTGAGTGCTGAGTGCTGAGGGTGGGAACAGCCTGAAGAAACGTGTCGCACAGTGGGTGAAGTGTTTCCTGCTGCCGCCTGTGGCGGCTTCGATCATTCGCGCCGTCGCACGCTCGATGCGTTATGAGACTCGCGGCCATGAAGCGGTTGATGGGTTGTATCGGGAAGGGCGGAACATCATTCTCGCGTTTTGGCATGCTCAGCAGCTGATGATCCCGATCGGCTATCGAGGAGCCGGTGCCCATGTGCTGATCAGCCGGCATGGCGATGGGGAGATCATCGCCCGGATCATCGCCCGGTTCGGCCACGAAGCGGTTCGGGGCTCGAGTACGCGAGGCGGCGCCGGCGCGCTTCGGGCTCTGATCAAGCTGGGACGGTCCGGTCGGGATGTCGTGGTGACACCAGACGGCCCCAAGGGGCCGCGTCACGTCGCAAAGCTCGGCGTGATTCATCTGGCGAAGGCGACAGGTCTTCCCATCGTGCCTCTGGCCTTTGCCTGTTCAAAAAAAAACTCTTTTCGAGCTGGGATCGCTACATGGTCCCGTACCCGTTTTCCAGAGGACTCTTTCTTTACGGGAATCCGCTCTGGGTCTCGCGCGAAGCCGATGGAGCCTCGCTCGAGGCGACTCGCCTGGAGCTGGAGGCCATCCTCAATCGACTGACGGATCAAGCGGAGATCTTCGTGAAGCGTGAAACGTGAGACGTGAAACGCAAGAGGCTCAGAAATGAGGCAAGGCGTCTTACTTCCCACCCCTTACGGTTCACCTCGTTATCATGTGGAAGCTTCTCTATAATATAGGCCTTCTTCTGGCTTCTCCTGTAATCGTGAGCGTTCTCCTGGCCAAGCCGCGTTGCAGGCCGGGATTTTTGCAGCGGATGGGGTTGGAAGAACGTTCATCTGGTTTGTTTAGTTTGTCTCGTTTGTTTGGTATTGTGAACTCACCAGACGAACCAAACCCACCAAACAAACAAAACAAACCAGAAAAACCAGTCATCTGGATCCACGCGGTGTCACTCGGTGAAGTGGCGGCGGCGGCTCCGCTTGTGAAGGCACTACACGAGCGCCATCCGGAGTTTCGCTACATCGTCACGACGGTGACTGAGACCGGACGCGAAGCGGTCGAACAACGTCTAGGGGGCATCGCCGAACATCAATACGCTCCGCTGGATTTTCCCTGGGCCGTGGCCGGTATGGTTCGGCGCATGCGTCCAATGCTCTATGTGTTTGTCGAAACCGAAATATGGCCGAACCTACTGTGGACGTTACGAGAGCAGGATGTGCCCTCTGTGCTGGTGAACGGACGGTTGTCTTCCCGGTCGTTTCGCCGCCAGGACCTGCCCGTGATTCGGTCCTTCTATCGCTCGGTGCTTCAGACGTTGACTCTCTGTCTGACGCAATCCAATAGAGATGGAGACCGTCTGATTGCGTTGGGGGCCGATCCCACGCGGGTTCATGTGACCGGCAATATCAAGTTTGATCAACCGTTGCCGAACGTCCGATCGGATGAGTCGCTTCGCCGAAACTTAGGCATCGATGAGCACGAACAATTGATTCTCGCCGGCAGCACCCATCCCGGAGAAGAGGAATTGTTGGTTTTAGCTTACCGACAGATCGTGAAGACCCATCCCTCAACGGTATTGATGTTGGCGCCGCGCCATATCGAGCGGGCGGAACGAGTCGAAGCGATGCTTCGAGAAGCAGGACTTGTCGTCCAGCGGAGGAGTCGGATTCGAGAGAAGCCATCCGGCCCGCGCGTGGTCATTTTGGATACGAGAGGAGAGCTGTCTCGCGTGTATCGAGAAGCTGCGGTGGCTTTCGTCGGCGGGACACTGGTGCCAGTGGGTGGGCACAATTTGTTGGAACCGGCTGTGTGGGGCACACCCGTCATGTTTGGGCCCCATACGGACCATTGTGCCGAGGTCGCGACGCTCTTATCCGAGGCCGGAGGAGGTCGCCGTGTAAGGGGCGTGGAGGACCTTGTTGCCTCTCTTGAAGAATGGTTAGGTCAGCCTGAAACTCGATATCGGGTGGGGCAGGCTGCAAGACAGGCGGTGCTGGACAATCAAGGCGCGCTTACACGGAGCCTGGAGCTCATTGAAACGTGCCTCCGTGCAGCCCCTTCGTATTCTCATTCAAATGTGACGACAGGGCCGGGGCCTCTTATGGCAAAACCCTAACATGGCGTTCTTGCATCCTGGACAGCCGGTCCGTAAAGGGCTTTACTGGGTTGCCTGGTTATACGGCTTCATCATCCGATTTCGGCTGTGGTGCTATCGAAAAGGTTGGTTGACGACGACACGGTTGCCTTGTCGTGTGGTGAGCGTGGGCAATCTTACGGTCGGAGGCACGGGAAAAACTCCCATCACCATTCTCCTGACGGAATGGTTGTCGGCCAAAGGGCGGAAGGTGGCGATCTTGAGCCGGGGGTACAAACGGATGAGCAAGGCGCCCCGTCTTCTCGTGTCCGACGGATCACGAACGTTGGTGAGTCCGTCGGAGGCCGGGGACGAGCCGTTTCTCATGGCTCAACGTTGCCCACAGGCGATTGTCGCGGTAGGAGCCGATCGAGTTGCGTTAGGGCAATGGGTGTTGGAACGGTATCCCGTCGACTGCATCGTTTTGGATGACGGCTTTCAACATCGGTCGCTTCATCGTGATGTCGATCTTGTGCTGCTGGACGCCACCGATGCCGCAGGACTTGACGCGCTCTTTCCGGCGGGAAGACTGCGGGAACCCTTACAGGAACTGAATCGAGCGAGTGCGGTCATGATTACCCGTGCCGATTCGCGTCAGGATGTGGAGGAGATCTATGGCCGATTGCGAGCGATCGGCAGTCCATATGAAGAGGCCATTGAGGTTGTGTTTCGACCACAGTCCGTTCTGTCGATCGTTTCGGGTGAGCCACACTCGGTTGAATGGTGCAGAAGAAAAAAGGCATGGTTGGTCAGCGGCATTGGAAATAGCCGATCATTCCGTCGATCAGCCGAAACGACGGGGGTTGAGATTCTCGGTGAGACCGCCTTTGAAGACCATCATGGTTATGACCATGGTGATATTGAGAAGATTCGCGCCGCTCTACAAGCCACCGGGTGCGAGATCGTTCTGACGACCGAGAAGGACGGAGGGAAGCTGCTCCCCTTGCTCATGCCGAGCGACTCCTGGTGGATGCTTCGTCTTGGGACGGACGTCGTGCGCGGAAAAGAGCGGCTGTGGAGTCTGGTTTTGGGAAGGTGAGAGAAGGCAGCAGGAGCGGGACAGGCGAGACAAGCGGGAGTCGCGAGAGGAGCGTCCCGCATTTCTCGCTTGTCTCGCGAGTCGCGCGACGTGTGGAGATCTATGCGTAGAGGTTTGCCTCGAAAAATTTTGGTGCGGGCGCCGAATTGGATCGGTGATGCCGTCATGTGCGAGCCGGCTGTCCAGGGGCTTCGGTCTCTGTTCCCCGAGGCGGAGTTGGCGATGCTCGCCAAACCCGCGGTCGCGGAACTATTCCTTTCCCAGCCGGGGCTTCATAGCGTGCTGGTGTACGATGACAAGAAGGCTCATGCGGGGATTTCAGGAAAGTGGTCGCTGGGCGGTATGTTGCGACGGCACCGCTTCGATTTGGCGGTACTGTTTCAGAACGCGTTCGAAGCCGCATTTCTTACGTGGCTCGCCGGGATCCCAAGGCGATATGGGTATGCCACGGACGGAAGGGTCTTCTTTTTGACCGAACCGGTCGCTGTTCCCAACGGCTCGGTGCCGGTGCATCAAGTCGAGTACTATTGGAACTTATTAAAACCATTGGGACTGGCCGGTGGAGCTCCTCTCCCTACGCTGTTCGTTTCGGCAGACGAGAAACGAACGGTCGACGTACGGCTCGCTTCAGCCGGTATCAGTCCGTCGGATCTTATTATCGGTATCAACCCCGGATCGACCTACGGCAGCGCCAAACGTTGGTCACCCGACCGATTCGCCGAAGTCGCGAAGCGACTTGTGCGGCGATTGGAACAGGCTGAGAGCGCGCATGTCGCAGTGGTCATTCTGGGAGCGAAGGGAGAAGAATCGCTGGGAAAAGACATTGCGGCTCGGGTCGGCGGACGGTCGGTTGTCTTATCCGGCGCGACAACCATTCGGGAACTCATGGCGGTGGTGAAGCGTTGTCGCGTGCTGATGACGAACGATACTGGACCGATGCATATTGCGGCGGCTTTCGGTGTGCCGGTTGTTGCGGTGTTCGGCCCCACGGACTGGCGCACCACCGCTCCCTACGGGCAAGCACGGTCGATTGTGCGGGAAGCCGTAGATTGTGCACCTTGCCTCCTCAGGGAATGCCCGATCGATCACCGTTGCATGACTCGCATCCCGGTCGACCGGGTGTATGAAGCGGCCGTGGAGCAAATAGAACGTTCATCTGGTTCGTCTGGTGAAAAGAGAGCGGATACCAATGAGAACAACAAGAGAAACCAAACAAACAAGACAAACCAAACAAACCAGACAGACCAGAACATTCTTTCCGGCTACACCATCTTTCTCGATCGAGATGGAACGCTCAACCCAGATCCCGGCTACATCAACTCACCCGATCAGTATGAATTGTTTCCCGGGGTGCCTGAAGCGCTCGCCAGACTGAAGCGGGCCGGTGCCCGATTGATCGTGGTCACCAACCAATCAGGAATCGCGCGAGGATTTTTGACGCCTGAGGACCTCGCTGCCGTGCATATGAAACTCACGCGTCTCCTCGAGGCTGCAGGTGTGTCACTTGACTCCATCTATTTCTGCCCTCACCATCCTGACGACGGTTGCGACTGTCGAAAGCCGAACCGTGGGATGATCGACCAAGCGGTGCGGGAATGGGGAATGAATCCCGGTCGATCCTATCTGATCGGCGACCACATCCGCGATATCGAGTTGGCGAAGAGAATTGGGGCGCGGAGTGTTTTGGTAACGACAGGAGTCGTTTCCACGCAGGAGGCGGAAAGTCTGAAAGCCTCGGAGCCGGCTCCGGATTGGATCGCGTCCTCGCTGGAGGAGGCCGCCGACTGGCTGTTGGCCGATGCAAGCAAGTTGTCCGTACAGATCCGCGAACGTCAGCCCGCATTATTCATGCCGGTTCGTAACGAAATCGCGCAGTCGCGTGGCGAGACGGGCATGCGGAGTCCCGAGGAACCGAGGCATACTTGAAACAGTATGTCGAGGTTGCGAGGGGCGAGCCTGCCCACCGAAGTCGCAGCAGCGAATCCGCGATTGCAGCAGAAGCGTTCATGAATAATGGGGCTAATTCGCACGGCCGTGACGGATCGTGGAGACGGAGGAGCCACGGTCGGCCCTTGTGTCGGCTGGAAAGCCGGGGTAAGTTGTGAGCGGAGAATGTGATGCCTATAGGAGTCGGCTGTGTTCCATAGAGGAGAAAAGATGACAGTGAGCCGGCAAATGAACGTTTGTTCCATTCCTTGTAACCTTTGTGGCGGTGCCGAGGTGTCGATTCTTTCGAACAGAAGCCGAAGCGGGAAGCCTCTACGGACCGTCATTTGTCAGGCCTGCGGGCTCGTGTGGTCGGACCCACGCCCTCATGAAGCCAGGCAGTTTTATGAGGAGGAATATCGCCTCTCCTATAAACGCGCCTATAGCCCGAAGCCGAAGCATATTCTCCGTGCGGGCCATGTGGCCTTATCGCGATTCGAAAAGATCGAGCAGTTGTTGTCGAGCCGGAAAGCCGTCCTGGATGTCGGCACAGGCGGAGGAGAATTCGCCTATCTGCTCCAATCGTTGGGACATCGTGTGAAGGGGATTGAGCCGAATAGAGGATATGCCGACTATTCCATACGCGAATATGGGCTCACGGTTCAGGTCGGGTTCGTGCAAGATGCGGCGTTTGTACCGGACTCATTCGACACGGTGACGATCTGGCATGTACTCGAACACACGGAAGATCCGGGTTTTATTTTAGCCCTGCTCCGGTCCTGGCTTAAACCGGACGGCATACTTGTCGTGGAAGTTCCGAATGTGGAGGCGACGTGTCAGGCTCCTCGCAGCACGTTCCACGAAGCCCATCTCTATAATTTCAATGTGGTGTCCTTGCGCAGGTTGGCCAAGAAACACGGGTTGTACGAAGTCAAGCATCTGCTCTCTCGCGACGGTGGAAACATCACGATGTTCCTTTCTCGCATGGAGCCGCTGGTCCAAGATCGTTATCACGCCTCGATTCCCGGCAACTGTGAATGGATCTCGAGGATCGTGCATCAGCACAGCAACGTGCGACGCCACTTGACGCCGCTGCCGTACCTACGGGCTTGGCAGCGCCTCTGCCGATCACTCCAGGAGATGCGTGAAACGGCGAACGAGCGGGGCGGCAAGGCACTGCTCGACGCGCTCTATTCTCCTCGGCTGCAGCTCCATTCCGTAGGGCGGCCATGAGGAGATTCAGACCGTGCAAGGATGAATGAGGGGCGTTCTCTTCCTTGGTCTTCAGTCTGTGACGAACGGGGTCCGCTGGAAGGTTGTTCGGTGCCGTCTGTCAACCATCTCGATGATCGTTCCTCACCACCGTTGAAGAACGCGCGCATCCTGTTGATCAAGCCCAGTTCTCTTGGGGACATCGTTCACGCATTTCCGGTCGTGTCGGCGATCAAAACACAATGGCCGGGATCGCATATTACATGGGTGGTGAAGCGCCGGTGGGCCGACCTTGTCGAGCGGGCGGAAGGAATCGACCGTATCTGGCCGATCGACATGACGGTAAAGAGTTGGATCAGAGAAGGCCGGGCGCTGCGCGCACAGCGGTTTGACCTCGCCATAGATTTACAAGGACTGTTCCGCAGTGCCATCTTGGCACGCCTCAGCGGTGCACCGATGCGTATCGGGTTCGCGAATGGGAGGGAAGGAAGCCCATGGTTCTATACCCAACTTGTCCCGGTTCCCAATCCCGATATCCATGCCGTCGATCGATATCTTTCGGTTGCCGCGGCATTGGGAGTATCCCTGCCGGAAAAACCGCGATTTGAGTTCAGATTACCGGAAAGGGACATGGCGGCCGTTCGGGAGCTCTGCCGGCGCAAAGGCTTTTCGGTGGACAAGCCGTGGATCGCGGTAAACATCGGGGCGCGGTGGCCGACAAAGCGCTGGCCGCTGGCGTCGTTCGCCGCCGTCGTGGATCGGCTTCACGAGGCACATCATGATCCGGTCGTCATGATAGGAGGTGCGGATGAACGCGCCTTCACGAATAAGTTGAGAACTCTGACGGACCGGCCGTTCATCGATCTGAGCGGCGATATCCCATTGGGGTGCTTGCCGGCACTGCTCTCGAAAGCGACTGCCATGGTCACAAACGATTCCGGACCAATGCATATCGCTGCTGCGCTTGGAGTTCCGGTGGTCGCGATATTCGGACCCACGAGTGCGGCGCGGACTGGACCGTATGGAGGCGGCCATCAGGTACTGGCCAGTCGGATCTCTTGTAGCCCTTGTTTCAGTCGTGTCTGTCGACACGATCCTGAATTGGAATGTCTTCATCTCATTCAGCCGATTCAAGTGGTCGAGGTGATACGGCCGCTGTTGTCGGCTCACGTACCATGTCCATGAACGTCCTGATCGTTCGCCCGGACGGCATCGGCGACGTCCTGCTCTCTCTGCCTGTGGCGACCCAACTCAGGCGGCTTGTGCCCGGGATCACAATCGGGTTCCTCACCAGCCCTACCGTCGCGCCCCTTCTCGATCGCCATCCCGACGTGGATTATGTGCGAACGATTCGCCTCACAGACCCCTTTAAGGAACTCCGTCTCGCCTTTTCACAGGGAATTGAAGCCGCGATTTTTTTGAAGCCGTTTCGTCGTCTGATGTGGGCCGCATGGGTGGCCGGCGTACCAATTCGAATTGCAACGGGGTACCGTTGGTATAGCCTGTTGGCCAATCGTCGTATGTATGAACATCGCAGTGAATTTTTGAAACATGAATCAGAGTACAACGTTGACATGTTGAAAGGCTTGGGGTTGAGCCCCCAGCCGATACGTCAGCCGGCGCTCACTCTGACCGAGACCGAACGGGCCGCCGGTGCATCTCGGTGGTCTGGCTTGCCGAACCCTCGCATCGTCATCCACCCTGGCGGTGTTTCTGCGCGCCGATGGAGCCTTGAGCATTATCATGGCCTGGCCGTGACGTTGGGAGAGCGGGGGTACGGCGTCGTGCTGACAGGCAGCGATCAGGAACGAATTGAGTTTGGAGGTCAACTGCGCACGACAGTCCCTCCATCGGGGATAAGAGACCTTATGGGTAAGCTGCCGCTCCGAGAACTCATGGGGCTGATCGCCAATGCCCATGTCGTCGTCTGTGGAGCGACAGGACCCGCTCACTTGGCGGCAGCTCTTGGAATTCCCACCGTCACCTTGTTTGACCCTCGGCGAAACAATTTGCCGGTAAGATGGAAACCGCTTGGGCTGGGAGCATTGCTGCGGCCGGATGTTCCCACTTGTGAAAAATGTATCGGAGAAACTTGTCCTTATTGGGATTGTCTTGATCGGTTCACCGTCGCGAAAGTGACCGCTGCAATCAATAAGGTCCTGGAAAATCCTTCTCCTCTCACCATTCTTCACCTATAAGTCAGAGTGTAAGGATAACTCTCCGGGTCGCTCTTGACTCCGAGCCGCTTCTGTGTTCATATCCTGAACGTTCGGTTCTAACTATATGAATCTCCAAGGACAACGAGATCTTCTCCTCTTGACCGAGGTGGAGCGAGACGGTGCGGTTACACAACGGTCTCTCGCGACAAAGCTAGGGGTTGCTCTGGGTTTGACCAATCTTTACCTTAAGCGGTTAGCGCGGAAGGGTTATATCAAGATAACCACCATTCCCTCACACCGGGTTCGATATTTACTGACTCCGCAAGGGTTTGCCGAGAAATCCAGACTGACCTACCTCTATATGGAGTATTCCCTGTCTCACTACCGCGATATGCGCGCGCGGCTACGAGAAACGCTGTCTCAGGCGGCCCAAAATGGAACGAAACGAGTCGTCATCTATGGAGTCGGTGAATTGGCGGAGATGGCTTATCTGTCGCTCCGAGAAATGCAGATGACCTTAGTTGG
The DNA here is from genome assembly GCA_030123625.1 of Nitrospira sp. Taxonomy (NCBI): domain Bacteria; kingdom Pseudomonadati; phylum Nitrospirota; class Nitrospiria; order Nitrospirales; family Nitrospiraceae; genus Nitrospira; species Nitrospira sp. The sequence goes on from CP126121.1 coordinate 3,192,412, forward strand.
ATTTGTGGATGATGATCGGCAACAGGCATTCTTATCCTATCCGGTCTGGCCGCCGGAAGTATTGAGTGAATGGGAGTTCGATGCGGTATTGCTCGCGGATATTGGACAGACGGCACGGCACCGCGAAATATCGGAGCAGCATCATGTTCCAGAAGCGAAAATTCTAGCGCTCGGTCCGTCGGTCTAAAGCGTGTGAAGGATCGTTGATTTTTTCCGTTCACTGTAAGTGAGAGGGCGAAGCTGTGTCCGCCAAGCGCGCGATAAGCGGGACTTGCCGAAAGAGCGAATGGCCATAACCCGATTTGAGGATCTTGAGGTATGGCAAGAGGCCACTTCGTTGGCAGTCGAAATATATGCCGTCTCGAAAGACGGTAACTTTTCCAAAGATTTCGGTTTCAGGGACCAACTGCGACGATCGGCTGTTTCGATTGCTTCAAATATCGCTGAAGGCAAGGAGCGAGAGACGATTCTGGAGTTAATCCGCCATCTCTATATCGCAAAAGGATCATCTGGTGAACTCAAGACTCAGCTTTTCATTGCCGAGCGGGTGGGTTACATCGAGTCGGACCGTGCGAAAGATCTCAGACGAGCCGCAGAGAAGATCAGCGCCAAGCTCGGAGCTTTGATTCGAACACTCAAAAAGAAGTAGCGAGATCCCATGAGTACTCGATTATCCACTTCGGTGTGTCCCGCATTTCTCGCTTTTCACGCGTGTCGAGCGCGAGGTGGGGCATGAGCGAGTTCATGCCCACACCTCGCTGGTACGCACTCCGCACCAAATCCCGGCATGAAAAACTGGTACGAGATCAGTTGGACAAGCAAGGAATTGAGCCGTTGCTTCCGACGGTCAAACGGCTGAGTCAGTGGAAAGACAGGAAAAAAGAAATCGAAGTGCCGCTGTTTTCCGGATATTGTTTCGTGCGGTTTTCTCAACTCGAAAAGACACCGGTACAAATGGTGGTGGGCGTCGTTGAAATCGTCGGCAGCGGAAGTCGACCCGAACCGATTCCCGAGCAAGAAATCGACGCGCTGCGCCGTCTCATGACGAGCGTTCTTCCGTATGACTCCCATCCCTACCTTCATGAAGGGATGAGGGTGGAGGTTGTCCGCGGGCCCTTGCAGGGTGCGCACGGCATTCTGTTGCGAAAAGAAAAGCGGCATCGCTTAGTGATCGGAGTGCGACTTATTCAACAAGCCGCGTCCGTGGAGATCGATGTGGACGATGTGGTGGCGGTGTGATCTCTGGTCTATCGGCAAGCGTTGTCGATAGACCACCAGGGTTATGGGCAAAAAATGACCGGCAATCAACGAGTGGCGAGCGCACTGCTTGCTGAATGAAAAGAAAGGGACACACTGATGTCCATAAAATCAGTGCATGATATTCCGTGCGCTTCACTCACCAGTCCTTCGGTATCCACCAACGTAGTCTGGCATCGGGCTACTGTGACCCGGGCGCATCGCGAGACTCAAAACGGCCATCGTGGCGCTATCCTTTGGTTCACGGGATTGTCCGGGGCCGGCAAATCAACGCTGGCCCATGCGGTAGAAGACCACCTGCACCGGCGTGGCTTCAAGTCTTTCGTGCTGGATGGCGACAACGTGCGCCACGGACTCTGCAGCGACTTGGGGTTCTCGGTGCTGCACCGTCAGGAGAACATCCGGCGTATCGGCGAAGTGGCGAAACTATTCATGGAAGCGGGCATGATCGTACTGACCGCCTTCATTTCACCCTATCGCGCCGAGAGAAAGCGGGTGCGTGAGATGGTGGAGAACGGTGATTTTATAGAAATCTATTGCAACGCGCAGATTGAAGTCTGTGAAGCGCGCGATGTCAAGGGGATGTACAAAAAAGCGCGCGCAGGGCAGATTGCTGAGTTTACCGGAGTTTCATCACCCTATGAAATCCCAGAGCGGCCTGATCTTATCGTGGACACCGGTCACTTACAGCTTGACGAGTGCGTGCGCCAGGTTATCGTCGAGATAGAGCGGCGCGGGGTGATCAATAGGTAGTGACAGGGACCGTGTCATGATGGACATGGTCCGGACAGGATCATAGAAGCACCGAGGATGGAGAGTCAGGATGAGCTGGTCATCGAAGCGGGTAGCACTGAACATCACTATTGGAAAGACTTGTGGCGATACCGGGAATTATTCTATTTCTTGGCATGGCGAGACATATTGGTTCGGTACAAGCAGACCGCTATAGGGTTGGCATGGGCCGTGTTACGACCATTGCTGACCATGGTCGCGTTCGTGTTCGTGTTTGGAAAGCTCGCCCGCATGCCGTCCGATGGCGCGCCCTATCCCATTTTAGTCTTTGCCGCTCTGTTACCATGGCAATTTTTTGCCAATGCGTTTACCGAAGCAGGCAATAGCTTGATCGGCAACGCCAACATGATATCGAAAGTCTATTTCCCTCGGCTGGTGATACCGGCCAGCGCCGTGATTGTTAGCTTTTTGGATTTCTTGCTATCCGGGGCGCTGTTGGCTGCGTTAATGCTCTGGTATGGGTTGACACCAGACTGGCGAATTATGACCATTCCGTTGTTCATGGCTCTTGCCATTGTGGCCGCCATTGGGGCGGGTCTGTGGATCGCGGCGCTCAACGTCAAGTATCGAGATTTCCGCTATATCATACCGTTCATCGTGCAATTCGGCCTGTATATTTCACCGGTCGGATACAGCAGCGCCGTCGTTCCGGACAACTGGCGGTTGCTGTATTCCATCAATCCGATGGTGGGTGTGATCGATGGATTCCGCTGGGCGATTGTGGGGGGAGAATCCCAATTGTACTGGCCCGGTGTCTCGCTCTCGCTGGTGCTTGTCCTCCTGATTGCCGTCACCGGCGTCTTGTACTTCCGAAAGACGGAAAAAAGTTTTGCGGACGTGATCTAATGGCCGTCGCCATAGCTGTCGAAGGTCTGTCAAAAAAATACATCCTCGACCACCAACGGCTGGAGCGGTATACGGCCTTGCGGGATGTCTTGGCGAGCGGCGCAAAGCGATTCGCATCCAAACTGCTCCATCCTCTTGCGGATACAGAAGACGATGTGACGCATGAAACGTTTTGGGCCCTCAAGGATGTTAACTTTGCCGTTCAGCAGGGAGATCGGGTCGCGATCATCGGTCGGAACGGAGCGGGCAAGTCGACGCTGCTCAAGATCCTCAGCCGCATAACCGAGCCCACTTCCGGCCGATTTTCAATCCGAGGACGTGTAGCCAGTCTGCTGGAAGTAGGCACTGGTTTCCATCCTGAGCTCACCGGCAGGGAGAACATCTTCTTGAACGGTGCCATTCTGGGCATGACCAGGGCCGAGATTGCACGAAAGTTCGATGAGATCGTTGCCTTCGCCGAGGTGGAGCAGTTTCTTGATACCCCGGTCAAACGCTATTCCAACGGTATGTATGTGCGGCTTGCCTTCGCCGTTGCCGCACATCTAGAACCGGAAATACTTATTGTGGACGAAGTGCTGGCAGTGGGGGATATCCAGTTTCAAAAAAAGTGCCTTGGGAAAATGAAAGACGTGGGTAAAGAAGGCAGAACGGTGTTGTTTGTCAGTCATAATATGGCCGCCGTTAACCAGCTTTGCACTAAAGGCATTCTCATGGAGAAAGGGCAGATATACGCCGAAGGCGCCGTAGAAAACATTCTAGACCAGTATATTCAGCGTAGTGCTGCCAATCGAAGCCATGCCTTTGTGAACCAAACGCGAGATTCCCATGCGAAAGCAAGGCTGATCGAAGCACATGTGCTGGGAAGGGACAATAAATCTTGTGCGGTGTTTCCGATCGATCAGAGTGCCGGTATCATGCTCGTTTGGCAGCTCAAGGTTCCGGTGCCATTCCTGCGTGTCGGTGTGGAAATCATGGACACGAACGGAGTAGTCGTGCTCTCCAGCATGGATACCGATACCACCGGCTTGCACGGAAAACCACGTCAGCCTGGAGTTTTTCATGAAACGATGTTGATGCCGCCTTTTCTTCTGATGCCGGGCATCTACAGTGTCAAGGCGTTTGCCGGCATGCCGGGTATCGAAAGAATTATGGAGATGGAAAATATATTGGAATTTGAGGTAACGGAAAACCATACGCATCTTTCTCATGTACCGGGCGCTCGAAGAAGCGGATATATCGCTGCGCCATTGCAGTGGGAGGTCCATCCTGGGCCTGCTGAGTAGGGTCATCAACAAAGCCAAGCGCGTATTATCGGGCGGCAAGAGCAGCTCACGTTGGAGCGTGCCGAATCCCAGAGCGTCTGATATCTATTTGGTTTCTTATCCAAAATCAGGCAACACGTGGATGCGTTATCTCATGGCTTATGCCATCTGGCCGGAGATTGCAGAGATCGACTTGGTCGAAATGGCCGCATATGTGCCGAGTTTCGGATTGAAGCATGATTACGACATCATGCTGGATCCGAATTCACCATGCAATCGACTTCAACACCGCATCATCAAAGAACATGCGCCGTACAACAAACTGGCGAGGCGGTACATCAAACGTGCCATTTACATCGCGCGCGACGGAAGAGACGCGATGGTTTCATATTGGCATTTCTGCAACCAGCGGGACGGCACGGCCATTCCATTCAACGAATTCATAGAGATTTCAGCAAAGCCGGACCATTCCTATGGGCCATGGAACGCTCATGTGACCGGGTGGATGAATGCGCCCTTGGAGGCAAAATTGGTGCTTCGCTACGAGGATTTGCTTTCAGACACCGCGAATGCCTTGAAGCAGGCATTGAAATTTGCCGAGATCGAAGCGACCGAGGCCGCGATCGCCACTGCTGTTGAACGCGCTTCATTCAACTCCATGCGTAAGCTGGAAAAGGAGAAGGGTTTTAATCTGGAAATGCTGAAAACGGTAGAATTCGTACGCAAAGGAAAAAGCGGATCATGGCAGGATACATTCGGCCCGGGGGATCTGGAGAGATTTGGCAGGTCACACGGTGGCTCGATACCTGAACTCGGCTATTCCTGGTAATGAATGGTCGACTCGTTCTTCCGAGAGGAGGAAAATTCAGAGCCGGTCCGGTCAGGTCACGAATACGATAGAGCGAGACGATTAGCCGGAAGGTTTTCCTGAAGCGACCGTGACAGTTTGATTGCTCGATCGAAAGTGGGAAAACTCTTTAATTCAATATTGTGTGGATTGCGTGAAGCCGTTGGTCGCTATCGACGAGATCCAGTGCTTGAGCAGCTACGCCTTGAAAATCCCACTTGCATCATCAACAGCTCAAACATCTCTCATGCCGACCTGGGAGAAATGGTTGCCATTCTTGACCATGCATGCCTCAATGCCGTGCATATGGGAAGCTTTAGTTATGTCGAATGCAACTCGATCCTACACAACGTAGATGTGGGGAGTTTTACATCGATTGGGCCGGATGCGAGAATCGGCCTTGCGCGGCATCCTTCGAAAACCTTCGTATCGACCTATCCAAGTTTCTACAGCAATCAAAATTCGAGTTGTCCGTTGAGCTTCCGCGGAGATAAGGTCTTTGATGATTCCGTACCAAAAACTACCATCGGTAATGATGTCTGGATAGGGGCGCATGTCATCATTCCTGGCGGGGTGCAGATCGGTACTGGAGCAATCGTGGCGGCAGGGTCGGTTGTTGTGAAGGATATTCCTCCCTATGCGGTTGTAGGCGGAAATCCAGCGAGCATTATTCGGTTTCGATTTTCTGATGAAGAAATCAAGGTGTTGTTGGAATCGGAATGGTGGAACTGGTCCGTCGACACAATCAGGCGCCACATAGATGCGTTTTCAGATATTAAGAGATTCAAGGAAATTGCCACCCGATCATGAGCTGTAAGGCAACATCCTGCATATGGACGAAGGTCGGCATTCATGGCGAGAACCGATCGACCGGCTGGAGGATGAAGGCGCTGCATTGTGGGCATTGAGGCCGGGATTTATCGATCAAAGACAGGGGCGCACGCTTCAGGTTGGTGGAGTCTTTTGTCGAAATTGTTGAGCGTGGACAGATGAACGATACGGTCCCATCGATTTCCGTCATTGTCGCGGTCCTCAACGGAAAGACCACGTTGCAGGAATGCATCGACAGTGTTGCACGACAGACCTATTCGCATAAAGAATTGCTCGTCATAGATGGCGGTTCGAAAGATGGAACGGTAGAGCTATTGGAGAGAAATAGCAACAAATTCAGCTATTGGACTTCCGAGTCCGATCGCGGCGTCTATCACGCGTGGAATAAAGGATTGGCACAGGCACGGGGCGAGTGGATTTGCTTTCTGGGTGCTGATGATTATTTCCGGGATGTCACGGTGTTGGAGCGAATGGCGGCTCATCTGAAAACGCTCCCGCTCAGTATTCGTGTGGCATATGGGCGAATAATCAGGATCAACGATGATGGGCAGATGACTCAGCCGGCGGGTGAATCGTGGGAACAAGTTAGGAAGTCGTTCAAGCAATACATGTGTATCCCTCATGTTGGCACCATGCATCGGCGAACCTTGTTCGAGCTGCACGGTACATTCAATGAGTCATTCCGTATTGCCGGCGATTACGAATTGTTATTGCGCGAGCTCAAAACAGGCGATGCGGCATTCATTCCCGATATCATCACGGCGGTGCAGCGGTTGGGCGGCATGAGCACCAACGTAGCCAACAAATTCAAGGTCTACCGCGAATTCCTCTATGCGCAGAGAATGCATGGGCAACGTTGGCCGGGGAAGCATTTGCTGAAGATGATGACGAGGGACTCCTTACAACTGCTGCTATGGAAGACGGTCGGCGACCAATCGGCAAGAAAACTGCTGGACCTCCGCAGGCGACTCAGAGGTTTACCGCCACATTGGACACAATCATAAGCATCATCACCGTATTGCCGATTAATCATCGCTGACAAACTCTTACCCTGCACCGAATCATGATGGTTCTTGCTTATTGTCTTTGTGAAGGAGAGGCTATTCCGCTGTAATGCAAGGTGTTTCGGCGGTCAGGGAAGGTCAACTATGATCCCTATTCGCTTCGTCGTCTTCCCGAACAAATAGGGTGTGGCGATGTTCGCCGTTGCGATGCCTCAGAGAGCCGTAATCATGATTTTGTCGAGTAGGATCTCGATACAGCCGGAGGCAAGGCTCGAAAGCCGAACTCTCTCTTTATGGAAGCCCTGAAACCATGAATGTTCTTCATCTTAGCTGGTCTGATGTTCAAGGTGGAGCGGCTAGGGCCGCATATCGCCTGCATCGGGCGCTTCCTACTATCGGTGTGAATTCACAAATGCTGGTTGAGGTAAAGGGGAGTCAAGAGCCATCGATATTTGACGGGGGATCCATCATAAATCGGATCGCAGGGCGTATTTCATCTCATTGGGACCAATTTTATGTGCATAGTTATACGAGCAGGAAGCCTCTCTTATTCTCACCGGCAAAGGCCGCGACACGTACCGTGCAGAGAGCCGATAAGATATCAAAAGATATCTATCACCTGCATTGGATCACCAATGGATTCCTGAAAGTCGAGGACTTGCGAACGCTGGAGAAGCCTTTAGTATGGACGCTTCATGACCTATGGGGTTTTACCGGTGGATGTCACTACGGAGAGGGATGTTCAAGATTCGAAACCGATTGTGGTTGCTGCCCGGTGCTTGACTCAAGAGTTCACAATGATCTGTCCCGAGAGACATGGGAGCGAAAGTGCTCGGCATGGAGGGATATTGATCTTACTTTGATCGCGCCGAGTCGTTGGATGGCAAGAATGGCTGCATCCAGTGCGTTATTCCGATCTCGGCGTATAGAAGTCATCCCCTATTGCCTTGATACGCAGGTGTTTTGTCCTACCGAGTGTGCGGTTGCAAGGCGAAGGCTCTCCTTGCCTCACGGCAAGCATGTCGTGTTGTTTAGTGCGTTGACAGGTGACGGCGATAAACGAAAAGGCCTCCATTTGCTTAAGTCCGCATTTGAAAGTCTTGCCAAGAATGGGAACGCGGGGTCAATTTGCCTGGCCGTTGCCGGAATGAACGGCGATACGCACGACTCGTCGTTCTCCTTTGACGTTCATTATCTCGGAATATTGAAGCGAGATAAGGAGATGGCATCGGCTTGTGCGGCGGCAGACGTATTCGTGGCTCCTTCCATGGAAGACAACTTACCGAATACTGTTCTGGAAGCGCTGAGTTGTGGAACTCCATGCGTGGCTTTTGATATAGGCGGGATGGGCGACATGATAGATCATCGGATGAACGGGTATCTTGCCAAGCCGTTTGATGTAGACGATTTGGCTATGGGAATTCGATGGGTTTTGGCGGATGAGAACCGCCGGCGGAGTTTGAGCGACGCCGCACGGAAAAAAGTCGTGGAGGAGTACGGATTTGAACCGATAGCACGGCGCCATGCGAGATTGTACGAGGAGCTGACTTCAACAACTAAGCGATCCAAGGGGACCTCGTTTTGCTGAGATTCTCCATTATTACGCCCAACCTCAATCTTAGTAGGTATCTCCCCTACACAGTCGAATCGGTTTTGTGCAATCTCTCTCCCGGCGACGAGTACTTCGTGATCGACGGCGGCTCCAATGACGATAGTATCGGGATTATCCGACGGTACGAGTCATGGTTGACCGGCTGGATCAGCGAGCCGGATCAGGGTTATGCGGACGCATTGGCAAAAGGATTCGGCCGTGTGACAGGCGACATTCTGTGTTGGATCAATTCCGGTGACCTGCTGTTGCCAGGGGCATTGGATGCGGCTCGACAAGCGTTGACCGACACCCGAGCCGACATGGTGTTTGGGGATGACTTCTATATCGATGAAGAAGGGCGCGTGATTTGTTTCAGCAGGGGATATGTAAAGGACCTTCGGGGCGCCATGTTATACGGGGGATGGACGCCGCTTCAGGATGCGTGCTTCTGGCGACGTGAGTTGTATGAGCGCGTGGGCGGTGTGAACCCACGTATAGGGTATGCGGCAGATTTTGATCTGTTTCTTCGGATGGCGATTCACGGAACATGTCGATATGTGCCCTTAACGTTCAGCGCATTCCGCCGTCACGCCGGTCAAAAATCAATCTCCGGTTCTGATGCGTATCGGAAGGAACGAAAGAACCTCCGTCGTGCGATGCTCGACGGATTGCCAGGATTCAGATTAGGTGAATCTTTGTATTGTGCTTGGCACGAAACCGCGATCCGCTGGCGAGTGTATGTATCCCAGCGACGTTGGCGGCGAGATGATCTTGCCGGGCAGCTCATTGACAAGTTGCCGTGCCGCCAATATTGGCCGTTGAAATCCGGCTCGGACCTACCGTGGCAAAAGACGCGTTGTGTCGACTCATGACAAGGTGCCTGCCCTCATAATCGATCAAACGGTTCCCTGGACGCTCGGAAAGCTCGGCAAGAAGCGCAACGGATTCTTGAGGCGGTGATTTGCGCCATCCGCATGTAAAGCGGCGCACCGTCATTGGCAACGTATGTCAGCCGATGAAAGCCAGAGACTGTAATATCGGAGAAAACAGTATGAGCTATTCCCAGATTTGCTCAATGTACGGGAACACCGTTGTGGAAGGGATGCGGGTTCGTGTGGGAGTCGGGGTGGTCGTCCGGGAAGCGGGAGACACCATACTCTTGGAGAAACGTCGTGATTGTGGATGGTGGGGACTGCCGGGCGGAAAGGTAGAGCCCGGAGAGTCGCTCATTGACGCGGCCGTGCGAGAGGTGTTGGAAGAGACGGGCCTCACCGTGGAAGTCACGCATTTGATCGGCGTGTATTCAGACCCCGATGGCCGTATCGTGACTTATCCGGATAACGGGGATGTGGTTCAACTGATCGACGTCGTTGTGGGAGCGCGGGTGTTGTCCGGACGAATCATATGCAGCCACGAGAGCGAAGAGGTACGGTTTTTCTCCCCATCTCAATTGCCGGCGCACATTGTTCCCCCTGCACGGCAACCCCTTGTCGATGCATTCGAAGGCCGATGCGGAGTCCTACGATAGGATGGACTCGTAATGACGCCATTCCGCGATCTTCTCGTGCTCGGTCTTGGACGGGGGCTCCAAGTCCTGGCGGGACTTGTCACGATCAAGACCGCGACGACGGTGTTGTCGCCCGGTGAAGTCGGAAGCATGAACCAGCTGATGAGCCTGGCCATCCTGGGGACGTCGGCCTTGTTGATGCCCATGACCGCCTATATCGGTCGGGGGTGCTTGGAATGGATGGATGCCGGAATACTAAGTCGCAGGCTGGGCTCCTATCTGCTTATTATCTTGGCTGTTGCTCTGCTAAGTGGCTCGGCCGTGTGGGCCATTCAGGTACAGATAGCGCTCGTTTCAGGTATGACTCCAGTGTGGGTCACGGGATTGGTCGTACTCTATACGGTCGGTTTTGCGCTCCATACGATGGGGACCTCAGGACTGAATCTTATAGGCCATCGATTCCTTTATATCTTGTTCGTGAATCTGGCGGCATGGGGAGGACTTCTCTTAGCAATATGGTGGTCGACACAGAAAGCCAGTCCGGAGATGTGGTTGCTTGGAATCTTTTGCGGATTTCTTCTTTCGTCCCTTTCCTATGTCATCTTAAACCGCTGTGCCGGAGAATCTGTTCATGTGGGCTCATCTCATCCGTCACGTGTGCTGCCATTCGATTGGCGGACATTATTCATGTTTGTGGGGCCCCAGGCGATCGCGTTCCTGTTTTTCTGGATCCAGACACAAAGTTATCGGTTTGTTCTGAGCTGGGTTGCCGACATTACGACCGTCGGCTTGTTTGCGGCCGGGTATATGATCTGTTCAGTACCGATGCAGACTTTTGAAAATTTATTCAACGAGTTTTACAGTCCGACGTTGTTTCGAGCCCTTAAAGGGCAAGACAGAGAAGGGATTGCGCGTGCGTGGAATGACTATGCGGCAGCCTATATTCCCGCCGTCATTCTGTTTGGCGCGTTCTTAATCGGAAACGCAGCCTTTATGGTAAAACTTCTCTTAGGGGAACAGTTCCAAGCCATAACGTCGATTCTCGTATGGTCTGCATTGACGGAGATCTTCCGGGCCATCTCCTCGACGCTTCACCATCTCGGTTTGGCGAAGGTCGATATGACGGTCAATGTCTTGCCTGTCGTGCTTGGCGCGCTCGTCGCGCCCGGCCTCGTATATCTTCTGGCATTCTATGAGCCCCTGTTGGGGACGGCGTTGGCGCTTCTGGCAGCTGCGATGGTTGCATTTGCTGCTGTTATTCCTATCAGTCGTCGCGCTTTGCCGGTCGTATGGCCCGTGAGGCGAATCATGTCTGCTGCGGCATTATCCATTCCATTGTGCCTGCTGGGACGTGCGATAGGTGCAGGATTCGGTGAATTGTCTGGAAGTAAGGCAGTCGTCGCGCTGGTGATCTCCGGACTCGCCATGGTGTTTCTGCAGTATGTCATGGCGAAAGAATGGATTCGTCAGGTTCGCCCCGTAGTAGAGAAAGCCTCCGAGGAAACCGGGGCTTGTCCTCAATATGGGACGAGCTCTCAAGGGTAATGTTCTTGGATTTTCGAGATGTTTCGCAACCGGTGATTTCCGTCGTGACACCGTCGCTCAATCATGGGCGCTTTCTGAGGCAAACGATCGAAAGCGTGGCGGCGCAGACCTTCCGACGCTTTGAGCACATTGTCGTCGATGGAGGATCGACGGATGACACGGTGAAGATCCTGAAAGAATTTCCCCATCTGCGGTGGGTGTCTGAGCGGGATGGACACGTCATAGAGGCCTATCAAAAGGCGTTATCCATGGCGAGAGGTCGATACATCATCCAGTGCTGCGTCTCGGACGGTTTTCTCGATCCGAACTGGTTCAAAAAATGTGTTGAAGTCCTTGAGAAGGATGATGAGGTGTCCTTGGTATGGGGATTTGCTCAAACCATGTCGGAGGAGGGGGATTTGCTGAATGTTTCGTTTCAGGAGTTCTTTAACGATCCGCCGCCGCAGAAGCAAGACTTTCTGGCTTTTTGGCTTGTAAGCGGATTTCCGTTACCCGAAGGGAACTATTGCGTGAGAAGCGAGGTGATTCGAGCGTGGTTTCCCGATAGCCGGGCGAGTGGCTGGTTTCGAACCTGTCCGCATCTCGGATTCATGTACAAGTTTTTTACGGAAGGGTATAGCCCATATTTTATCCCGGTGGTCGCAAATTTCGGCCGCACGCATCGGGATCAGCGCAGTCAGCGTTTGAGCGATGTGGAGAAGCCCGGACAAGCCGCCTATCTCAAAGCTGTGAAAGAGTACGGCAAGAGCATTCTGAAACGGAGTATCGTTCATCGGTTCCGTAACGGCGCGTCGCAGGTAATCGGGGAGATCCAGCCGCAGGACCTCTCTTCGCTGAGAAGGAATATGTGGCGACATCGACTGCTCCGCTCTCGTCTGCTCCGACGCGATCCGTATACGCTGGCGTTGAAGCTCAAAGGACGAATATTCTGCTGACTGGAACCGTAGGGCGGATGAGCTCTTTCGTGATTGCAGTTGCATGTCATGCCTGGCATGATGTGAAGACCGGTCTCGCGAGAGATATTCCACTACAAGTCGAGGAGAGATACTGGTCGTGATGGCTACGCCGCGCATGCCTTCCCGGAGGCTTGATGTGCTCTTCGTCAATGCGGATTCGTCGCTGCAGGCCTATCAGGGGCTGGCGAAGACCTATTCGGCGATCGAACCTCCCACATGGGCCTTGTTGCTCGCGCAGTCATGTCGAGCGAAGGGCTTCGGCGTGGCGATTTTGGATTGTGATGCGGAGAAATTGCCGCTGTCCGAGGCGGTCAACCGTATTCAGAGCGCGAATCCACGGCTGGTGGTGTTCGTCGTGTACGGACAAAATCCCAATTCCGGAACGACCGGAATGATCGGGGCCGGCACGCTCGCGAAAGAACTCAAGCAACAACATCCGAATCTTCCCATTTGTTTCGTGGGATCCCATACCAGCGCATTGCCCATGGAGGTCCTGCAGCTTCCGTTCGTCGATTTTGTACTGCTGAACGAGGGCGTGTATGCATTGCACAATCTGCTGCGGACGGATCTCCGTTCCGATTTGGACGCTGTGAAGGGAATTGGATATAAGGCAGGCAATTCCGGAGAAACGCGCCGAGCAGTGTTGAACGAACCGCAAGGGGTCGTGCCGCAAGATCGGATGGACATCGATATGCCGGGTTATGCATGGGATCTCCTGCCGTACCGGTCACGTCCGCTGGATATGTACCGAGCGCATTTTTGGCATGCCGAGTTCGATCATGAGAAGCGCACACCGTTCGCGGCGATCTACACGTCTCTGGGATGCACCTTTGCCTGTGATTTCTGCATGATTAACATCGTGAATCGGGTGGATAACGGAAGCGGGATCGATGCCTCTCAGTCACGGGGAATGCGGTTCTGGAGCGCGAAGTTGATCGCGGGTGAGCTCGAAAAGCTTGCGAAGATGGGGGTGGAGACCGTCCGCATCAGCGACGAAATGTTCTTCTTGAATCGTAAATATTACGAGCCCCTCTTGGGAGACATCATCGAACGCGACCTGCGGCTGCGGATGTGGGCCTACGCCAGAGTCGATACGGTACGCCATGAGTATATTGATTTGTTCCGGCGAGCGGGCATCAATTGGCTGGCCCTGGGGATTGAAGCCGGCAACCAAACGGTGCGTCAAGAGGTCTCAAAGGGGTCGTTTCAGGAGGTCAACATTCGGGCTGTTTGCGACAAGGTGCGGGCCGCCGGGATGAACATCATCAGCAACTACATTTTTGGCTTCCCCGACGATACGCTGGAGACGATGGGGGAAACATTGGATTTAGCGCTTGAACTGAATACCGAAATGGCCAATATGTATCCCTGTCAAGCCTTGCCGGGAAGTCCGATGTATCGTATGGCCAAACAGCAGGGATGGAAGTTGCCGGACAGCTATAGCGGATACGCTTTCCTGTCGTATGATAGCCACCCTCTTCCGACGAAACATGTGACGGCGGCGGAGGTGCTGAAGTTTCGGGATGAAGCATGGCAACAGTACTTCTCGAATCCCGCCTACTTGAAATTAGTTGAAGCGAAGTTCGGAGAGAAAGAACGGGTGAACGTCGAAGCCATGGCCGCAGTGCGGTTACGGCGGAAACTGCTCGGCGATTGACTCGATGCCAACGCCTATGAGTGTGGAGCAAACAAGGAATCTTCCGGCATGATCATTACACGAACACCGTTCCGCATTTCATTTTTCGGCGGCGGCACCGATTATCCGGCCTGGTATCAGGAGCATGGCGGGGTCGTGCTGGCGACTTCGATCGATAAATACTGTCATATCAGCTGCCGGTATCTTCCGCCTTTCTTCGAGCACCGGCACCGCATCGTCTATTCGATCATCGAAAATGTGCGCCGCGTCGAGGAGATCAAGCACCCTGCCGTCCGTGCCGTGCTTGCCTGGGCCGGGTGCGATGATCAGGGGCTCGAGATTCATCATGACGGCGACTTGCCTGCGCGATCAGGTCTCGGATCCAGTTCGTCCTTTACGGTCGGATTGATCCATGCCATCGCCGCTTTGCGGGGGAAGTATATTTCAAAAGACGAATTGGCCGCTCAAGCCATCAATATGGAGCAGCAGATCATCAAGGAAAATGTCGGTTCGCAAGATCAGATCTCGGCCGCATTCGGCGGGTTCAACCGAATCGATTTCAAGCGGAACGATACGTTTCAAGTGTCGCCCATCATCCTGACCAAAGACCGATTGCATGAGTTTCAGTCGCATTTGATGTTGTGTTTTACGGGGTTTTCAAGAATCGCCTCCGAGGTCGCCAAGTCCAAGATCGCGAACTTTAAGAGCCGCGAAACCGAATTGAAGCGCATGAAGGAGATGGTCGACGAAGCCATTCAAATCCTGCAGAGCCCGAGGACGCCGATCGAAGAAGTGGGCCGATTGCTCCACCAAAGCTGGCTCTGTAAGCGCAGCCTTTCGGGCCAGGTTTCGACGCCGGAGATCGATCATCTGTACGAGGAAGCCATGAGGGTGGGCGCTCTGGGAGGGAAGATTCTAGGGGCCGGCGGCGGGGGGTTTATGCTGTTGTTCGTCAAGCCCGGACTGCAATCGAAAGTGCACGAACGGCTGAAACATCTGATACACGTGCCGTTCAGGTTTGAAACCACAGGCAGCCGAGTCGTGCTGTATCAGCCGCACGGCCTTTCCTAACCCGCACTATTCATGAAGGCTTCTACTGCAACCGCCGACACGCCGCTGCGACAAGCCTGGCCACTAGTTTTACGCGGCCAGGCGGACGGGCTCGCCACTTGGGCCCTCAACATACTGTTTCAAGTATGCTTCGGGCCCTCGCGTCTCCACGCGCCCGTCTCGCGTGGCGTCTCAGCGGTTTCGTCACGAACCCTCATGAACAGTGCGGGCTAAACATGATGCTGAAGCAAGATGCCTCCATATATGTCGCAGGCCATGCCGGTCTTATCGGCTCGGCGGTCGTTCGTCGATTGGAGCGGGACGGATATCGACCTCCGATCACCAGACGGCGCAGCGAATTAGATCTAGAGGATGCCGGACAGGTGTCCGAGTTCTTCGAGAAGGTCCGTCCGGAGCATGTGGTTCTGGCTGCCGGCCGAGTCGGCGGAATAATGGAGAATCAGACATTCCCCGCTGACTTTATGGATGAAAATATGGCCATTCAGCTCAATGTGCTGAAGGCGGCACGAAAGGCCGGCGTGCGGAGACTGATTGTATTCGGCTCTTCCTGCATGTACCCCAGAGAATGTATTCAGCCGATGGCCGAGGATATGCTCTTGTCTGGCAAACCTGAACCGACGAGCTTGCCGTATGCGATTTCCAAGCTCGCAGGGACGTATCTGTGTCTGGCCTATAACAAACAAGACCACGAGACCCGCTTCATTCCAGTGATTCCGAACAGTGCCTATGGGCCATACGACAATTTTGACCCCAAATCGGCCCATGTCTTGTCCGCGCTTATGGCACGTTTCCATCAGGCCAAGATGAACAGCGACGAATCGGTCGCCTTATGGGGAAGCGGCTTGCCGAGACGGGAGTTCATTCACGCAGACGATATTGCTGCCGCCTGTGTGCATCTTCTAAGGCAAGACGATCTTGCGGTCGAGCTTCCCATCAATATTGGAGTGAGTCAGGATGTGTCGATTAAAGAACTGGCTGAATTGATCGCCGAAGTGGTGGGGTACAAGGGGCGGGTGGAATGGGACCGGACAAAACCTGATGGCGCGCCACGAAAACTGCTGGATAGTGCGAGGATTCAGTCGCTCGGCTGGAAACCACAGGTTGGGCTTGCCGAAGGCTTGTCGGAAACCTACCGGTGGTATGTGGGGCATGTCGAGACACAGGCCGTATCGATGCAGGGAGTGCGTAGGTAATCGATTAGGTCTTGGCTTCCGGCTCTGTACGGTGATGGTTGAATGTGCGGGAACAGTGGCTGCGCACCGTGCGCAATATGCAAAGGGTAGGAAGATGACGAAAGAAGAGTTGATTGCTTTTGAGGAAGACATTGCGGTGTTGTTCAACGCGGGAAAGATTCGCGCGCCCATTCATTTATATTATGGGAATGAAGAGGCAATCATCCGAGTGTTTCGTAACATTCGCGCTCAGGATTGGGTGTTCTGCTCGTGGCGGTCCCATTATCAATGCTTGCTGAAGGGTGTACCGAAAGATCGCGTGCGAGATGAGATCTTGGCCGGACGATCGATCTCCCTCTGTTTTCCCGAGCAGCGTGTGTTCTCCTCGGCCATCGTCGGTGGTGTCTTGCCGATCGCCGTCGGCGCAGCGATGTCGATCCAGCGGCGTAGCGAGGATGCGAAAGTCTACTGTTTCATGGGCGACATGACGGCGGAAACCGGGATCGCGCACGAGGCGATCAAATACAGCCGAAACCACCGCTTGCCGATCCACTTCATCGTCGAAGACAATGCCAAGTCCGTCTGCACCGATACCCGGGAGGCCTGGAATCAGCCTCGTCTGAGTTTTGAAGACGCAGCCGATGAGTACGTCAGTTACTACCGCTATGAAACGAAGTATCCGCATGCGGGCGCCGGCGTGCGGGTCCAGTTCTAACAGATGCGGAAAAACTCAATAGTCAGTAGGTGCTAATGCAGAATAACTTCAGGATGCTCAAAAAGGCTGTCCAGCAAGGCCGCAGCGAGCGAGGAGGCGAGGCGTACGCTTCGGTACGTTGAGCCTCTGAGCGATGCGAGAACGAAGCTGGCGGACTTTTTCAGCGTCCTGTCAAGGAGAGACATGAAATATTTTGACGAGCTGAAGCGTTCCATGAACTTCCTGGCCCAAGACCCGCGGACTGTTTTTCTCGGACAAGCGGTGTCCGTTGCCGGCACGGCGATGAGCAACACGCTCAAGGAGGTGCCGCCGGATCGCTTGATCGAGCTTCCGGTCGCGGAGGAAATGCAGATGGGGATGACGAACGGCTTCGCCCTAAGCGGGCTCATTCCCGTGAGCATTTTCCCGCGATGGAATTTCCTGCTCTTAGGGATCAATCAACTGGTCAACCACTTGGATAAAATCCACGTCATGTCCAACGGGGGGTACAAGACCAAGGCGATTATCCGGACGGGAATCGGCTCCCAGCGTCCGCTTCATCCGCAGCATCAGCATGTGGGTGACTTTACCGAAGCGATCCGCATGATGTGCAGCACGATTGAAGTCATTCGGTTGGAAGAACCGAAAGACGTGTTCCCTGCCTATGAGTGGGCGCTGCTGCGTGACGATGGACGCAGTACCATCGTGGTCGAGTACGGAGACTATTACAACGAAAAGTAGCTGCGTTGTCGTTATACACAGCGACGTTAGTCACAGCAGTGTCTGTCATTCCCGCGAAAGCGGGAATCCAGATCAGGAGTGGATTCCGGGTCAAGCCCGGAATGACGAACAGACCAGAATTATGTCGCCATGTTTAGAACGCTCACATCTATGTCGCTTGACCCATGAGAGCAAATAGGCACATATGAGATTTCCATTGATGCGCAACAATATCCTCCGTGAAGATCTGGATGCGGTGATTGAGCATCTCAAACAGGAAGATCCGATCCTGACGCATGGTGCGAATGTGCGGGCCTTTGAGGCCGAATGGTCTGCCTGGTTGGGAGTGAAGCACAGTGTCTTCGTCAATTCCGGAGCCTCGGCGAATCTTTTGACGATGGCCGTCCTGAAAATCCGCTACCCCGAGGGCGGTGAGGTAATCGTTCCTCCGTTGGCCTGGGTGTCCGATATCGCGTCGGTGCTCCAGAATGGATTCAAGCCGGTCTTCGTAGACATCGATCCTCGGACCCTAGGGATGGATCCGTCAAAAATTTGTGCCGCCATCACGGACCGGACCCGCGCGGTATTTTTGACACATGTGCAAGGCTTCGATGGACTGGAGGACGGACTGTTGACCGAATTGCAACAACGACGTGTTCCACTGATCGAGGATGTGTGTGAATCTCATGGGGCCACGCACAATGGCCGGAAATTGGGAAGTTTTGGGTGGATATCGAATTTCTCGTTCTACTATGCGCACCATATGAGCACGATTGAAGGAGGGATGATTTGCACGAATGATCAGGAAGTATACCAGCACGCGCGCATGTTGCGGTCTCACGGCATGGTTCGAGAGGCCAACGACCCCACGGTCCTCGAGGTTTACCGATCAACGCACCCGGAATTGAACCCTGATTTTATCTTTGCGTTCCCGGCCTATAACACCAGAAATACGGAAATCGGCGGCATCCTGGGTCGGAGCCAACTGAAGCGCCTGGATCGTAACGTGAAGCGACGAACGGAAAATTTGATGCGATTTTTGAAGCAGATCGATTCTGCCAGATACCGCATCGACTTCAAGGTCGAGGGATCGAGTAATTATGCGTTCAATCTCATACTGAAGCATCCAGACAAGGTATTGGTCGAGCGGCTCATGAAAGTCATGCGCGAGGCAGGGATCGAGTTTCGACGAGGGAGTGCGGGCGGCGGCAATCAAATTCGCCAACCGTACCTGCAAGGCATTGTTCCGAACGATCACCACGTGCACTTTCCGGAAACCGAGCATGTCCACTTCTACGGTTTCTACATCGGCAACTATCCGAATCTTCGCGATGAGGAGATCGATGAGTTGTGCAGGGTTCTAAACTCCGCGTGAGCGTGCCATGCCCTCGGCCGTAATCCTTGCCGGCGGACTCGGGACCAGGTTACGCAGCGTCGTGCCCAATCTTCCGAAGCCCATGGCTCCGATCAGCGGCCGCCCCTTTCTTGAATACCAGCTCAATTATTGGATCAGCCAAGGGGTCAGCCGATTCGTGTTGTCCGTGGGGTACCGACATGAAGCCATCGTGCAGCATTTTGGGCCTCGCTACAAAGGGGTGGAGATCGAGTATACCGTCGAGGAACGCCCATTGGGGACCGGCGGCGGATTGCTGGCTGCTGCGGAGAAGGTCGGCCGCCGAGAGCCGTTTTTGCTTCTGAATGGAGATACCTACTTCGAGGTGGACTGGAACGTATTACATGCCTATGCCTTGGAACACGACGCGGATTGGTGCTTGTCCTTATTCCGGACCAGTGAGAAGGGGCGGTACATGGGCATCGAGGTGTCGCTTGAGGGACGGGTCACGTCGCTGAAGTCCGGCATGGAACAGGGCTCCCGCCTTGCCAACGGGGGCGTCTATTGGGTGCATCCGCGTGTATTGTCCAGGGCTCCGAGTTTGGGTGAAAAGCTGTCTTTGGAAGACGACCTGTTTCCTGACGCGTTCGCCGCCGGTCGGCGATTATTCGGCATCGAATTCAAGGGAACGTTTATCGATATCGGAGTGCCCGAGGATTATCATCGGGCTACAACTCTGCTGGCAGGCTAGGCCGACAGGGGTACGTTCATTAACCAGCAAATGAGGATATGTCGATGAGTTACAACATTCTCGTCACCGGTGGTGCCGGCTATCTTGGCTCTACCATGGTCCCGGATCTTCTTCAGTTGGGGCACAAGATTACGGTACTGGATAGCTTCATGTACAAGCAAGCCAGCCTCAACCATGTATGCCATCACCCCAATTTTTCGGTTCTGAAAGGCGATATCCGCATTGAAAGCGTCATGGCTCCATTGATCAAGAAGGCCGACATTGTGATTCCGTTGGCCGCGCTGGTGGGAGCGCCGATGTGCAGCCAAGACCCGGTGGGCGCGACAACCGTCAACCATGACGCCATCATTCTCATGTTGAAACTGCTGTCGAAGCAGCAGATGGTTTTGATGCCGACCACGAACAGCGCGTATGGGACCGGGGATAAGAATAACTTCTGCACCGAGGAGTCGCCGCTCAACCCGATTTCCATTTATGCGAAGGAAAAAGTGGCCATCGAGAAGGAGCTCATGCAGCGGGAAAACGCGATCAGCTTTCGCTTGGCCACGGTGTTCGGGATGTCGCCGCGCATGCGGATCGATTTGCTGGTCAATGATTTTACCTACCGAGCCGTCTACGATCGTTTCGTGGTCTTGTTTGAAAGTTCTTTCAAGCGGAATTACGTCCATGTGCGCGACGTCTCACGCGTGTTCCAGCATGCCATTGAAAATTTCGACACGATGAAAGGCCAGATCTACAACGTCGGTCTGTCCGAGGCCAACGTGTCGAAGAGAGAGCTGTGCGAGCATATTCAAAAACAGGTGCCCGACTTCGTGTTCCTGGATGCCCCGGTCGGCAAAGATCCGGACCAACGAAACTATATCGTCTCCAATGCCAAAATAGAAGCCACCGGCTTCAAACCGATGTACTCGCTCGATGCGGGAATCAGCGACTTGATCAAGGGGTTCACAATGATCAAGAACACGCGCTATGGGAATGTGTAAGAATCACATGCGTATGACGGATAACCGAAAAAGTCGGTCGAGCTTTCTGATAAATAGCATCCGAATTCATTCCTGATCGGGCGGCACATGATACCGATTTTTCAGCTGTTTCGTAGTCTCCATCGACATCAAGCCATGATTTTCGCTCTGGCGGTTCGAGAGTTGCAGAGCCGGTACGTGGGGACATTAGGCGGGATTCTATGGACGTTTGCGCATCCGCTTGCGGTGATCACGGTCTTCTATTTCGTATTTGCAGTCGGGTTCAGATCTCAGGGGCCGGACCGTACTCCGTTCCTGCTCTGGTTTGTGTGCGGATTGGTGCCGTGGTTCTTTTTCAATGAAACGCTGTCGGCCGCGACCGAGTCGATTACCCGTCATACCCATTTGATCAAGAAGACGGTCTTTCCGTCCGAAATCCTTCCCGTGGTCAATATTACGGCCGGGCTGGTTCCGCATTCGATTTTTCTGCTTATAGTGACGGGATTGCTGGTCTGGTATCATGTGCCGTTTGCTGCGGGCCGATTGCTGGTCGTCTATTTCCTCCTCTGCACCTGTGTCTTACTCGTCGGTCTCAGTTGGTTACTCTCTGCGATCCAGGTGTTCTATCGCGATGTTTCACATGCACTGTCCATCGTGCTCAATTTGTGGTTTTGGACCACCCCCATCGTCTGGTCACCAGACATGATACCCCAAGGGTATCGCGGGTTGTTGTTCTTCAACCCGATGTATTACATCATCGAAGGGTATCGAGGTCTGCTGATCTACAACGAAATCATATGGCCAAGCGCACAGCACACGGTCTACTTCGGAGGCGCCGTCACGGTGATGTTTGCGGCAGGTGCCTATGTGTTCAGCCGGCTCAAGTCGGAATTTGCCGACGTCATGTAACAGACTCTCATGTCCGCCGAAACAGTCATCGCCGTTCGGAATGTATCGAAGAAGTTCAGATTGTTCTCTTCGGCCAAAGATCGCCTCATCGAGGCCTTGCATCCGTTCCGACGGCGATATCACCACGAATTTTGGGCTTTGCGAGACGTGTCATTCGATATCTATCGAGGCGAAGCCGTCGGCATCATGGGGCGAAATGGTTCCGGAAAGTCAACGCTTTTACAAGTCATTTGTTCCGTCATGCAGCCCACTGCGGGAGAAGTTCAGGTCAACGGTCGTATTTCTGCACTTCTGGAGCTGGGTGCCGGATTCAACCCTGAATTTACCGGCCGGGACAACGTGCTGCTGAATGGAGCGATCTTAGGGTTCTCCCGCAAGGATATGCTCGACAGGCTGCCTGAAATAGAAACCTTCGCGGACATCGGTGAATTTTTCGATCAACCGATGAAGGTCTATTCTTCCGGGATGTTTGCGCGTGTCGCCTTTGCCAGTGCGATTCATGTCGATCCCGATGTGCTGATTGTTGATGAAATACTTGGAGTCGGGGACGCGAAATTCCAGGAAAAATGCTACAACAGGATCCGTGCCTTGCGCGACAGAGGAGTCTGCATTCTTTTTGTCAGCCACAGCACCGAAGCCATCCAACGCAATTGCAACACGGCGCTGCTGCTCGACAGCGGCAAGATTGTTGCTCGTGATTCCGTAGACGCGGTTATAGCTGCCTATCACGACCTCCTGTATGGCTCTCGAAAAACAGCCAACCAAGAGCAGCCGGCATCTCAAGTTGTGGGTGTAAAAATTGCTCGGGATAACCGCTACGTTGAAGCGGCCTCAGAACTCACAAAATTTATAGAAAACACGGGAGACCCTCTCTGTCGCCACTTTCCTTACTACAACTCTTACGAGCGCCGTCTTGGCAATAGCGAAGCCGAGATCATAGATTTTCTTGTAGTTGCCGACGATAAATTTCACTTTAATGTCTTGGAAGGGCACGAACAACTGACAGTGTATGTCAAGGTGAAATTCTACCGTAATGTCGAAGCGCCAAGGCTTGGCTGGGCAATCACCAGCCCGGAGGGGGTAACCATTGCTGGGTCAAACACAACAATGAAGAAAATCTCTCTACCGCCAACAAAAACTGGTGAATGCTGGGTATATGCCATTAGAATACTGCCAAGACTATGCGGTGGTCAGTACTTCCTTAACCTTGGCATAGGAGAAGGCCGTAATGAGGAGCATGTATTCTTGGATGTCAGACGATCGATTATTCACCTTTCCATAGCTGATTCTGGGCGTTCAACAGGTTTTGTTGACATATCGGCGGATGTGGCTGTTATTTGCACCTTAGAAAGCTGATTATGAATGTAGGATCTCAGCCATTATTGAAGCATTTCGTTGTAACCGGTATCCCGAAAAGCGGAACACTTTATTTGGCAAGAAGTGTGTCGATGAACCTGAATTTGAACCCAACGTTTGAGTTCCGTATTGGATCTCGCGGGTTTACTAAGTCACAGGTTCAAGCTGATCGACTTGAGGAACTCATCAACGGATCAGCTAGAGTGCTGCAAGAGCACATAGCACCTACGGAATATAATCTTTCTTTGCTTAAATTTTTCGGTCTGAACAGGTTTGTTCTTACATTGCGAGACCCTCGTGATGTTATCTGCTCACTCCGCTTTCATCTTCATCGAGAGGACGTCAGAAAACCCTGGCACATATCGATGTCCCTGGCAAGCGGCTTAATTGATGAGTCTTTCTATGACCAACCGGTCAATGTTCAGTTTGATATTCTCATCGCAAAGGCCTTCCCTCGGCTGCAGTCGTGGACTGCCGCTTGGATTCGGTGGCTCGATGATCCGGAATTGGACATACACCTTGTTTGTTATGAATATTTTTCGAAGAATAATGAAGCGGCTGTGCGTGCCATCCTTCAGTTCTTTGGTAATGATTGCGGTTCCACTATTGTTCTTCCTCGTATTGAGCCCAGTATCAATGGAATTGATTTATCCACACATTTTAGGAAAGGACAACCCGGAAGCTTTAGAGAAGAGCTATCACCACAACAATTGCGACGTCTTGAAAAAATGATTGATCATAAATTGTATAAGCGGATGAGCTGGGAGGCCTGATGTTGGTATCTACGGTTCATTTATGGGCTGAGGTTCCAATACATCGGGCAAACGGACCTTATGGCCGAGCAGCGTATGCGAGAAGTGAGTATGCGTGAGAACCAATTTTTAGTCGTAGGTCCTCCCCGAGGAGGATTTACCCTCCTGCTCTCGGTATTGTCCATCCTTTATCGAGACCGTGGCTACGCCAAACCGCACGCTCAGGAAATTGCAGACCCCTACATCGCCATCGCTGGAGAATATCTAGATGCCGCCATAAGAGACTGGTTTTGTGGGCAGGTCGGGGAGGAGAGGCTTTTCTTCAACAAGGAATTTTCGATCCTCGTGGGCGGTCCGAAATGGGTTTCTGCCGATGATGAAAATACCGTCTGTGTACGTAAGTACCTCGGCATTAAGGGCGCGGGTGATTTTACATTCCTCCTGTATCTGCCGCGATGGGTTCTGGCTTTCGACGACATTATTCATTCGCACAGCCATCCGGCGCGATGGCTGACAATGTCCGACTATTCGGAATTCAAGAAATTTGCGTCGATCCGCAATCCGATCGATATCATCCATTCCTCTGTTTTCTCCATCAATGCCCTGGCTAGTGAATACATCCAGCGCGAGCTGAGGCTGGACGAACACCTGATTCGACGCGAGCTGGCGCTGAACAAACTCACCAACCCGGAGTTTATTTCCGGCCTGATCGTCTTTCTCAAGAAATACCTGGACGAATTCGTTTCTATCTCCGACCGATTCGATTATGTGATGCGTTGGGAAGATTTGATTCAACACCCAAGCGAGGAAATTCAACGTATTGCCCTGGCAACCGGTGAACCCGCCAACGCGGAATACGCCGCCCGCGTTTGGAGCGAGTTGGATCATCGCAACCTGACCCGCTATCACAGGCATAGTTTTCGTCGTGGTTTATTGTACGATTGGCAGTTCAACATAACCAATACTCACCTCAAACTATTTGAGGAAGCCGGCTTTGGGGAATATCTGCAACGATTTGGCTACGATCCGATCGTTTATTTTAAAGAAAGTGACTATACCCCCGACCAACTGCTCATTGAGGAGCATATTCGTCGGGGACAACCGTATGTAGAGAATCTGGACGACGACTTGATAACCTTCGCATTCAACAAGACGAACTTCACTCCATCATCTCGCTTCAAATTCAAGCACTATCCTCGTCAAGGCGCGATCGAGATCGAGAGGTCCACTGTGCGAGATGAGGCCCTAGAAGCGGGATTCATGGCACGTATGGCGCCCGCCTCGGAAACTGTTTTCAGCTACCTTCAGGAGCTGCGGCAGGTTGCTGAGGGGGCGGCGGCAGGTAATGAGGCTCCGCTCGGGGATTTGAGGGAGCGCTACAGCAAGGTCTTTTCCGAATGGCTGGGCGATCGTGCTGAATCCATGTTTTCCGCATTATCGAGTCGGTCTGATACAACATCGGCTCCGCCTCGGCTTGTCGGGAGCGCTGCCGGATACAACATCGTGTATTTGGGGGGACACCATTATTCTGTTCCTCAATCGCTGGGTCCCATGGATTTGGGGCAGCTCGACAAGTCTACATTGCCATCGAAAATCATGGTCACGCGCACATATGAAGAAGCGCTTCAAGCTATCGCACGGAGGACCGAGGCGTGAACCGCTATTTGGAGTTTTTCGAGCCTGACGCCCGTGTGGCAATTGAGAAATCGCTCGAACGGGCTTTCGAATTGGGCGCCCGAAAAGCCATGGTGATCGGGCCGAATCCGTGCGGTGTGGAATTGGCCAATATCCTTCGGAAAATCGGAATGTCATGGATTGAAAGGCAGTTGGTGGCATTCCGGAAGCCGGACATCGCCGATGCAGATCTTGTCCTTGTCACCGGCGGCAACGGCGCAGATGTTTCACGGGCGCTCCATGACTGCATCGACAGGAATATTGCGGTCATCGCTCCGATTACCGAACATCACTGCAGTAAACGCACGGTATTTCTACTGTCTATCCCGAAGGCCGGAACCCACATGGTCATCCGGCTTTTCGATCTGATGGGGTTGAGTCGATCGCCTGAACGAGCACCAAAGCCCGGCACGTGGTCTACTCCGGTCGGCTATCACTATCACGCTCCCTGCAGAGATTTGATGCGCGGCGATTGGTGCGATCCCATGGGGCGTCAATTACTGTTTCGATCGCCGGCGATTTTTGTTTATCGTAATCCGCTCGATATTATTGTGTCCGAGTTGGATTGGTTTGTGAGATCTGAGCACACATTCTCAGGGTATCTGAATTGCTGTGCGAACAGATCTGAACAATTGGAACGCTTGATCGCGGATGACACCGTCATGGGCAACATCCGCGATCGTATCAACGGGTATGTCGGATGGATGAGCTTCAATAACGTGATTCCGGTCAGTTACGAGGAACTCGTGGGAGAACGTGGTGGAGGAAGTGAGGCCGAGCAACTGGACACGATATGGGCGATGCAGCTGAAACTCCACCTTGGTGGAAGCCCTCATGAATACGGTTCTCGGCTTTACGACCCAACCAGCGCCACGTTCTCAAAAGGTCGGATCGGTCGTCACAGAGAGTGTTTTGAAGAGCGCCATTTCACACTTCTTAAGTCTCTGCCGCAGGATTTCATGCAAGCTCTTGGATACGCTGCCGGAGCGACAATTTCTTCGAGAATAAAGGAATTACGACAGCGCCCTCTGGTGGTAAAGGAGCTGTCTCCGAATGTTCTCTACACCCCACGATTGGTGCGGGAAAGCCTGATGGGCTCGAACATCGTGGAGATTGCGGGAAAGTATTTTCCAGTCCAGCAGGACATCCATCTCATGTCGGCTGAGGACGCCGAACGCTTCTCGAACGGACAGAAAGGATTCATGGCCTTGCGCGATGCCGTGGATGCCGTAATCCATGGCGATGCAGCGACTGCTCTTGCACCGGCACGATCGGAATTTGTCGGCACAGAATTGGTCCACGAAGGCTATTGCGGATTTAATATTGTTCGTCACCACGACAATTGGTATGGTTTCGATCAAGCATTGGGCCCGACTGATATCGGAGCCCTCGGAGATGCGGCGATACAAGATATGAAGCGGAAGGGGACATGTGTGTCCGGATCCAGCGCGACCGACGTCAAGATGGAAATCCTGCACTTGGCAATGGATCAGCTGGACCAGCGGGTCACAGATGAGACGAATATTCTTTACCGCGCATTGCGTGTGGTATTTGGAAAATTAGGTTCTGGTAACGTGTTCGGACGGAAAGAGTTCAAGTCATGACCGTCTCTATTCACAAGAACGTCTCACCGCCTTCACCACGCCTTTCTTTCATCTTGTTGGATTGGGGCTGTCGCGAGCGGTTCACGACCCTGGATTGGCTGCTGCAGCAAGATGTGTCGAAGGATCAGTATGAGCTGATCTGGGTGGAAGTTTATGACCGCGTCGTCGACGAAGTGATGAAGAAAGCAGATGTCGTCATTACCTGCAATCAACAGGGCATCTATCACAAACATGTTGGTTATAACGCCGGCTTGTTGCATGCGCGAGGGGACTTGATCTGTGTCTGCGACAGTGACGCGATATTTCCACCTGACTTTGTGCGGTCGGTCTTTCGCTCATTTCAAATGGACGATGGTGGATCCGCCGTTCCGTTGGTGCTCATGCATTATGAATGGCGCACGTCGCTACTCTATCCAGACGGCTTGACCGACACCGAGACACTCAAGGATCGGGAGCGCTGGCAATGGTGGCCGCTCCTTGTCAACGAGGGCGCTTGCATGACCGTGCGCCGGGCTGACGCGATCCGATTTGGAGGATTTGACGAACATCCGAGTTATAAAGGATACCTCTGTGGGCCTTATGATTTGGGATGGCGTCTGATCAATGCCGGTTGGCCTGAAGTTTGGCACGATGAGTCTGTGGCGTTATGGCACTTCGCTCATCCCGATCCGATCGGCACGAATGGTCAGCGGGCTTCGCTGAAACAGCTGCTGGAAAAGGCCTATCCACATATCAACGGCCATGCGCTGACGGCCGTGGAAGCGTTTTCGACAGGACGATTTCAACCCCTGCAGGAAAATCCTGACATCTGGACCTTGCGAATGCGCGATCGGCGCATCGGATCCGAGCTTGAAACACGGTACGCCGATTTGACGGGCCAAGGCGGCTATTCATCTTGGATGGTATGGTCGTTATGGGGCTCACTGCTGAGAGAAATTATCTGGCGCTATTTTGAGGATCGCCTGTGGAAACCTATTCGCGAGGGTATTGCCGCCCTTATGGGACGACGAGTCGCGAGAGCGCTTCGATCTCTATACCAAGATCACATCGCCTCCCGTCGAATCAATCATCAAGTACCGGCGGATGCTCCTACCCTCCTGTGTTCTGTAAAGAGGTATAACCTCGTCAAATTCAAAGA
This sequence comes from Nitrospira sp., assembly GCA_030123625.1. Classification (NCBI taxonomy): domain Bacteria; kingdom Pseudomonadati; phylum Nitrospirota; class Nitrospiria; order Nitrospirales; family Nitrospiraceae; genus Nitrospira; species Nitrospira sp. The sequence goes on from CP126121.1 coordinate 3,220,622, forward strand.
TGAGTACTACGCAGTCCCCGTGAGGATTGGTGAGCTTGATCTGTCGACGGATGAGGGAAGGGTTCACCCGGATCTGCTGGTTTCGGAAAACTACGAGAGACTTCTGGAGAAAGTCCACGCGGCATCTAGGGGTTAGACCAGGTTAGCTATCGATTCCGGAAAGCGCATAATGGGAAATTCGAGGAATTATGATCTCTTTGTGACTCATGCCTGGCGTTTTCACGAGGATTGGACAAAATTTACAGACTTTATGGACAAGATACCGGGGATCCTATGGCGTAACTTCAGCCTCCCCTGGCACGATCCTGCCATAAGTCCGAATACGGAAGTCGGAGGCCGATTCATCCGCAGCTCTCTTGAAAGTCAGATCATCCCGGTTCATGTCGTTGTTCTGCTTGCAGGGGTATATGAGATTAGAAGCGCGCGACTGTGGGTGGACATGGAAGTCGAAATGGCGAAGAAGCACAATAAACCTATCATCGCGATGCCCGCCATCAACAAAGACTCGATACCGGACGAACTCGTTACGTTGTGCGACGCGAGCAGCGGATGGGACGCGGCACGATTGATCGCCACCATTGATGAAGTTCGGTCCCTCCCAAAATACATACCGCACTCGTCAGGATGATGATTTTGGGAGACGGACACTATTCGCTGAAAGATGCAGGGATCGTGAAAGGCCGGAAAATTAATTGATACCGTACGTGGGCTCGTGTATTTTTATTAGTAGTTATTCGGTCGCCATCATTCCCACCGGATGGAAGAAATCTCTCGAAGGCCGCATAACCGTGCAATGTCGATTTTCTCAAGCAGCGGGATGGGGAGAGCAAGGCCTGCAAAACAGGAAGACCCGCTGGTAATCAATGGAAGACCCTTCCTGTAAAGCGGGGGTCTCTTTTGTCGTACGAGGTGAGTGATGACCGATACATCCGTTGTTTTGACTCTAGCGAAAGGCCGTACAACCGCCAAGGTGGAGGGGACACGCGTCACATTCAGTCCTCACCAATGCTTTGCTTTCGATAATGGGCCGGACGATGTGGCGTGTCTGCGGGCGCTCGGGGCGCATCTCATGATATTGCCCGGCCTTACGCTGGTTGGCTCGAAGAGGTTTGTCGACTATCTCTTGCAGCATGTGCCGGGTCTCAAGGCTCGGATCGTCGGCATTGCGCTTTATGAGAATATTCAGGATTCGAACCAGCTGCATGGCCTAGCCGGCATCCAGCTCGGAGCGTTACCCGGAGAAACGCAAACCGCTTTCCTCTGCGAAACGTTGACGTTTCCGCGCATGCAGATGATGAAGCAATTGCCTCGATCGATCGCTATCGTCGATCTCACGGTTTTGGCGGACATTGAGCCCGACGTCATCCCTGCCCGGGGCTGGACGCCGTTACCGCGCAATATTTATCCGATCGAAATCCCGGAGATCCAGGTCAGGAAGGATCTGGATGTCGCCATTGTCGATTGTCCTTCCCGTAACTTGTCCTTGATGCCGAATGGATTGGGATACTTGAACAATGCCCTAAAAAAGACGGCGGTGTCCTTTCAGATCGTCGATCTCGATATTATTTCTTATCATCGGTTTCATGTTCATCGGCTCTTCGATATGGGCGGTCGTATCACGCTTCCCGGTGATTTGGTGTTGCCGGAGGATCCTTGGCAAGCGGAGCACTACGATCTGTGGACAGCAACGGGTGGAGGGGTATCCGGTCCAACCGGGCGCAACGAAGTATTGGAGTTCTTCAGACCCGTCATTGACGAGACAATCGCGGCTGTGGTCGCAGCACGGCCAAAAGTGCTCGGGCTTTCGATCCAAGGATGTAATGAGGCGGCGGCGCGGGAGGTTGTGCTCGGCGTCAAGGCTCAGTTGCCTGACATTACAATCGTGGTGGGCGGATTCAGTTGCTACAATGCGGATGTCGGCCGCCGTGCATTCCCGGAATGCGACTACATGTGCATCGGCGAAGCAGACCTCACGGCTGGTCCGCTGTTAGAGGCATTGGTCCGGGGCGAACGGCCGTTCAACCAGCCTGGTGTACTGTCCCGCTTCGATACGCCCGGTTACTCTTACATTCCGGCGCCCATGATTCATAACCTCGATCAGATCGAATTCCCCAAGTACGAGTGGTGCGATCTAAGCGTGTACAGAAATTTCAATGATTATCAACTGACGCCTATCATCGCAAGCCGGGGGTGCCGGTGGTCGCGCTGTACTTTCTGTGCCGAACGGTTCTACTGGCGCATTCGCACAAAGGAAAATTTCGTGGATGAACTGGAGTGGTTGGTTGGGCGGGGCTGTCATCTGTACATGTTCAACGAGAGCGATCTTGGCGGCATGCCCGAGCGAGTCATGGAGATTTGCGATGAGATCATACGCCGTGGTCTTCATCGCAAGGTGAAGCTCACCGGCCAGCTGCGCGTCAACAAGAAACAAAACCGAGCCTTCTTCGAAAAGCTGAGAGAGGCCAATTTCGTTGCGCTGCGTTTTGGAATCGACGCTTTTTCCGAGCGCACGTTGCGACTGCAGATGAAGGGGTACACGGTTGACATGATTACGCAGAACCTAAGGGACTGCTGGGAGGTCGGAATCTTTACCGAAGTCAATTGGGTCATCGGTGTTCCAGGAGAAACCGACCAGGATGTTGAGGAGGGAATCGAGCTCATTCTCAAGAACCGCAAATATATCGGTCGGCTGGCCAACATCAACCCCCTGATATTGGTGAACGGCAGTGTCTATTGGATCGACCCGGCCTCTCACAACATTGTATTAAAGGAACCTCAGGAAATAATGTACGAGAAGTATCCGAGAGCTCTTCCCGCAGACCAGTGGTACAGCACTGATCCGTATATCGACGCGCAGGTACGTAAAGAGCGATTTGAGCGTATCGTCCTTGCTCTCTACGATGCGGGTTTTAACGTAGGAGCCTGGGCCAACCGTGTTATTGAGGATGTCAAATTCAATCGCGATAAGGCTCGTACCGGTTCCGCAAATGGTGCCGTCAGTGCAGGAGAATTCGAAGTCGCCGGCGGGAAAGACTCGGGGAAAATGCCGAGCCTTACGGAAGAGGAACGGGCGCTTGAAATCGCGAGTCAGCGTTCGCCGCTTGCTGAGGAAAGCCCGGTGCGTACAATAAAGGCACTTCCCATGTATCCTGATGCCGAATCCTCGAATGCCGGCCGGCCGCTGGCGGAACCTCCGTTATTCGGAATTGCGGGCGAATCGCCGCGTATGGTCCGCAAAATGGATACGCATACGATCCTTTTCTACAACGGTTGGTACTACGGTATTCCCGCCGCATTCAGCAGTATCGATGTGACAAGTCCTGAATCAGCCGCGATCGCGGGAGTTCTCCGGTATCCAACCGAAGAGGAAGTCATGGCGGCTATAGAAGAGAGTGCCCGATGGGCGAACTCGCGCGGCCATTACGATGATCAAAAGAAGCAGCGAGCGTCTGGATCTTACATGCGGGCGGATAGCGTCGGCGAAATGTCCGAATCAGCCGAGCTTCCCAACAAGCCTCGCATTCTGCAATTCGGCAAGACGCATATCGCCGTGGATCGGGAAGTTTTAAAGAATCCGTTCGGACGGAGATCAGTTCTTGAAAGAAAATCCGAGAGTCAAGTAGAGAACAAGCGCAATGTCAGTGTCTGGCGCCGGCTGGCCGAGCTGTTGCCTGCATCATGTGAAGAGGAGCTTCGGCGTCTTATCCGCCAGGAACGTTTTAACAGAGGAAATGGAGGCTACTTGAGCGATCTGCAACTCGTCCGTATGCTGCCGCATGCGATAGTCGTTGCGTATGTCAAAGAGCCGCTGAAGCGTATCATGCGCGTTGCGACAGGGCGTGGCGGCGGTCACGACACGCCGGCCGGAGTGCCGGTGAAAGGAGAAGAATTCTCTATCCTGTCCGTCGTGACCAAGGACGCTCAACCGGAATTATTATGGACCATCGGTAATTACAACCTCGTGAAATTCGACGGCATGTTCTACGGGGTTCCTCATGGGGCCTATGTGGAATGGGGATCCGGTTTAGTCGCATCGGTTCCCGGCATGCTGGTTGGAGAGACCATCGCTGAAGTCGACGGCATGATCAAGAAACTGCGAGGAGAAGCCGGGGAAATCCCCGTCGCTCGAACGGACGATCGCTCCCACGCATCTGGATTTACGAAATCGCCTGTTGTACTTCGTACCATGCCGGAGGAAGGCTATGATGTCATCTCTTATGAAGGGTGGATCTATGGTATGCCGCATGCTTTAGGTGCTATTGATCTGACCGAGATCGACGTCATTGAGATGCCGGGTGTCATTCGCGATGTATCACGTGATGCGGTCGAAAATGAAATCCTTGCGTTAGGCCGCAACAACAAGTCCTGCAGCGTTGTCGAAGTATGAGGTTCTTTCAGAAATGTGTTTCCACTCCCGGTATCATACAGAATGTTCACCCCGCTTCCTGGCGGGATCATCGTTTCGGTTTACCGCAAGCCAGGTGGGAACGGCTGAAGGGAAGGAATTTTTGGATAACTGGCGCAGGCACCGGCTATGGACGATGCATTGCGTTGGCCCTTGCCGCCGCAGGCGCTCGAGTCTTTATTTCCGGAAGACGAATTGAGAAATTACGCGAGACTGTGGATGAGGGCGCGGCTCTTGGCATCGATGTCAGCCGTTGTATCTCCGTCCCGGTGGATATTAGATCGGACGAGGATCTTGCCCGTGCGGTTGGAAGCATCCAACATGTGACCACCAGCCTGTATGGATTGGTGAACAGCGCCGCCCTCCCTCAACCTGCAGGAACAGCGTTTCCGCTCACCGGTCAAAGTGCGGCTGCTTGGACGGATCTTCTGACGACAAACGTGACAGGTCAATGGTTGACCTGCAAGGCGGCCATGCCGCTCTTAAGCCATGGCGATGGGTTTCGGATTCTCTTCCTTTCCTCCTTCGCGGGTTGGGCATCGACACCGGGATTCGGTCCGTACAACATCAGCAAATCGGCCCTGAATACGCTTGGTGCATCTTTCGCCGCCGAATGTGCCATGAAATATTCGGATAAGGATGTTCAGATCAACGTGTTGGTGCCCGGTGAAGCCCGTACCGAAATGAATCAGGGATCGACGGAAAGTCCGTATTCGGTGGTCAGTATGGTACTGGTTCTGCTGTCACACCCACCGGGTGGCCCTAACGGGTATTTTTTCAATCGCGATGGGCGTCACCTCGCATTTGCCTATACTGAGGAATATCCTCGATCACTTTTGGCCGTACACTAATGCGTCACCCCCCTTTACGTGTCGCGATTCCTTGGAGCCTTAGCCACTACATTCCGTTAGACGGGTTTCATCCGCTCTATCGGGCATTGTTCGATCATGCTCCGGAAGATGTCCAGCTTTCCGCTTGGGATAACGTCAAGTTGTATCGCAAGTTCAGGAATGAGGTTTCTGTGCGGAGGGAAGTGGTAGAGCAATCAGAACGGGAAGGACAACGCCTCGACCGAATGGATGGGAGCTCTGTTGCCAAAAAGTATCAGAAGTATTTTTGGCCTCCTGATCGTATTCTGACGACCGCGCTCGGCGGAGATCTTGAATTTCATCATACCGCCCCATTTCCTTCGCTCAGGCGCCCGTTTGTCTTTCACTGCGAGTCGTTCGCGCCGATCTTGTTCCCGTTCGCTCAGCAAGGCAGCGGCAATGTTGAAAACTATGAGGCACTCAAGGATCATTATAGAAGTATTTTTGCACATCCTCTGTGCCTCGGAATCTTTTCCCATGTGCCGGACACGCTTCATGCCCTTAGCGCGTTCTTGTCAGACCCGACCGTCGACGGGAAGTTGTTTCCCTCAAGAACGGGATTAAGTGCCGAAACATTCTCCGCTCACGAACCGCAGCTAAAGTCGTCGCTTTCCAGACCATGGTTTTTGTTCATCAACTCTGCCAACCAAAATCCTATGAGTTTCTTTCACAGAGGCGGGCACCTCGTCCTACGTTTCTGGAAGGAGATGGTTGCTTGTGGTCGAGACGGCCTTCTGATGCTTCGTTGCGCAATGCCGTGTGATATCGAGTTGCGTGAACATGGTGTTGATGTATCCTGGGTCAAAAGTGAGCTCGGTCGAAGTATCGTCTGGGATCAAAGCTATCTGGCCGGTCATGAAATACAATCCTTAATGGCCGGCTCACATTTTTTTCTGCTTCCCAGCATGGCTCTGCACTCAGTCTCGATCATGGAGGCCATGAGGGCGGGAGCGATTCCCGTTGTGTCCGACACGGTGGGTGTTTCGGTATACGTTTCCGATAGGGAAAATGGGATTGTCTTGCGCGGTGTGCGGAAGAAGGTCTGGCCTGAAGGCGGTGGAACGGATGGTTTGTTGGGGCGATATGGCCGATGGCCGGAGCTCGATGATTATCTTGTCGAGCAAATGACAAATCGTGTGTGTGCGTTGCTGGACGAGCCTCGCGCCTATTGGGACATGCATAGGCATACGCTTTCCCATGCAAAGGAACGATTTTCAGGGCAGAGCTTTGCCTTCGACTTCTGGAGCACTGTGTCGGATCTTTATGCGCGATGCAGACCAGTATCCGTTACGGGAGAGGGCGGTTCCGATCGGCTGGACCGTTCCTTGAACGAGTGTACGATCCAGCGTGGAGACTGGGCGAGGATATTTGAGAGTCCCCCACAGCCGATGTTACGAATTAAGACAGAGTACGGCAGGGTATGGGAATTGGGTGGCGCCATGATCCAGACATACGGAAATCCTCGCATCGAGCTGAACGACTGGTCCGTATTGGCTCCATACTATAAAGCCGGTGCGCCGGCTGGGATTTATGCCAATACCTTGGAAGAACTTGAAGGAACATACCTTCATCCGCCCGGAGAGCGTCGCGAAGGAGTGCGGCGCAAGTTAGTTCGGTGGGTTTCAAAAACTCTGAGGCCATTTCCCGCCTTGTATCACTATGCCGCTCAGGTTCTAGCGGTTTATCGTCGGCATGGAGGGTTCAGGTTCACCAGGCCCAGGGTAGAACCTGAGATCGAACTCATACGTCAGGGAGTAACCGGGTATAACATTATCCGTCATCGTGATCGATACTATGCCATTCTTCAACGAGAAGGGGAATTTTCTCCGGAGAAGGCTGAGGCCGGTGGTTATTCATCCTGTTTTCTGGGGCACTCTGTTGACGAGGTGCTCCAAGGCATCGCCGCTAGTATTCCGGCATCGAAATCGTTCGCCTGCGAAGAAGACGCTGAGCCTGCCCAAAATTCTGAGCGCACTCGCTGCCAAGTCGGCTTGGCTCCAAGACTGTGAGAATCCCGTCGATTCTATCGATGCGTTGAGACGAGGCATCCGCTGAAGAAGCCTTCAATCCATTGCTGGGTCTACAATCATCAATTGTATGGCATTGGTGACCAAGTGAGTTTTGCGGTCACTGCTTTCCGACAGCACGGCTATCCGGTTTCCGTTGGGAGACAGCCACGCCGTTCCTCGCTGAATGTCGTCATTGAAGGGTTTTCCTCCGAAAAGAGCAGAGATGTGTTGCTGGAATTTTGTCGATCATCACGAAAACGAGTTGCGGTGATCATGACAGAGCATGTGGATTTCCAGCATGGCCAAATCTATTTCCACGGTGCCCCGCTTGGTAGTCAGAACGATTACATGCACTCGGTCACGATTTTGACGCGGATGAAGCATCTGTTGGAGTGCTTGCCCTATCTCCGTTGTTTCTTCGTCTTAGGTGACTTGCCCGAGTTACGGAATATCTCAACGCTTGTACCGGGTGTTGAGGTGCGTGCCATTCCATTTCCTTCCCTGCGCGGCGACCAATGGGAAGATCCCGTTACGGCTTCTGATACCGTTCACGACCTTGTGTTTACCGGGGCTATGACCGATTACCGTGCCAAGCTACTCGGGTTGCTGGAGGGAAAAGGGTTGTCGATAGTCTGCCCGCGAAGATTTCTATCGAGGAATCGCCGCAATGCCATCAACCGATCGGGAAAAGTGATCGTGAACATTCCTCAGCGGGGAGGTTGGCAATGGCTGTCATTGATGCGAATTATCGCCGGCCTTCAAACCGGCCGGGCTACGATCTCACTGGGAACACATGATGCTTCTCACATCGCATCCTGTTGTACCCAGTTGGATATTCAGGACCATGATTGGGTGAACAGGGTGGAACAGTGTGTCGATGGCTGGAAGTCGCTCTATCTGAGAGATCTTATGAACTATGCCGCCATGGCACAGAAGTTTGAGCGAGAAAAACCTTTCCCTCATGATGTCTTCGAATACTGGAGTACCACCGATCGAGTATGCCATTAGTGTACTTCTATCTCTCACCGCCGTTATCGGGCTGCATCTATTAGCGATCATCGCTTCCCCACCGCTGTCGTGAGACAACTCTTCCGCAACAGTGCGATTGCCCGGTGGGGTGTGGCATTCCTTGGCCCCCATTTTTTTACCAGCCTTGGAGCATTGCCTCGCTATTTCATTGACTGGAATACCTATAATAAGACGGCCGCTACACCACGGGTCTCTCTCCGAGATTCGTACCCATGCCTTGCCGATCGTGTCGCGGCCACGCCGTTCGATCCGCACTATTTCTTTCAGGCTGCATGGCTCGCGCGGCGGTTGCATGAGAAAAGGCCTTCTCTCCATGTCGATGTGGGGTCCAGCACGATGATGATCAACGTGTTGAGTGCCTGCGTGAAAACCGTGTTTGTCGACTATCGTCCTCTTCACGTGCGTCTCTCAAATCTCAGTTCCCTTGCCGGCGATATCGTGCGGCTGCCTTTTCAAGACGGCAGCATCGCGTCATTGTCGTGCCTTCATGTCCTCGAGCATATAGGACTCGGTCGATATGGGGACCCCATCAATCCGGATGGGAGTCTTCTGGCAGCTATGGAGCTTCAGCGCATATTGAAACCGGGGGGGAGGCTTTTTCTATCCGTGCCGGTCGGACGCGAACGGGTGTGTTTCAATGCGCATCGAGTGTTTTGGCCGAGCACGGTAAGGAATTTCTTGCGCGAGCTCCAGCTCAAATCCTTTTCTCTCGTAGACGATGCCGGACGGTTCACCGAAGAGGTTCCGCCGGACGCTGCCGCCGATCTCGAGTATGGATGCGGTCTTTTCGAATTTGCGAAGGTCCGTGAGTAACCGGCTGCGGACCTGGCTGGCTCAGAGTGAATTGTTCGCGTATAACGTCGTGCGGCGCGATCGTTGGATTGCGCGACAGGCGTCGCTGGTGCCGGATGGGACGAAAGTGCTGGATGTCGGTGCCGGCTCCTGTCCGTATCGGGCGCTGTTCGCGCACTGCGACTACCGTACGCAGGATCTCGCGCCGTTGCGGGGTGAGCAGCTTCGACACGGCGGCTATGGAGCGCTCGACTTCGTGTCGGATGTGACGGCCATCCCGGTTCCTGACGGCAGTTTTGGAGTGGTGCTTTGTACAGAAGTGCTGGAGCATCATCCGGAGCCCATCCGAGTGGTCTACGAATTGGCGAGGATTCTCCAGCCGGGAGGAATGCTCATTCTCACCGCGCCGCTTGGATCAGGGATTCATCAAGAGCCCTATCACTATTATGGCGGCTATACACCCTGGTGGTACGAGCGCTTTCTGAAGGCGGCCGGATTTGAGGACATCGACATTGAACCGAATGAAGGGTCGTTTCGATTTTTCGGACAGGAATCCTTACGGTTTATTCAGGCGACCGGTCCGTTGAGCGAGAGTCTCCCAATGGGAATTCGGCTGCTCTGGCTTCCGATGTGGGTCATGCTCTTTCCGGTCCTTGGTCTGGCCGTGCCGGTGTTATGTAAATGGTTGGACAGATTCGACCGTGAACGGCGCTTTACAGTGGGCTACCATGTCACGGCGCGACGAGCTGGATCGTCGTGATGTCATGAAAATCTTATGCGTATGGGGAGAGCATGCCTACGGCGACCCGGCGCGCGGAGAAGGTCCCGAGTACGCGAATTTTCTTCCTGCCCTACGCCGCTTGGGACATGAGGTTCACTTCTTCGAGTCCTTGTCCCGAAAACCCTACGATGATTTTTCTCGCCTCAACGAAGCCTTGTTAAAACGGGTGGAGGAGACGAGTCCGGACGTCGTGTTCTGCGTTCTGATGCAATATGAAGTATGGACCGAGACCGTTCGAATCATCAGGAACAGCGGAGCCTGGATCATCAACTGGTCGACGGATGATTCCTGGAAGTATCCGATGTTTTCCAAGCTGATCGGTTCGGAATACGATCTCTTCGTGACGACCTATCCGCAGATAGTCGAACGCTACCATCAGGATGGGATCAATTCCGTCTGCCTCTCTCAGTGGGCGGCCAATGCCGATACCTTGCTGTCCCCTCTCCCTGCTTCGGCCTGCCGCTATCCCGTGAGCTTTGTCGGCGCAGCGTACGGGAACCGCCGAGCCATGATCGCCAGGCTTCGCCACGAAGGCATCGAAGTCGCCTGTTTCGGCCATGGGTGGCCGGAAGGTCCGGTCGAGACCACACGTATGGGGGAAATCTTTCGCGAGTCGCTGATCAGCCTCAATTTCAGCGATGGAGCGCACGGTCGTTCTGATTCCGCAAGACGACAGATCAAAGCGCGTATCTTCGAAGTGCCGGGATATGGAGGCTGTCTCCTGACTGAGAAGGCCCCGAACCTCGATCGGTATTTCCATATCGGGGAAGAAGTTTTGACATTCGAAGGAACCGACGAGATGGTCGAACAGGTCAAATCGCTGCTCGCTTGTCCTGAGCGGCGGGATGCGATCGCGCAGAGCGGTTTTGAACGAGCGCGACGAGAACATACGTACGAGCGACGCTTCGAGGAGTTGCTGCAAGAGCTTACCCGACGTATTCCTCGTCGGCGCGCACTGCCTATGGACTGGGCCTCGTTCCGAGCCGCTGCACAGAGTCACCATACCGGACCGGCCCTTCGGATGATCCGATCCCTCTTGGTGTTCGTCGCGTCCTTGATGTGGGGAAAAGTCCGTGGCCCGCGCGCCGCGCGTCGGTTGACCTTCGAGCTGTCCTGGCGCATGCGGGGAGCCTGGACCTACAGCGCGGCAGGTTGGCCCGGTCGGATGTTCTACAGGGAAAGTTAACAGGATGTTGAAAAAGGTCTCCAGCTTTGTTCTCGTATCGCTCAAGGCCTCAACGTACCAACCACGTACGCCTCGGCCTTTCGCTCACTGCGGCCTTGCTGGAAGACCTTTTTGAACATCCTGCATCAATGCAGTTTGTCAATGGTCAGTTAAATGAACGCGCAACCTCTGGTCACTGTTGCGATGTCGGCGTACAACGCGTCCGGGACGATCGGCCTTGCGTTGCGGTCGATTCTTTCCCAAACGTATCAAAACTGGGAACTCATCGTCGTCGATGACGGCTCGACCGATCGCACCGCGGAAAACGTGTCCTGCATTCAAGATTCCAGAGTTCGGTTCATTCAAGAGCCGTCAGGGAATAGAGGCTTAGCTGCACGGTTGAATCAATGTGTGCGTCTCGCGAGGGGACGGTATATCGCCAGAATGGATGCTGACGATGTGGCGTATCCTCAGCGTCTTGAACGTCAGGTTCAGTTCCTTGAAGAGCATCGCGACATTGATCTGCTGGGAACCGGTGCCGTGATTTTCAAGGGGGAAGGCGAGGTCATCGGCTGCTACCCGACAGCAAGCTCGCACGAGGCGATTTGCCGGCGACCCTGGTGGGGCTTTCCGCTTGCTCACCCAACGTGGATGGGTAAGCGAACCTGGTTCCTCTCTCATCCCTATTCCGACGAAGATACTCGGTGCGAGGATCAAGCACTCCTTCTTCAAAGCTTTTCTCACAGTCGCTTTGCGGTGTTGGAGGAAGTTCTTCTGGGCTATCATGTGGCTGAAATCGAAGCTGAGAAATTGGGCCGCGGTCGGCTGAACTATTGTCGTCGGCTCCTTGCCAGGGTGCATGACCTCCCCTCATTACGGTGGGCGATGATGGGTGTTGGCGTGCATAGCGTTGCTTTTGCAAGAGACGTGGTTCTCCAGTATGGTCGCGCGGTCGGGAGCGGATCTCGCAAGTCATGGGGCTCCGCCGGCCGAGCGGAGAGAGAGCAGTGGCAATCTGTGTGGACTGGGTTGGTCCGTGGCCAGACGGTCCCCACCCATGACTGACCATTCAACTCATTCGGTGCAGTGATGTGCGGCATTGCCGGAATGATGTCTTATCGAGGGTCTGACCTCAGCCGTATTGTCTCGGGAATGACCGAGGCGATTCGTTATCGGGGTCCCGATAATTCAGGACTGTGGTGCGATGCCGACTACGGCCTTGCCCTTGGCCATGCTCGGCTGTCGATCCTGGATTTGTCTCCCGCCGGCCATCAACCCATGGAATCGGCTTCCGGTCGATATGTCATCGTCTTCAACGGTGAAATCTACAATCACCTGGAACTCCGAGAGCAGCTCACGAACCTATCGTGGCGCGGACATTCGGATACCGAGACGTTGTTGGCGGCCTTTGAAACCTGGGGCATAGAAAAAGCACTTCAAGCCACCGTTGGGATGTTTGCGTTGGCTCTATGGGATCGCGTTGAGCGGCGCCTCGTCCTGGCTCGTGACCGGATCGGAGAGAAGCCGCTCTACTATGGGTGGTCCAACGGGACGTTCCTCTTTGCCTCGGAGCTGAAAGCGTTGGCAGTCTACCCTGGCTGGCGCGGTGAAATCGATCGGGAGGCCCTGGCTTTGTTCATGCGCTTTGCCTATGTGCCGTTACCGTACTCGATCTACACCGGGATTCGAAAGCTCTTACCTGGAACCTATGCGACGTTTTCTCCCTCCTATACAGCCGGGTACTGGCCGGAACCTCTCCCCTATTGGTCTGCGGCGACGGTTGCGAGACAGTCCCGTCGATGCGATTGGACCGACAGCACGGCGGCGGACGAGCTGGATCGGTTATTGAGCGGCGCCGTCACGGGACAAATGATCGCTGATGTGCCTCTCGGGGCGCTTCTATCGGGCGGGATCGATTCTTCGACCGTGGTGGCGCTTATGCAGGCACACTCATCCCGTCCGGTCAAGACCTTCTCGATAGGTTTCCATGAAGGAGAGTACAATGAAGCGCCTGGAGCGAAAGCCGTGGCCACGCATCTTGGGACCGAGCACACAGAGCTCTATGTGAGCTCGGCCGACGCGTTGGCGGTGATTCCGCATCTGCCGTCGATGTATGACGAACCATTCGGCGATTCATCCGCCATTCCCTCATGTCTTGTCGCAAGATTGGCCAAGCAACAGGTCACGGTCGCGCTGTCCGGGGATGGGGGTGACGAGTTATTCGGCGGCTACAATCGGTATTCCTGGGGAAGCTTGATCTGGCGTCGAATCGCGCGAGTGCCCGCTTCTATGAGAACGATCGCGTCATCTGCCCTGACCCTGTTGTCGCCCGAGCAGTGGGATAGGATCGGCAAGATGCTGAGGAAGGGGGTCCCTGCGTCCCTCCAAATGACGACCCTCGGGGAAAAGGTTCATAAACTTGCATCGGTCTTAGATTCAGAGAGTCAGACGGAATTGTATCGGCGACTCGTGTCGCTACAACGAGAGACTGCTTCCTTGGTCATCGGTGCTCAGGACAAACCGATCTGGGCCGACGCTCAAGCGCAACAGCTGGGAGAACGGGATTTCAGCGAAGAGATGATGCTCCACGATTTGGTCGGATATTTGACCGACGATATCTTGGCCAAGGTCGATCGTGCCGCGATGGCGATCAGCCTGGAAACACGGATGCCCATCTTGGACCATCGCGTCGTGGAGTTTGCCTGGAGTCTTCCTCTTTCGATGAAAATCAGGGCGGAAAGCCGGGGGAAATGGTTGCTTCGGCAAGTTCTGTATCGTTATGTCCCGAAACATCTGGTCGAACGACCCAAGATGGGTTTCGGCATTCCGTTGGACTCTTGGCTCAGAAATGACTTGAGGGGTTGGGCCGAGGATCTGCTGGATGAGTCGAGACTACGGCAGGAAGGATATCTGGACCCGGCTCCGATCCGCACAAAATGGCGTGAACATCTGTCGGGTCGGTGCAATCGGCAGTATTGGCTCTGGAATGTGCTGATGTTTCAGGCCTGGATGAGCGCTTATGAACGATCGCCCGCGCCTGCTGTATCTTATCACTGAAGATTGGTATTTCTGGTCCCACCGCGTCGATCTGGCACGTGCCGCACGGGAAACCGGCTATGATGTGATCGTGGCGACTCGTGTCAACGATCATGGAGAGCGAATCCGAAGAGAAGGGTTTCAGCTGGAGCCGTTGGAAATGGTCCGCCGGAGCCGCAATCCATTCCGCGAGGTGATCGCCATCGCCGAGCTCGTGCGATTGTATCGGCGCGTCAGACCCGATGTCGTCCACCATGTGGCCATGAAGCCGATTCTGTACGGCTCTCTGGCCGCGTGGATTGCCGGAGTCCCGGTGGTCATCAACGCATTCGCCGGTCTTGGGTATGCCTTCATGGATGAACGGAAGCGGTTGTTGCGCTGGTGGGTGAAGACGGCGTTAAAAACGACGGTAGGTTTGAGCAACTCCACCGTGCTTGTCCAAAACCATGATGATCGGGATCGGCTGGTTCAGGAAGGGGTTGTTAAGGTCTTGCGGACGAAAATTATCGCGGGATCGGGTATCGACGAGAAAAAATTCTTTCCGAAGCCGCCGCCGTGCGGCATCCCGATCGTGCTGCTCCCGGCCCGCATGCTTTGGGACAAGGGAATCGGGGAATTTGTTGAAGCGGCTCGCCGGTTAAAGCGCAAAGGAGCCCAAGTTCGATTCGTCCTTGTCGGCCGGCGAGATGAGCATAATCCTGCCGCCATTCCCGAGTCGAGCCTGACCGAGTGGGTGAGGGAAGGGGCGGTGGAATGGTGGGGACATCGAGAAGATATGCCGGCGGTTTATGAGACGGCGACGCTGATCGCGCTGCCCTCGTACCGGGAGGGATTTCCAAAGGTACTGCTGGAGGCGGCCGCTTGCGGCAAAGCGATGGTGGCGACGAACGTTCCCGGCTGCCGGGAAATCGTACGCGATCGATTCAACGGGCTGGCGGTTTCTGCTAAAGACCCCGCCGCGCTGGCCGAGGCCATCGACAAATTGCTGTCTGATTCTCCCCTGCGTGAGATGATGGGAGATCGGAGCCGCAAGCTTGCCGTCGAGGAATGGTCGAGCTCGAGAATTATCGGGCAGATTCTCGCCCTCTACCATGAGCTGCTGATGACTACGGCGACGGCTCGCTCGCATGGGCCCGCATGACGAAGGTACTCGTGACAGGTGCGGCGGGATTTTTGGGTTCGCACCTCGTCAGGGAACTTTGTCGATCCGGCTATGGAGTTCGGGCTCTCCTGCATGATGCGGGCGGAGACACCCGATTCTTACCGGAGGTGGAGACCGTCGCCGCGGACATATGTGACCCGAAGAAGATTCACAAAATTGCGCATGGCTGTGGAGCCGTCGTCCATCTGGCGGCCAAGGTTCATGCCATTGATGACCCGAGTGAAGAGGAAGATTACCAATCGGTCAATGTCGAAGGCACGAAACGTATCCTCGATGCGGCTGTATCCGCCGGCGCCAAACACCTGGTATTCGCCAGTTCGGTCAAGGTATTCGGCGAAGAGACGATCGGGTGTGTCGATGAATCGCAGGTTCCCAATCCAAAGACTCCCTACGGTCGGTCAAAATGGCGAGCGGAGCAACTTGTTTCGGAGTATGCAGAGCGACATGGTCTCACTGCTGTCTCGCTCCGTCTTCCGATGGCCTATGGGCCGACAAAGAAAGGCAATCTCTATCGGATGATCGAAGCGATCGACCATGGGAGATTTCCGATCTTGCCGCATCTCTCGGCGGTCCGAAGCCTCCTGCACGTTGAGAATTTCGTACAGGCGGTGTTGCTGTGTCTTCGGGCGCCAGGTTTTAAGCGAACGGCATACATCGTAGCGGATAGCGAACCGTATTGCGTGACCGACCTCTACGACTGGTTGCGGGTCGGATTGGGGAAAGCGCCTCCCCGATGGCGAGTACCGCTCTGGATACTCAAAAGCGGTGCTCGATGCGGCGATGTATTCCAGGTTATCAGTGGAAGTCCCGTTCCTTTTACGACACAGCAACTGACAAAGCTCGTCGGCTGTGCCTGGTATAGTTCGACGGCCATCACAGATGAATTGGGGTACCATGCCTCATATTCCTTCGAGAAAGCGGTTCCCCAGCTGATCGCGTTTTATCGTGATAAAGCACGTGCGAGCAGTTGAGGCATCTCATCAGCCGAGCCATATCCGACTTCGGGGACTTGCACGTCTTGATTTCAATGTAAAAATGAGTCATAGAGCTTGCCTAACGAACAGCACACTCTCCTGAGTTCAGGACGGGACCATTAGAGTGACAGCCTAATAGGGTAGCAGTCAGTATGTCGATCACGATGGTCGTTTTCCCAGGTATCTTTGCTTTTATATCGGCCTGGTGGCTCACAAACCGTCTCTGCTCGCCAAAATCGTTCCTCTCGATACTCGCACATCCGAACGAGCGAACATTGCATGCCATGCCGACCCCCCAGACCGGAGGATTGGCCGTCATCGGCAGTGTGGTGATCAGTCTCATTCTGGCTGCCAGTGTGTTGGCGATTGTCCAACCCTCGAAGCCGGTGTTGCCGAAAGGTGTGGCGTCCGGGAGTGTGTGGATCGTGGTTTCGATGCTCCTCATCTTTGTCGTCTCCTTCATCGATGACTGTGTCGGTCTCCCCGCCGCCCTCAGGTTGGGTGTCCAAGCAGTCTCCGCCTGTATCATTATCGGCGGGGTCGGCTTGACCTTGTCTTCCATTCCGATACCCGGTGGGCCGAATATCCTGCTTGGGATCGCCGCGATTCCGGTGAGCGTTCTCGTCCTCCTCTGGATGGCCAATCTCTACAATTTTATGGACGGTATGGACGGCTTTGCAGGCGGCATGACGTTTTTTGGGTTCGGATTTCTCGCCTATTTTGGGTGGCAGGCTCATTTCCCGGTCATGCTCATCATCGCCACGTTCGTCGCGATGGGCGCTCTGGGATTTCTCACCCATAATTTCCCGCCCGCTCGTATCTTCATGGGCGATGCGGGGAGCATTACGATTGGATTTTTGGCGGGGACATTGATGATTCTCGGCGTTCGAGACGGAATATTCGAGTTGTGGGTTCCAATCATGATCTTCTCCCCGTTCATCGTGGATGCGACGGTGACTTTGATCCGAAGGATCATCCGCCGCAAAAAAATTTGGGAAGCTCACCGGGAGCATTATTATCAACGGTTGGTCCTGAGCGGATGGAGCCATCGTCGGACGGTGCTTGCAGAGTATGGAGTCATGATGCTATGCGGAGGACTGGCCGTTCTGTATCATCACTCGACGGACAAAATCAGACTCGTTATTCTCGGCATATGGTCGGTGATATTTCTTGTTTTGGGAATACTCGTGCATAGGTTGGAGCAGAAGCCGAAAAACTCTCACCCCGTTCGAGATGTACGCGTGGTCAGTGAGGACGGTCCCGTACGAACTGTTTCTGAACCGGCCCCTGCACGTGTGACCGTCAAAGCGTAACGCGATCTTGTTTGGCGTCGCGTCGTGCCAAATAATCGAATCCATCTCAGCCGCTTGATCAGACGTCAGTTCCTGAAAACCAAGTCGTGATCGCAATCATTCCCAATGATCGTTATTTCCTCATGGCGGCAGTGAAGCTAGCAAGGTGGCTCAGTCTCCTCACGTCGATGCGAGAGAGGTTCTAGAGATGTCCATTGCAAAGAAGGTTTCAGATAACGGACAAGTTCTAGAATCGTCTCCATGGGGAATGAACCGCCTGCAGGCGGAAGCGAGGCGTGCCGCAGGCTGGACCACGACTGCGCTCGGATTCACCGTTCCGCTCTGGGTTGTCGCGGACAGCATTCTACTCGGCCTGCTCGTGCTATGTTGGACAATCAGTGGCGGGTGGCGTGAAAGACTTCGTCGGGTCAGCGCGAATCCAGTGGCAGTTGCGGCTATCGTATTGTTCGCGTGGCTATTGCTCGGTACGGTCTGGGGAGGGGGAACTGTTGAAGAGAGAGCGTTCTGGGTGAAGAAATACGCTAATCTGTTGCTCATCCCCCTGCTGATTTCGATGGTGATCGATGCCCGAGAAAAAAATCGCGCGCTCCTGGCCTTGGCGGCATCGTTGGCCGTGACGTTGGCACTGTCTTTTGCCTTGAGCGTGGGAGTCCTTCCAACCGGCGGACTCATTCATTGTAATCCTTTCAATCCGTGTTTATTGAAAAAGCAGATTCCATGTGATCCATCCATTCCCTGTGTCCCCGCCAATTACCCTCCCGTCTGTGATCCATCTAATCCGTGTATATTGAAAAAACACACTACTCACAACTCGCTCATGGCATTCGGTGTGCTATTGTTCGGGATTTTGGCCTGGAAGTCCTCACGCCGATGGGCACGGTGGGGATGGGCGGGAGCTGCATGCCTGGCCGTGGGCAATGTCTTATTGATGGTTCAAGGTCGAACCGGCTACGTGGTGCTGGCCGGGCTTGCCATGGTGGCCTTCCATATGTATTTCGGGTGGCGAGGTATGGTGGCGGCTGTCATCGCTCTCGCTGTGACGTTTTCGATAGCCTATCAAATCTCAACGTCGTTCCATGATCGGGTCAATCTTGTCGCCACTGGTGTTGCACAATGGAGCTCCCAAGTGGCAGCCGAAGATCCGATAGGCCAACGATTGGAATTTTACTATCATACGGTTCAGGTCATTCAGGACCATCCGCTGATGGGAGCCGGGACGGGAGGATTTGCTCAAGCGTACGAGATGTATGCAAAACAAGCCGGTGTGCCTGTTCCCTCGCATCCGCATAATCAATATCTTTTGATTATGGCACAGGTGGGAATAATCGGGCTTAGCCTATTGCTTTGGCTCTTTGTGCAACAATGGCGATGGACATCTCTCACTGGCGATGCGACATATGGGTTGCTTGCGAAGGGATTAGTAGTCACCATCGCGATCAGCTGTCTTTTCCAACCAGCGCTCAACGACCATACTGAAAAACTGTTTTACTGTTTGTTTTCCGGCCTCCTGTACTCCGGGACCGGTTCACAATGTGATACGAGGATATGAATCTTTCCGCTTACATCATCGCCTACAACGAGGCGAAGAAGATCGCCGATACCATCAACAGTGTGTTATGGGCCGATGAAATCATTGTGGCCGATTCCGCCAGTACCGACGAGACGGCTCGGATCGCACAGGACTTGGGAGCCCGCGTCGTCCAGGTTCCGTTCCAGGGATTCGGCCATCTGCGAAACCAAGCCGTCAAAGCCTGTACGCACGAATGGATTTTCAGCCTCGACACGGACGAACAATGTACACCGGAAGTTCGTGATGAGGTTCTCATGATCCTTTCCGGCATTCCCGCGCACGACGCGTATCTTGTGCCGAGGCGGAATTACTTCATGGGACGCTGGATCGAACACTCCGGCTGGTATCCGAATTTCCGCCAACCTCAATTGTTTCGCAAAGGCTCCATGAAATACGTGGAATCTCCCGTCCACGAAGGGTTCGAATTGCTGACAGCCAAACCGGTCGGCCGATTGGAACATGCGATTTGGCAAATCCCGTTCAGAGACTTTGAAGAGGTCGTCAAAAAGGCCAATCGGTACTCGTCGCTCGGGGCGCTGAAGCTCGCCGATCAACGAGTGTCGATGGGGACCGCGTTGTTTCATGGCATCTGGTCGTTCCTCAAGCATTATGTGGCAAAGCGAGGGTTCCTGGACGGATGGGCCGGGTTCGTCATTGCCTTCGGAAATTTCGAAGGAACATTTTATCGATATGCCAAGCGGTTCGAACAGCAAGAGATGTGGTCGCTTCCCAAACAGTCACCTCTTCGGCGTCGCGGCGACTCACTATCGAGATGAAAGCAGCGGTGATCGTCACGACATACAATCGCCCTGATGCACTGACAGTCGTCTTGGACGGTTACTGTGGTCAAAGCGATCACGATTTCAGGCTCGTGGTTGCAGATGACGGATCGAAGGAGGAGACGGCTGAAATCGTGCGGCAATTCGCCAGGCGCACGCCGTTTCCGCTGACGCATGTCTGGCAAGAAGACCGGGGGTTTCGAGCCGCCGCGATCCGCAACCGCGCTGTTGCGTCGACGGACGCCGACTATGTGATTTTCACGGACGGTGACTGTGTTCCCTCGCGCCATTTCGTGCGCAGCCATAAGCAACTGGCCGAACCAGGTTACTTCCTCGGATCGAATCGTGTATTGCTTTCGGCCGGGTTGACGAGCCGCGTTTTGCGCCAACAGCTGCCGATTCATGCGTGGAGCGGAATTGATTGGATACAGTCTTGGCTTCGTCGCGAAGTCAATCGGGTGCTTCCGTTGATCAATCTGCCTGATGCTCCGTTTCGAAAATGGATGCCGAATCGGTGGAAAGGCATCAAGACCTGTAATCTCTCCGTGTGGCGGACCGACTTGATTCGTGTAAACGGACTTGACGAGTCCTACGAGGGATGGGGGCTTGAGGATTCAGACTTCGTCATTCGGCTTCTCCATGCCGGAGTCAAGCATAAGAATGCCCGCATGGCTGCGACGGTGTTTCATTTATGGCATCCCGAGCAGGATCGCGCGAGTCTGCCCGACAACCAAAAACGCCTGGATGATCTGCTGTGTTCGTCGGCCGTTCGTGCCGCAGTCGGGCTCGATCAATATGGTTCTGTGTAATACGGACGGGGGCGATTCCGACACGGCAGTCGTGCAAGTAGGCGAAGCGGTTGATCACCGATCGCCTGGTAGAAACATCGGAGGCGGAACGCTAACTCATGTCCGGAAACAACGAGAATGACGAGCCAACTCCCGTGTCGACACTTTCACGGGATCGCTTGTTTTGCCGTTGCCCCCTCAACTGCGGCGGTGAGTTGCAGGCGAGCAGGATTACCTTGGCCGAAGGACCGCTGCTTCGATGTACGATGTGCGGCCAACTCCTCAGCAGTTGCACTCGTGACCGCTATGAGACAGCGCTGAAGAAATGGGACACCTCGAACGGGACAACACCGGAGACTCAATCAGCCGCCCGCTTCCGGCAGGTAACTGAGCGGCGGTTGCGTTACGCTCTCCATCTGCTGGGCCGATCGTCTCCTTCGCCGCTTCGTTTGCTTGATGTAGGATGCTCCAGCGGAGCATTGCTTGCCGTTGCAAGAAAGTTGGGATATTCCCCGTGCGGCGTGGAAATAGCGAGGAAAGCCGCTGAGACGGCTCAGCGCGCAGGCTTTGAGGTATTTTGCGGGCTGCTCCACGATGCCCGCTTTCCTGACGCGGCGTTTGATGTCATCACGGCATTCGAGCTCATTGAACACCTGAACGACCCGCTTCTGCTGTTGAACGAATGCTCTAGGATCTTGAGGCCGGAGGGTATCCTCATTGTTAATACACCGAATGCTTCAAGTTGGACGGCCGGCGTCATGAGAGAATGCTGGGATGGGTTTAATCTATCTTCAATGGGCGGTCATGTGAGTTTCTTTTCGCCTCGCTCGCTCGCCTATCTGGCCGGGCAATGTGGATTTCGAGTAGAACGCCTTGAGACCAGGCGAGTCAGGTTCGCTGAATCTCATCATGTATCACCCGTTGTCTACCGTGTACTGAAAGTAATGGGAGAAGTGCTCAGCATTCCAGCAAGCATGCTGAATAAGGGCCACGACATGCTCGCATTTTTGAGAAAGGTGTAGCACGCCATCTGTTGTGTGCTATGGGATGATTGTCGTAGGGCAATCGGCGAGAAGATACTGGCGGTGAGATGAAGCGGGACATGAACAACGCATTGGTCGTGTGTACGCGCCGAATCGGGGATGTGCTGCTATCCACACCGGTCGTGCGCTCGCTCAAGGCGGCGCTGCCTCATCTGATGGTCGATATGCTCGTGTTTGAAGGAACTCAGGATATTGTATCGGCTAATCGCGATATCCGACGAATCTGGACGATTCCCGAGCGTCCTCCCATCGGGGCACATTTGAGATTACTTCGTTCGATTTGGCGTCGCTATGATGTCGCCCTTTCGGTCTTGGCCGGCGATCGCCCCACCTTTCACGCATGGACGGCCGGTCGATATCGCGTGGGAACGTTGTTGTCGGACCGCAAATCACGGTGGAAGCGGGCCCTACTCCAAGAATGGATTCCGTTCGATAACGTATCGACCCATACGGTCGTTATGAATCTGCGGTTGCTTGCTCCATTAGGGATCAAGCCTCTGGGGACACCCGTCGTCAGTTGGAGAGATGAAGATGAGGCATCCGTTCATCGCCGGTTTCCGGAAGTCGTGAGTCATCGACGATACGCCGTGCTGCATGTCTCGCCGAAGTTTGCCTACAAGATCTGGTCGGTGGCCGGTTGGGTCGCGCTCGGACGCTGGCTGGTCGAACAAGGGTTTGTGGTCGTGGTGGCAGGAGGGGCGTCGGATCAACGAGCCTACAGTGAGCAAGTGATTGAAAGACTCCCCGAGGCGGTGAATCTCGTCGGTCATCTGACATTGCCGGCGCTCGGGTATTTGCTCAGCCGCGCAGCCGTCTATATCGGAACGGATACCGCTGTGAGTCACATGGCGGCGGCGGTCGGTGCGCCGACCGTCGTTCTGTTCGGGCCGTCGAATCCGGTGAAGTGGGGGCCCTGGCCGAAGGATTTCCCTTCAACAAAGGACAGCCCGTGGCGTAAGGAAGGATCGCAACGACAGGGAAACGTGTTCTTACTCCAAGGGGAAGGGGATTGTGTGCCTTGCCTTGCTGAAGGCTGCGATCGCCATATCGATAGTTTAAGCCGGTGTCTGCAAGAGTTGTCCGCGGATCGTGTAATCCAAGGCGTCAAAATGATGTTGGCGGAGCATGAGCACCGAGTTCCGGTTCCAGGGTGCGCATGAAGCAAACCGTAGCCAAACTGTTTCGCTCCATCGCCGGGCGGTATGGCAGCACGGTGCTCGATTATCGCTCGACTCTCGTGATCGGTGCGCAGCTGACTCTGATTCTGGCGGCCAATGTGACTGCCTTTGCGCTGCGCTTTGAGGGCGATATTCCTTCCGAATATCGGCAGATCATGTGGGACCACGTGCCCGCCGTGCTGCTGATATTCGGCGCAGGCTTATGGGTATTTGGGATTCAGCATGGGCTGTGGAGATATGTTGGTCTTCACGATCTGGGCAAAATCCTTTTGGCTTCTCTCACCAGCGCAGCGGCATTTTATGGAGTGATCCATCATATCGGCGGCATTACGCAGTATCCTCGATCCGTAATTATTTTGACGGGTCTCTTGAACGGACTCTATTTGGCGGGCATCCGATTGGCCGTGCGGGGGTTCCGTGAGTGGCTCCAGATTGTCGGTCCGAGTGCCAAACGCGTGTTGATCGTCGGTGCCGGACATGCGGGGGAGCTGCTGGTAAGGGACATGCTGTCCGATGCAAATTATAACTGTCGTCCGGTGGGATTCGTGGACGATGATCCCATCAAACGAAAGAAAAAGATCCATGGCATCCCGGTTGTCGGGACGATTGCCGATACCAAGGAGGCGGCCGATAAGCTGGATGCCCAAGAAATCATCGTCGCCATCCCATCGTCCTCGACGACGGTGAAGCAGAAAATTCTGGCGGCTTCTGAAGGCTGCACGGTTCCGATTAAGACGTTGCCCAGTGTCAGAAGCCTACTCGGTGATTCGGTCTTGCTCCAGCAAGTGAGGCCGATGAATTTGGATGATTTGTTGCAGCGCGAGCCCATTCAGACGGATCGTCAAGAGCTGCATCCGCTCATCACCGGGAAGACGCTGCTCGTCACCGGGGCGGGAGGGTCGATCGGATCTGAATTATGCCGACAAATTGCGCAGTACAAGCCCGAATCCTTGGTCCTGTTCGAACGGTATGAGAACGCCCTCCATTCGCTGTTGCTGGAGTTGAGAGGGGCCTTTCCGGAAGCAAACATTCTCCCTCTGATCGGAGACGTGACGGTGCCCGACCGCGTATCGGAGATATTTCACCAAACCGGCCCCGATATCGTGTTTCACGCGGCCGCGCACAAGCATGTTCCTCTTATGGAACTGAACCCAAAGGAAGCGATCCGCAACAATATCCTAGGGACTCGCGTGGTCGCCGAAGTCGCCTTGAAAACAGGCGTCGATCGATTCGTGCTGATCTCCACGGATAAGGCCGTCAATCCGTCGAGCGTCATGGGTGTCACCAAGAGAATAGCGGAGCATTTGGTGCAGGAGTTCAACCATACCGGTCTCACGAAATTTACGGTCGTGCGGTTCGGCAATGTGTTGGGCAGCAATGGGAGCGTGGTGCCCCTGTTTTCCGGACAGATCAGCAAAGGTGGCCCGGTGACCGTGACCCATCCTGAAATCAAACGGTTTTTTATGACGATTCCGGAGGCCGTGCAGCTGGTTCTCCAAGCGAGTGTGATGGGGCGGGGAGGCGAAGTGTTCGTCCTCGATATGGGGGAACAGATCAAAGTCGCCGATTTGGCTAGAAACATGATCGTGTTGGCCGGCCTCGTTCCAGGGAAGGACGTCGACATCGTCTTTACTGGGCTTCGGCCGGGAGAAAAGTTGTACGAGGAGCTGTTTGAGGACGGCGAGCGGGTCGAGCCTACCACTCATCCCAAGATCCATCGAGCTGTGGGAACCCCTGTCCCGGTGGGCGAACTAGGCGAATGGTTGGAAGCATTGCCGACGGCGCTTCCCCAAACCGATGAAGAAGAATTGCTCCGAGATCTCAAGCGGCTCGTGCCCGGTTTTCAGCCGGATCTCTCTCAGGGCGTTTCGTAGTTTTTTACATATCAAGTGCCGGTTTTCCCCCTTCGTGTTATCGTCAAGCCCGACAGTTCCAACAGACCGCAACCGATAAGAGCAACCGGGAACGATTCCCAATAGGAAGGTGTAGCCGTGAAAGGTGTTGTGCTGGCGGGCGGTCTTGGGAGCAGGTTATTGCCTCTCACCAAGGTCACCAACAAACACCTGCTTCCGGTTTATGACCGGCCGATGATTTATTATCCGATTCAGACACTGGTCAATGCGGGCGTGACGGAAATCATGCTGGTGACGGGAGGGAACAATGCGGGTGATTTTTTAAGATTGCTCGGGAACGGGAAGGAGTTCGGGCTCAAACATCTCAACTATACCTACCAGGAAGGTGAAGGAGGTATTGCCGACGCGCTGCGGTTGGCTGAACATTTCGCCGACGGCGAACCGATCTGCGTCGTGTTGGGCGATAACATCATCCAAGGGAGCATCGCCAAGGCGGCGGATCACTTTCGCCGCCAGCAAGAAGGGGCGAAAATTCTCCTCAAAGGCGTCAAGGATCCGCAACGGTTCGGCGTGCCGGTTTTGGAAGGTGAACGTATTGTAAAGATCGAAGAGAAACCGATCCATCCTCGATCGCCGTATGCCGTTACGGGCATGTATTTCTATGACCCACAAGTATTCGGATTCATCCGATCACTCAAACCGTCGGCGAGGGGAGAGCTGGAAATTACGGACGTCAACAACGCCTATATCAAGGCCGGAATGCTGACATGGGATCTGCTTGAGGGTTGGTGGACGGACGCCGGCACCATCGAGTCTCTCTATCTGGCCAATCAGTTGGTCGGCCGAACCGGCGCCAATAACCCTAGTGTCGCGGCATAGATGCGTATCCTTGTCACCGGGGGCGCCGGGTTCATCGGTTCTCACCTTGTCCGACGTCTGCTGGCCTCCGCACAGCACGAAGTCGTCAACCTTGATGCCCTCTGCTATTCGGGGAATCCGGCCAACCTGGACACGGTCAGTCGACAGCCGGGGTATGTGTTCATCCACGGCGACATTTGCGATGGCTCGTTGGTGTCGTCCGTGCTTCGCACATATCGGATTGAAGGCATCATTAACTGCGCGGCGGAGACGCATGTCGATCGTTCGATTCTTGACCCGGGAAGCTTCGCCCGCACCGATGTGGTGGGCACGGGCGTGTTGCTGGAAGAAGGGCGGCATGCCGGCGTGAAACGCTTTCTTCAAGTGAGCACGGACGAGGTGTACGGCACGGTCGAATCCGGTCTGTCGACGGAAGAAGATCGGGTGGCGCCGCGCAGTCCCTACTCGGCCAGTAAAGCAGGAGCAGATCTCCTCGCGTTGAGCTACTGGACGACCTATCAATTCCCGGTGGTGGTGACAAGGGGCAGCAATACCTATGGCCCCAATCAGTATCCGGAGAAATTCATTCCTCTCTTCGTGACGAATGCCATTGATGATCAGTTGTTGCCGTTATACGGTGACGGCAGACACCGTCGCGATTGGCTTGCCGCCGAAGATCATTGTGCCGGGATCGAACAGGTTTTTTTTCATGGAGAGCCCGGGACCGTGTACAACATCGGCGGAGGAAACGAGCGTGAAAATATTGTGATCGCCGAGAAGATCCTCTCGTACTTAGGTAAGCCGAAGAGCTTGCTTCGCTTCGTGGTAGACCGGCCTGGGCATGACCGCCGGTATGCGGTCGATAGTGGGAAGCTCCGTCGGCTCGGATGGCGCCCTATCGTGCCGTTCGAAGAAGGGCTGCATGCGACGATTCAATGGTATCGGGAACATGAGTCCTGGTGGCGTCCCATCAAGTCCGGAGAGTTCCGGAAGTACTATGAGCAGATGTACGGCAAACGGTTACAACAAGCAGGTTAAGCTCCAAACAGGTTAAGGCTAAGGTTAAGGTCAACCTAGACCTCAGCCTTAACCTCAACCTCTCATCATGCGTATCCTTATCACTGGAGCCGGTGGACAACTGGGCAGCGCGCTTTGCGAGGTGTTTGGGTATGAAGCTGTTATACCCAAGGATTTACCGGACTTTGACCTCACGAATCCGAATGTTGAAGAAGAGATCATCGGCTCCGCTCCCGATCTGATCATCCATGCGGGGGCCTACACCGATGTAGACGGGGCGGAACGAGAACCGGACCTCGCGTTGGCGGTGAATGCCGAAGGAACGGAGCGGATCGCACGTGCCGCCGTTCGACTCGGGGCCCGCCTCATGTATATTTCTACCGACTATGTCTTTGATGGAACGCAGCGTGTGCCGTATAGGGAAGACGATAGCCCACGCCCGATTAACCGATATGGGTTTTCAAAATGGAAGGGTGAGCAGGCTATTCTGGCGTCAGGCGCCAAGGCACTCATCATCCGGACCGCATGGCTCTATGGATCGGTCGGTAAGAATTTTGTGAAGTCGATCATGCGGGCTGCACAGAGCGAGCCGATTCTGAAGGTCGTGAATGATCAATCCGGTTGCCCTACGTATGCCGAGGACTTGGCCGCTTCCATTGCTTCGCTGGTCGGAAAGGATGTGGAAGGGGTGATTCATATCACCAATCGCGGGCAGTGCACATGGTATGAGTTTGCGCAGGCCATCGTTCGTGAAATGGGCTTCAGTTGTTCCGTCGTGCCCATCATGACGGAGCAGGCAGGACGTCTTGCCAAGCGACCGCCCTATTCGGTGTTGAATCAGGACCGCTTGGTGTCGTTGGGCCTCGAGTTACCTGAATGGAACGAGGCGCTCGCCCGATTTGCTAAGGTCGCCCGCTTGTCTCTTACGCTTGTCTCTTAGTTGTTCACAGAATTGAGCGCTTCTCTCGGTAAAACCCTTTGCAATTGTTTCCAGGCTCGTTAAGATAGCAGTCGATTCTTATCGGGATGTCTCGCTTTTTCTTGTCATAAGCGCGTGAAATCGAAAACTCAGCAAAAACCTGCGAAAAGCCTCTTGCGGGAAATCCGATTGTTCGCTACGGATGTGGACGGAGTTCTCACTGATGGCGGCATGTATTATGCCGAGTCGGGTGATGAGTGGAAGAAGTTCAACACCCGAGACGGCATGGGAATCAAATTGCTGCAGAAGGCCGGCCTTATCACGGCAATTGTGACGCAGGAACGAACCAGATTGGTAGCCCGCCGGGCGGAAAAGCTCGCCATCCCTGAACTTCATCAAGGAGTGATGGACAAGTTGTCGGTGATCCGAGACATGGCCATACGGCATGGCATCTCGCTCAGACAGATCGCGTATATCGGCGATGATGTCAATGATATCGAAGCCTTGAAAGCGGTCGGACTGTCGGCGGCTCCCGCAGACGGGCTTCCGCAAGTGGTAGGGATCGTCGATTATGTCTGTCGACAGCAGGGTGGAGAGGGGGCGGTGCGTGAAATTGCCGAGATGATTTTGGACGCTCAGGAAAACCGCTCACGTTAATCGTTATTCGTTCAACGTTATCCGAGGAAATGGAGTCCATTTATGGCGATTCACGGTTCACGATTCACGAAGAACGATCATCTCTATCCCGTGATTATGGCGGGAGGGAGCGGGACTAGATTTTGGCCCCTGAGCCGCCATCTGTTCCCAAAGCAGCTCTTGCGGATCAGCGGTGAGTATACACTCATTCAGCAAACCATGCGACGCGTCATAGGTTGTGCGCCGGCCGCCAACGTATTGATCTCGACAAACGCGGCGCAAGCCGATCTCATCCGTTCGCAATTGGTGGACTGGAAAGAGGACCTCGCGAACGGATTCCTTCTTGAACCGGAAGGGCGTAACACGGCGCCCGCCATTGCATTGGCGGCTCTCGAGGTGCTGACACGTGATCCTGACGGACTCATGTTGGTGGTGCCTGCCGACCATGTGGTGACGGGACAACGCGACTTTGAGGCTGCGGTCCGATTAGCTTCACAATTGGCTGCGGAAGGTTACTTGGTCACGTTTGGAATCAAGCCGATCAGACCGGAAACCGGTTACGGCTACATCAAACCGAAAGGTCACGCGCTGCTTGGTAAGCAGGGCAAGTTGCGAGGGTATCTCGTTCAACAATTCGTGGAGAAGCCCAATGCCGCCAAGGCGGCCCGGTACGTGAAAGCAGGCGGCTATTTTTGGAACAGCGGCATGTTTATCTGGCGTGCCGCGACGATCTTGGAGGAAATCGGCCTTCACCAGCCGGCGATCATGGCCGCAATGGAACGGATCAGAAAGCTGAGAACGGATGGTGCTCCAAAGCAGTCGATCGACGATGTCTATCGCCGAATCGTGTCGGTTTCTATCGATACCGGTGTGATGGAACGGTCGTCGAAGGCGGCCGTGGTGCCGGTGACGTTTCAATGGTCTGATGTCGGAAGTTGGGGCAGCTTGGACGAAGTGGCTGAGAAGGATCAGGCCGGCAATGTGGTCGCCGGACGGGTGATCGATCTTGAGAGCACACAGTCGATTGTCTATGCGGATCGGCGTGTCGTCGCGACGATCGGGCTGCAAAATATGGTCGTAGTGGACACTCCGGATGCCACGCTGGTCTGTCCGAAATCTCGGGCGCAGGATGTGAAAAAGGTCGTCGACATTCTGAAACAACAGCGGGCGCCGGAACATTTGGAACATTTGACGGTACAACGGCCTTGGGGGTCGTACACCGTGTTGGAAGAGGGACCGGGATTCAAAGTGAAACGTGTTACGGTGAACCCCGGAGGTCGCCTTTCCCTCCAGATGCATCATCAGCGCAGCGAACATTGGGTGGTGATCAGCGGTACCGCACGTGTCACAAGAGATCAAGACGTCTTCGATTTGCACGTCGGCGAAAGTACGGCCATCCCGGTGAACACCCAGCATCGATTGGAAAATCCTGGGCAGGAAACGGTGCATATCATCGAAGTACAGAACGGACCCTATCTTGGTGAGGATGATATTGTGCGGTTCAAGGACGACTATGGAAGGGACGTTAATCGTGAAGCGTTAAACGTGAAACGGGAGACGTGACCGCACGAGAGAGGGCGATTTCAGTTATGAATGGATTCATTCGATACTTATCAAAGGCCAACGTCATCCAGTAGACGACGGTTAACGTTTAACGATTCACGAATAACGAGGGCCCATGGCACTATTTCGCGAATATGATCTCCGGGGAATCGTCGGGAATGAGTTGACCGAGGATCTGGCAGAACGGTTAGGCCGAGCCTATGCCACGCATGTGAATGGGCATGGAGTGAAAGCGATCAGCGTGGGGCGAGATGGTCGATTGAGTTCTCCGGCTCTCCACAAAGCGCTTCTGAAAGGATTGCTTGCCGGCGGGCTGGATGTCATCGATATCGGAATTTGTCCTTCCCCTTTGGTGTACTTTTCATTGTTTTCTCTGCCCGTCGGCGGCGGCATCATGATTACAGGGAGTCACAACGCGGCAGAATATAACGGATTCAAGATCTGTGTCGGCAAGACGGCCATCCATGGTGAAGAAATTCAGGAACTTCGAAGAGTGATGGAAAAAGGTGCATTCGTATCGGGGAGGGGGCGTCTCTCGGAGCACCCGATTATTCCTGACTATCTGGCGTACATTCAGCAACACTTCTCTCATGTTCAAGCGAACCGGCTGCATGTGGTGATCGATAGCGGGAACGGCGCGGCGTCCCTTGTCGCCAAACAAACGCTTGAGTTGTTGGGATGTAAGGTAACGGGACTCTATTGTGATCTGGACGGACGCTTTCCCAATCACCATCCGGACCCGACGGTCCTTGAAAACCTATCCGACCTCATGCACGCGGTGAAAGAACATGGTGCCGATGTGGGAATCGGGTATGACGGAGATGCGGACAGAATCGGGGCTGTTGATGAGCAGGGCCATGTGTTGTGGGGGGACCGCCTGTTGGTTCTCTACTCACGGGACATCTTGGCGGTGAAACCCGGCAGCACCATCATCTCGGAAGTGAAAGCGTCGCAGAGTCTCTACGACGACATTGCGAAGCGTGGCGGGCGCGCCATCATGTGGAAGACCGGTCATTCGCTGATGAAGGCGAAAATGAAGGAAGAGGCGGCGGTATTGGCCGGTGAAATGTCCGGGCACATGTTTTTTGCGGATCGGTATTTCGGGTATGATGATGCAATCTATGCCTCGTGTCGGCTCGTAGAAATTTTATCGAAAACCAGACAGCCCCTTTCGGCGTTAGTGTCGGACCTTCCTCGCTCAGTCGTCACACCGGAGATACGAGTGGATCTTCCTGATACCGTCAAGTTCGATGTCGTTGAGCGGATTCGCAAAAGATTCACTGAGTCCTTGATGACTAAACAGGGTCTCGGGCCGAGGAAGCTGGCGCTCCAAAACCTGATCACGATCGACGGCGTCCGTGCGATATTCGATGAAGGGTGGGGGCTTATCAGGGCTTCCAACACCCAACCGGCCTTAGTATTGAGGTTTGAGGCGACATCTTCCGCACAACTCAAGGTCATTCAAGCGCTCATCGAGGATGAACTCGCAATGGCGAAACAGGCGCTCGGGTGCTGATATCTGCCCTCTCCGGCCTCTTCTGACCTACCCTGTTGCCCACATGTGCCGGTACGCCGCTATGATCACTGTGGTTGCTCTGGCACCATACTCAGCCGGCTCCATAGATGCTGAATTTCTCGGCGAAGCGAAGCGTCCGTTTCAGGTTGGAGAACGGTTGACGTACGAGGTCTCCTGGCTCAACCTGCCGGCAGTCATCGCGGTGATGGAGGTGGCCCGAGTGGATGGGCCAAAGAACCAGGCCGCCGCGAAGCTGGTGGGGACCGCGCAATCGACTCCCATTATCACCAGGTTTTTTCCTGTCGACAATCGTGTGGAATCGGAACTGGATTTGGATACCCTGACTCCGGAACATATGACGTTCCGTCGGCGCGAAGGCAAAAAGAAAGAAGATATCGAGTATGTTTTTCACCAAAAAGAGGGCCTGGTCACGGCCGTCAGAGGCGGAACGACGGAGTCGCTTTCTATCCCGGCCGGGACACAGGATATCATTTCATGTTTGTACTATACGCGTGCGGTGTTGCCCCCGAATCCGGGTGCCTCGCTGAAGATGAATGTGTATCATGACAAGAAAAATCGTCCAGTCGAGGTTCGTGTCGAGGCTATCGAAACCATTGAAGGGGCATGGGGAAAGGCGGAGACTGTCCGAGTGCTGGTGATTATGCCGTTCCATGGGTTGTTTATGAATCAAGGCAACATCCGTGTGTGGGTCACGAATGATGAACGGAAGACCCCTGTTCGGATGAAAGCGCAGGTCGTGCTCGGATCGATCGTCGCAGATCTGGTCGACGGCTTGTGGGAATCGGTCCCGCCGAGCAAAAGTCATGAACATTGATTATTGTTCGCACGGATCAAACCCGTTATACTGGGCGTCAGTATGCGAGAATTTCCGCTTACCTTAAGCCGATTTATCATTCAGAATCAGACCTCGCATCAAAATGCGACGGAAGAATTCTCCAGTTTATTGACCCAGATCGGCCTGGTCGGCAAGCTCATTTCGCAAGATCTTCGGCGTGCCGGACTGATCAACATTCTCGGTACCACCGGCGACACGAATGTGCAGGGAGAAACGGTCAAGAAACTGGACACCATTGCGAACGATGATTTCGTCAAAGTCTTTCAACACAGCGGGTATGTCTGCGCCTTGGCCTCGGAAGAAATGGAAAAACCGATCTCGATCCCGGGCAATTGGCCGCACGGCAAATACATGTTGCTGTTCGACCCGCTCGATGGCTCCTCTAACACCGACAACAATATGCCGCTCGGGGCTATTTTTTCTGTTCTCAAGTATGGCCGGGCCGACCGTTTACCCAATGAAGAAGAATTGTTGCGTCGAGGGACCGAACAGGTCGCGGCCGGGTATCTTCTGTATGGATCGAGTACCATGCTGGTGTACACCGTTGGACAAGGGGTGTATGGATTTACGCTCGAACCAGGCATCGGAGAATACCTCCTGTCGCATGAGAGGATCAGGATTCCGGAAAAGGGAAAGGTCTACGCTGTCAACGAAGGGAACTATCACAAGTGGTCCGGGGGAACGAAGAAGTATTTGGATTCACTCAAAGTCGGCGACAAGGCGACAGGTCGTCCGTACAGCAGCAGGTATTCGGGTTGTCTCGTAGCCGATGTGCATCGCCTGTTGCTCGGCGGCGGCATCTATCTCTATCCGGGGGAAGTCGATAAACCCGAAGGAAAACTGCGGCTGCTCTATGAGGCCAATCCACTGGCGTTTGTCGTTGAACAGGCCGGTGGGAGAGCTTCCACGGGAACATCGAGGGTGTTGGAGGTGGAGCCCAAGAAATTGCACCAGCGTGTGCCGCTGATCATCGGAAGCCGACAAGATGTCGAGCAAGCTGAAGCATATATTCATGGGAAAGCCTAGGTGCGCATTTATGTATTACTGTCACAGTTATGTGTTACTGTGATCATGCGGGAGGGAATGTATGGGAGACCGGGTTCAAGAAATTCTGAGTTGGTATGGCAGCGACAATGCCGGGACTAAAACCAACATCGCTCGTTTATTACGGTCCGGCAAGTTGGCCGGGACCGGCAAATTGGTCATTTTACCGGTGGACCAAGGATTCGAGCATGGTCCGGCACGGAGTTTTGCGGCGAATCCCCCCGGGTACAATCCTCACTATCACTTTCAACTCGCGATCGAGGCGGGGTGTAATGCCTATGCCGCCCCATTGGGGTTTCTGGAAGCCGGAGCAAGTGAGTTTGCGGGTCAGATTCCCCTCATTCTCA
Source organism: Nitrospira sp. (assembly GCA_030123625.1). NCBI lineage: Bacteria > Pseudomonadati > Nitrospirota > Nitrospiria > Nitrospirales > Nitrospiraceae > Nitrospira > Nitrospira sp. The sequence goes on from CP126121.1 coordinate 3,254,124, forward strand.
AGCTCAACAATCACGACGTGCTGCATGACGACAAAGATCCCCTCCCGTCTGTCACGGGCAGCGTGAAGGATGCGCATCGTTTGGGTTGTTCAGCCGTCGGGTTCACGATTTATCCCGGGTCCGCTCATTGTCATGTCATGTATGAGCAGCTGCGGGCCATTGCCGAGGAAGCCAAGGCCGGTGGTCTTGCCGTTGTCGTCTGGTCCTATCCACGTGGAGCGGGCTTGAGTAAGGAAGGGGAGACGGCGATGGATGTCGTCGCCTATGCGGCGCAGATTGCGGCTCAATTGGGTGCACACGTCATCAAGGTAAAATTGCCGAGCGCGCATTTGGAACAGGCTGCCGCCAAGAAGGTGTACGAATCGACACAAATTCCGATCAAGACTCTCGCGGATCGAGTGAAGCACGTCGTCCAAAGTTCGTTCGGTGGTCGTCGGATCGTCATCTTTTCGGGCGGGGCCAAGAGCGAGGATAAGAGCGTATTCGAAGAAGCTCGGGCCATTCGGGACGGTGGCGGCTTTGGCTCCATCATCGGCCGGAACTCATTTCAGCGCCCGAAGGCTGAGGCGATCAAATTTCTTCAAACCATCATGGGGATTTACGCCGGGGAGATCCAGTAGTTTTCGGTTGCGACCTGGAAGAATTGGATGGCATTATGAATCAACCGGATCTTGGACAGAAGCCGACTTGGGCAACCAGAAATTGGATCGTTGCCGCAACCTTGTTGACGGCCGGCATGATCATCGGTTTCGTCGTGGCCTCGGATCTCGGTTGGTTGCCGAACGGGCATGCCGTGCCCGACTCGACTTCTGTCGCTCCGCCACCTCCGGTCGTCAGGCCAGTCTCCACCGCTCCACAGCCTGCGTTGGCCGGCAGTAATCAAACATTCGTGGAAATTGCAAAGTTAGTCAAGCCGGCGGTGGTGAATATCTATGCGACTAAAAGCGGACGTTCTGAAGGATCAGGTGCCACGCCGTTCGATGACCCCTTATTTAGAAAGTTTTTCGGTGACGAGTTTTTCCGAAGGTTTGAACACCCGAAAGAACGGAAAGAACGAGGGCTCGGATCCGGCGTCATCGTGGAATCCAACGGGTTGATCATCACCAACAATCATGTCGTCGGCAAGGCGGACGAAATTCGCGTCACCCTGTCGGACAAGCGTGAATTCAAAGCGAAGCTGATCGGCACCGATCCGAAGACCGATGTGGCCGTTGTAAAGATCGACGCAACCGGACTTCCGACCGTAGCCTGGGCGGATTCAGACCAATTGGAAGTCGGAGAGTTCGTCCTGGCCGTCGGCAATCCATTCGGACTCACACAGACCGTCACCTTGGGGATCGTCAGTGCTCTTGGGCGAGCCGCAGGTATTGCCGAATACGAAGATTTCATCCAGACGGATGCGGCCATCAACCCGGGCAATTCCGGTGGACCCTTGGTCAATGTGAGGGGTGAGTTGGTGGGAATCAATACGGCCATATTCAGTCAGAGCGGCGGGAACATGGGAATCGGTTTCGCCGTGCCGAGTAATATGGCTCAGACTATTATGAGCCAACTCGTACAAACGGGAAAAGTTGTTCGTGGCTGGCTTGGGGTGTCTATTCAGGAATTGACGCCGGAATTGGCATCTCAATTCGGCATCACGGAGACAAAGGGCGTGCTCGTCAGTGATGTCATGGACGACAGCCCGGCGAAAAAGGCGGGATTCGAACGGGCCGACGTCATCGTCGAGTATGACGGCAAACCCATGGATTCACCGACGCACTTGCGCAATGCGGTGGCTCAAACGCCGGTTGGGAAAAAAGTCACAATCAAATTCATTCGCGATAAAAAACCGAAAACGGTGGACCTCACCATCGTCGAGCAGCCCAAGTCGATGTCGCAAAACGGTGAGGATGATGGAGGTGAATCGGCCACGCCCACCGGTGTGCTTTCCAGCCTCGATGTCCGAGATTTGACCCAGGAGTTGGCGAGTCGGTACGGACTCAAGTCGAGTGAGCGGGGTGTCGTGATCGTTCGGGTCAAACCTGGGAGTACGGCCGAGGAATTGGGAGTCCGGGAGGGTGATATCGTCCTTGAAGTCAATCGCCAACCCGTGTCGTCGGTGAAGGTTTTTGAGCGAATCGCCGGAAAGCTGCCTAAGGATCAATCGGTCTTGCTTTTGTTGAAACGGCAGGGGCGGACGATCTACCTGACGCTTCGTCCATGAGGATTGCCGAAGCGGTTAGGTCGAGATGGAGGTGCCAAGGTTTCGCCAGCAACTTGCGCTCGTGCGCTTCCCGCAATGAGTAAGGATAGCGTAGACTCCAGCCGTGAGTAACCACACAGTGGCTCTAGTCCCTGCCGCCGGACGGGGCCTCCGCATGGGCGGCTCGGTGCCCAAACAATTTCTTGCACTCGGCGGTCAGCCTCTCATCCTCCATTCGCTTCGCGTGCTTCAAGCTTCTGCCGTCATTGAGGAAATCATTCTGGCGGTTCCACAGAATGAGAGGGACTATTGCCTCAAAGAAATCGTAGCAAAGCATCACTTTACCAAGGTGACCAAAGTGGTGCCGGGAGGACAGGAACGGCAAGATTCCGTCAGGCATGCGCTTGAGGCGGTCCATGACGATGTCGATGTGGTGTTGGTGCATGACGCGGTTCGTCCGTTTCTCACAGAACATATGGTGGAAGGAGTTGTGAAGACGGCACGAGCCAAGGGAGCGGCAATTATCGCACTCCCCATGAAGGATACCGTGAAGCAAGTAGGAACAGACCTTGTCATCGAACGAACGGTAGATCGGCGATCATTGTGGTTGGCGCAGACCCCGCAAGCCTTCCGTCGCGATTGGCTGTTGGCAGCACACAGGAAGGCCCACGCAGAAGGGATTCGCGCAACCGATGATGCCTATCTCATCGAGTGGACGGGGCATCCGGTGTGTGTCGTCGAAGGAAGCGGCGAAAACATCAAGGTGACGAGGCCGGAAGACTTGGTGATCGGCGAAGCGATCTTGGCGTCGCGATCAAAGAAAGGTCAGGAGTCATTGGTCATCAGTCAAAAGAAATACAAGACCGAACCGTTGACTAGTGACTATTGACCAATGGCGAAAGGAACGTTATGCGAATCGGTTATGGCTACGATGTCCATCCGCTCGGACCAGACCGCAAACTGATATTGGGAGGAGTGGAAATTCTCCACACAAAAGGATTATTGGGCCATTCTGATTCCGACGTCCTTGTTCATGCGATTTGCGATGCCTTGTTGGGAGCAATGGGGGAGGGGGACCTTGGCCGGCATTATCCAAGTTCCGACATCAGGTATAAAGGGATCTCAAGTTTGAGACTGTTGGAAGACGTCGTGGCGAAGTTGAACGCGAAGGGATATCGAGTGGGAAACATCGATACCGTGATAGTGGCCCAGGCTCCTCGGCTCGGTCCACATCTTCCAGCGATGCAGAAGAAAATAGCGGAGGCCGCCGGCATCGATCCGGATCTGGTCAATGTCAAGGTGAAAAGCGGAGAAGGATTGGATGCGGTGGGACACGAAGAGGGGATGATCGCTCACGCGGTGTGTTTGATCGAACCGGTTTGACGCCGTAAGATACTACGTGATATTCATGAAAATTGGACAAGATCTCCAGGCCGCAGTCGGCTGGGTGACCGGTGTGGAGAACCACCCTTCCGCAAAAATCGGGACCGGCTTTTTCATCGAGTCATCACAACGCAGGGAACGCGTTTGCCGGATGGATCAGGCCGATCTGCCAGACCAGATCAGTGATCGATTGATCGCCCTCCATCCTGCCCGACATGATGCCGTGTCGGGGAGGGTTGGTCACCGGCTAGTTTGAGAGACAGTCGCTCATGAATTGCTTCCGCTCATCGCCCTTCAAGCTTTTCTCACCCGCCTCTTTATTACACGCCTTCATTTTATTCTGCTGAGTGTCCTTGCCGCTTCCGCTTTTCTCCGGCGTGGCGGACAGACATTCCTTCATAAATGCCTTCCGTTCCTCGCCTTTCCCTTCGCCAAACTTCTTGGCATTCGCCTGTTCGTTGCACGCCTTCATCTTATTTTGCTGTGCAGGTGCAGCCATGGCGAATGGGGTCACTCCAAGGCCGAGCACAAGCACTCCGAAAGTGAGAGTACGCAAGGATGTCATCATGCTGAATCTCCTTCTATAGTGAGATGCAAGTCTGGCCAGCATCATAGCAAAGCAATACGCAATTGTCTGTCATATGAATGTGACAAGCATCAATCGTAGTCGACCCGCACTAAAAAAAGTCCTTGCGGGGGGGCGGTTTTTCCGGCAGCCGAGCGGTCCCGCGCTTTGAGGATGGTGTTGAGACTCTCCGGTGTGCGCTTGTTCAAGCCGACCTCCACGAGCGTCCCGACGATCGAGCGGATCATCTGTTTAAGGAATCGGTCGGCATAGGCTTCGGTCCGCAGCCGATCGCCTTCACGGAAGACCGTGAATCGCTGCAGATGACAAATAGGATCGTCATTGTCGGTGGGTTGGGTCTGGAACGAAGAAAAATCGAGTGAGCCGATCAGGGCAAGGCCCGCTTGATTCATCGCGGCATCGTCGAGAGGCTGATGGATATGCCAGCAATAGTCGCGCTCAACCGCCGGACGCTCCGGTCGATTCAGAATACGGTATTCATACAGTTTGCCTTTTGCCGAGTATCTCGCGTGGAATGTGTCCGGCATGCGGGCGGCTGATCGCACCACGATGCTTGTCGGAAGATGAGCGTTCAGTGCTCTGGTCCATTCCCGAGGCGTCATGTCACGGTCGATATGGAAGCTCGCGACCTGCCCCAGCGCGTGAACTCCCGCATCGGTGCGCCCGGCACCGATGACCGGTACGTTGATTTGAGTGACGCCTAGGATAGCCGTTTCGACGGCTTCTTGTATCGTCGGTCGGTCGGGCTGACGTTGCCAGCCTGAGTAAGCCGTGCCGTCATATTCGAGAATCAGTTTGATGATTGGCATGAAATGCGTGGACGGCGATGAAAGAAACGATCAACGGATGACCGGTCGACTATTAGCAAGGAACGAAACGATGCCTTGGTAGAGGGATCGAGCGATATCTCCGACGAACGCCGGTTTCCTGAGGAGATCTTCTTCATCGGGATTGGAAATATAGGCGATTTCTGCCAGGATGCTGGGCATACTCGTAAACCTCAATACATAAAAGGGTGCCGTCTTGACGCCATGGTCGTTCATGACGTATTGCACGTTCATCTGGGAGATCATGGCTTCTTTCGCATTCCAAGCGAGCTCCAGGGACTCGTCGATCTTCTTCGTTGTTAAGAGATCCGCCACAAGGTATTCCCATCCGACTCCGGTGTTGTTGATCGGCGTGCCGTTTTCCCGTGCCGCAATCTCCAGAGCCCGCTGATCCTTGGCCTCTCCGAAGTGATAAATTTCGATCCCTTTAACCGAACGTGACGGATGAGAATTGACATGGATGGAGACAAAGAGATCGGCTTCATTGCTGTTCGCGAACCTGGCTCGGTCTTCCAGCTCAATGAACACATCACGGTCCCGAGTCATCAACACACGCATGCCGGGCTGCCGGCTCAGAAGCTCACGAAGCTGGAGTCCCACCTTGAGAGCAATATCCTTCTCCTCGGTCTTTCGGATTCCCCGTGCGCCCGGATCTTTCCCGCCATGGCCCGGATCGATCACAATGGTCGTGTACTCCTTGGCGCGCAGTGTCATAGGTCGTGATGCAGGGGAGACTGACCGTTGAGGGACTTCGTACAAGTCAAGTGGAGAAGAAGGGGGTTCCGCAATGGGCGGAGTCACGTCAATGACCAAGCGAGGCGGATGGGAAAGCGTGAAGTGCTTATAGGTCCGGAATGATGCGGTCGGAAGAGACACGGCAACGGCATGGGGAGCTAGTTGAGTGATTATAAAGGGCGATGGGATGGTCCCATTCTTGGCCTTGGTTTGGGCCGGCCTGCTGAGCCAGGCGTTGGGAAGAGCGATCACCACGCGACTTGGATTGGCGGCTCGCTGCTCAATGACCGTGGCGTGACGATCGAGATCCAACACCAGTCTGGTTCTCTCCGGACTCGCCATCACACGGAAATTGCGAACAGTAACGGGGGCTATGGAAGCAGTCGTTCCTCTGACGGGGCTGTGTTTCGATGCCATCACCGGCAGAGGACGGTGATCCTCAGGGGTCCAAGCCCAAGCCGCTTGGATCAGGACTCCAGAGGTGGACAGGAGGAAGATGGCAGTGGACGAGAGGAGGGCGAGGGGCTTGATTGAAAACGGCCGAGGGCTTCGTACGTGCATGGGCCCTTTTCAGTAATAGACAATGGGAAACTATTCTCAGATGTCCGCCGCCTTGTCAAGAATTACACCGGTTGGCTATTCGGATTGACTGTCGGCTCATGACCACGATAGCGTGAGGCATGCCGACGCATCTGATCGTCGATGGGTATAATGTGCTGGCCGGTGCCGGAAACCTTTCCGGCTCCCTTGAATCGGCTCGCGAAATGCTGGTGCGGGACCTGGCGTCCTATCGGCATCGAAAGAATCACGTCATCACCGTCGTATTCGACGGCTGGCAGCGTGGGCAGCCGTCGGAACAGCGGGAATATCGTGCCGGAATCCAGATAATCTATTCAAAACGGGGTGAACGAGCGGATCAGGTCATCCAACGGCTGGCACGGGAGTATGGGGTGGACTGTGCGGTCGTCAGCTCCGATCATGAGATCGTGAATTCGGCCAGAGCCCATGGGGCCTTTATCATGGGTGCTCGTGAGTTTGCGGGTAAGCTCCATCTGTCATCCGATACTGCCGGCACCATACCGTTTAAAGAGCTGGATTTTGGAGACGATGCTCGCCCAAGGCGCGGACCGGAGAAGAAAGGAAATCCTCGCAAGCTTCCAAAGGCGCGGAGGCAGCGAGACCGGCGGCTCAGGCGATTTTGAACAGTCGTTTGGAATTGACGGTGGTTGTTCGTTGGACCTCGTCCAGGGAAAGTTCGGGATGGAGCGCCGCAAGCTGCTTGGCCACCTGCGATACATAGACCGGTTCATTACGCTTTCCCCGGTAAGGAACAGGAGTGAGATACGGGCAGTCGGTTTCGATCAGGACGCGATCGAGGGGGGTATTTTTAGCGATCTCTCTTAACGGTGTCGCATTCTGAAATGTCAGGATTCCTGAAAACGATAGGTAAAATCCAAGATCCAGGGCTTCCTTAGCCAGCCAACTATCTCCGGAAAAACAGTGAAATACCCCACCGATCTCTGACGCTCTCTCTTCTTTCAGAATTGTAACCGTATCCTCTTGTGCCTCCCTCGTGTGGATGATTACGGGCAGTGTCAGTTCCCGCGCAACCTGAATCTGTTCACGGAATCGATCGCGTTGTTCTTTCGGGGAAGAGTGATTGTAATGATAGTCCAGTCCGATTTCCCCATAAGCCACCACCTTCCTGTTTCTTGCCAGATGACGGAAGGTATCGTACCAGGTGTTTTGCACATGCTTCACTTCGTGAGGGTGGATGCCGATGGAGGCGTAGATAAACGGGTATCGTTCTGAGAGCGCGACTGCCGCTTGACTGGTTGCCAAATCGCAACCGATGGTGAGAAAAGCCTCGACTCCGGCATCCCGCGCGCGGGCGATGACAGCCTCTCTGTCTTCGTTGTAGCGGGCATCATCCAGGTGAGTATGAGTATCGATCAGCATGACAGGAATCCTACCACGATGTGATATCGAGGTGGCCACATCTTCTTGATGAGGCCTGCTTTAGCGGTCAACCGACAGATCTGTGGCGATTCACCGCCATCGGGGAAATGCCACACTCGAAGAGCTGAGACGATGAATGATCAGAGGTGAAAAGTCAGGAGACCGGCTTGGGGGTGACTGCCGCCGCGAGCTCGAGCAGCAAATGCTCGGTCTCGCTCCAGCCCAGGCAGGCATCGGTAATTGAGACGCCATGAAGGAGAGCGACGCCTTCTTTCCACGCCTGTCTGCCGGGATTCAGATTGCTTTCGAGCATGAGACCCATGATGGTTTGGCGGCCTTCACGGAACTGCCGCAGAACCTCATGGGCGACCAAGCCCTGGCGCGTGTGATCTTTCTTAGAATTGTCGTGCGAACAATCGATCATGATCGGACGGGCGATGCCTTCTCCGGCGACGGCGGCTTCAGCCCTCGCGACATGTTCCTCCTCATAGTTCGTCCTCCCTCCTCCACCACGGAGAACGATATGGCGGTCGGGATTGCCCATGGTTCTGATGATCGCAGTTTGGCCGTCGGCGTTGATGCCGACAAAATGATGTAATGTGCGGGCGGAAATCATGGCATTGACGGCCACCTGCAAGCTACCCTCAGTGCCGTTCTTAAAGCCGACCGGCATGGAAACACCGCTCGCCATTTCTCGATGGGTTTGGCTCTCCGTGGTACGAGCCCCGATCGCCGCCCAACTGATGAGGTCGGCTATGTACTGTGGACTGATCGGATCCAGCAGTTCGGTTCCGCAAGGAAGGCCGAGTTGATTGATTTTGAGGAGAATCGCCCTCGCCAATTCCATTCCCGTCGCGATATCGCAGGTCCCGTCGAGATGCGGATCATTAATCAGGCCTTTCCATCCGACGGTGGTTCGGGGTTTTTCAAAGTAAGTCCGCATCACGATCAGGAGACGGTCACACAAGGTATCGGCGAGGGGTTTCAACTTGAGGGCATATTCAAAGGCAGCGTCGGGGTCATGGATGGAGCACGGTCCTACGATGACCAGGAGCCTATCACGATCCTTTCCATGGAGAATTCGGCGAATCGCTTCACGGGTTTCGACGACGAGTGCCGCAGCCCGATCGGTAATAGGCAGTTTTGTCTTAATGGCGCGCGGGGACGGCAACGCCTTGATTTCCATGACGTGCTGATTGTCGATCGGTCTATTCATGAGGGGGTATGTCCTTTTAGGATCTCATTCTTGTTGAGATCTTGAGGGGGAAGTAATGTAACGGAACACGCCGGAAAAGTCCATACGGGTCGGACTCGATCGGTAAATCGAGTCTGCGAATTTGGATGGTGCTCATGTGCCGGGAATTCTTGCAATTCTGATCATAGATGCCTATTCTACCGCCATGTTTTCGATGATGTTCAGATCCTTCTCATCGTTACTCCATGCTGGGGTCGCATTGGGAATGATCTGCATCATCCTGGGACTGGCTCCGTTCACAGTGGCTCAGGATGTCCACCATGAACTAGCCGCGGCTGATTCGGATGGCCACGAACATTCAGACACCGACATCTGCCAGTGGGTCCAGCACCATATCGCCGGTTCGCTTGATCTTGATCTTCCACGATTAGCCGTTTGCGATGTCGTCCGGCACCAGGAATTTCCTTCTGAATCCGTTCTGCTTTCGGCCGCTCCCTCGCTTGTCGGCCCTTCCCGTGCCCCTCCTCAAGTATAACCGAGCCTCACACGAAGCAGTCAGAATAGATTGATAGGTCGTGAAGTCCACGCACGCCTATTCATCTATTTTCATTTATTAATCGATGGTTTGGGAGCGAGGAAGGGCTCATGTACCCACTTGCGAGACGTGCGCTGGGCGCATGGTTGATGATGATCACACTAACTGCCGTATGGGGAACGTTATCGTTCGTTCAGGCAGAGGACAACGAACGAGCCTTAACGATCAAGGGAGTCGTCCAAAACCAGGACCTTCGGCGCGTGCCGCAGGCGACCGTCGAAGTGAAGAATCAAGATGGCGATATCGTATCAGCCGGTGTCTCGAACGATGCCGGCGAATTCAAGATTTCCGTTCCGGATAGAGGTACGTACTCCGTCAGCGCTGTGCAAGAGACCTATCGGAGCGAATATGCGGTGGTGACTATTGGAAAGGAGAGGCCTGCATCAGTGACTCTGACATTGGCCCTGACGAAGGAGATTGCGCTGGAAATCGTCTCTCCACTGCCTCCGATTCAGTACAAAGCCTCCAGCGAGACCTATCAATTAAACCGGAAGGACATAGAAACCCTTCCGCGCGGCAACAATAACACGATAGCGGATGTCTTGCTGACCATTCCTAGCGTTACGTATGGCGCGCTGGGGCAAATGCACATCCGCCAGGATCATGCGAATCAACAATTTCGTATAGACGGCGTGCCGATCCCGGAGGGGGTCAGCTCGACCTTCACCGATGTGATTTCGCCCCGAATGTGGGAACGTGCGGATATCATCCTCGGCGGAATGGAGGCGCAGTATGGCAATAAGTCCGCGGTTATAGTGGATATCACCAGCAAGAGCGGCACACATCCCTCCTTCGGCTCTGCACAAATCTTCGGCGGTTCGAACCGGACCGTCAACCCGTCGTTCGAGTACGGCGGCACGATCGGCGAGAAGTTTCGCTATTATGCGCTCAACAGCTATACGGCGACAAATCGCGGGATCGAGCCGCCGACGCTCGGCCATTCGGTCTTTCATGATCAGAGTGAACGCAATCAGACGTATCTGCGGGGGGATTACCAACATGATAATCACAACAGCCTGAGTTGGGTGTTCATCAACGCGGTGGCCAAATACCAAATCCCCACCGTTCCCGGTTTGGGCCTCGACGAGGACGTGCTGCCGCTTCTTCGAGCACAGAACCCGACATTCTCACCGGTCGCCTCTCAATCCGTGGACCAGAACCAGAAAGAGAATTCACAATACACTCATCTCGTGTGGCGTCATGACATCAACCCGAGCAATTTTTTTCAACTGGCCGGGTTTTTGAGAAATAGCTATGCGAACTTCAGTACAGATCCGTTGAACGCATTGGCATATACGCTAGACCAGCAGACGGCGAATCAGAAACGGAAGGCATACTCGCTGGGGACGCGACTCGATTATTCCTGGATTCCCAGCACAAGCCACCTGATCAAAACAGGATTTCAGTTGGAATACACCAATGCGCAGAATCAGTTTCAATTATTTGACTTTGCCGTTGATCCGGTGTCGGGCCTGCCTACAGGACCGGTTATCAGTCAAACTGCCGCGAATACCAACATCCAAAAACGGGTAGGGATGTGGATTCAAGACCAATGGACCCTGACTGATTCCTTGATCTTGAATGTGGGTGTGCGCGGCGATGTGATTCAAAGTTTCTACAATGAAGGACAGTTGAGCCCACGCGTCGGGGTGACATACAAGTTGAACCGGTCCAACGTCTTCCATGCCTACTATGGACGGCTGTTCACGCCTCCGAATGTCGAGCAGATCGCGTTTACCAAAGTGAATCTCGAAGGGACCACTGCACAACCGGACGATCCGACGGGATTCAGGCCTAGGGCGGAGCGCTCGCACTATTTTGAAGTGGGCAGTTATCATGCACTCAACAGCTGGGCCACCCTCGAACTGACGGCCTATTACAAGCGAAATCACTTTCAGTCGGATGCCGGTCAGTTTGGGACCACTCCGATGCTCAACTTCTTCGCCTTTCGGTGGGGCTATCAAATGGGCATCGATGGTGCGCTCAAAATGCAACTCACCGAGGACCTCAGCATGCGTGGCAATGTGGCGTGGGGTCGATGCAAGGCCAATGGCCTGCAATCGGGGCAGTACCTTCTGGATGCGAAGGAGATTGCGGACATTCATACAGCGGGCGGCGTCTTCTGCGATCATTCGCAGTCGATCACGAGTTCGGCGGTCGTGGCCTATCGATTTCCGTTCAAGACGATGTTGTCGGGACAAATGCTCTATGGGTCCGGCTTGCGGACCGCAGCAAATGATCAGGCCTTCACGAACTCCTCACACTTTCAGTCCTGGACCATCTACAATGTTTCAATCAGTCACACATTCACGCTGCCGTGGGATCAGCAAAAAATGCTGGTGGGATTCGACGTCGTCAATTTGCTCGACCAGAAGTACTTCTACAACACCGGCGGAGGCGGTATCGGCCTCGGTATCGCCCATGCAGGGATGCCTCGATCCTTTTTCTTCCGTGCGCAGTGGTTTTTCTGATACAAGCATCGCATGAGAGTGGTATTGAACAGCATGATGAGAGCAAGCGAGAGGGTTGTCCTCCATTGTGCGCTGTGTGTCTGTCTCTGGCCGGCCGTGGTCCACGCCGCGACCGGCGATGAGGCGACGCACGAAAGCGACCATCAGGAAGACCTCTTGGAGCTGCCCGAAGTGCATGTGCACGGGTTGCCGCTCAATAAGGATCAGCAACAGGGGCCCGTCCCACGTTCCACGCCCTGGCCCGGGATTCCTCCCGCGTTGGATGGCAAAGTCATCGACGATTGGATGAAGGTCAGAATGTTGGTGAGCAAGGAGGCGAAGGTGACCGTGGTGGTACTGGAACCGGCGCAGCACCGAGAACTCACTCAGTCGGGCATCGCTGCGCTGAAGAAATGGACCTTCGATCCCCAAATGAATGGGGACGATCCGGTCGACGGCGAGCTGACGGTCCGGATTCATTTCCGAACCAGATAAAAGGTCACTGTTCAAAAGTCGTTGGACAGGAATCAGCAAAATCCTGATAATGATTCTTTCTATAACCGATGACTATTGACGACTGACCGATTATGACGTGGGACGAATCTCTCTTTCTGGCGATCAACGGCTTGTCAGGTCGATCGGTGACTGCCGATCACTTTTTCCTCCAAATCGGAAATCGCAGCATGCTCTATGTGCCCGGAGCCTGCGCCATCGTCTATTGGATTTGGAATAATCGGCGAGAGGCCTTGTTGGGAGGTCCGGTTCTGGGAGCAGCGGTCGGACTGGCCGATTTTTTCGGGGGACAGCTCAAATGGGTTTTTGAACGGGTCAGGCCTTGCCGGGCGCTTACCGACGCAGTCAAAATCGAGCCGAACGGTTGTGGAGGCTTGTTCAGTTTTCCGTCGAATCATGCGGCCAACACCGCTGCAATCGCGTCGTTCTTACAGGTCCTCTATCCCCAATCAGGTTGGATCACCTGGCCGATCGTAGCGCTGATCGGGTTTGCCCGAGTGTATGTCGGCGCACATTATGTGACCGATGTGCTCGGAGGGTGGATCCTCGGAGGTGTACTGGGTGGAGGGGCTGCGTGGGCGCTACTTCGCTGGCCTCGGTTCAGGAAGAGGTTGGAGTCCGTCATAAGACCGGCCAAGGAAGCGGGAGCTCAGTCCTAATGTTTAGAAAGTTCCCGGTTGGTGTTCTACCGTGGCTAGGAGATCAGCCCGCAGACGCTCCACATCGTACCCTCGTCCGATAAACACCAGCGCAGGCTCCGGTTCGTCCAACAGCGTGAGCGGCGTGATCGTGGCCTGTCCCGGCAACGCATATTGGAATTCTTGCAGCTTCGATTCCTGCGCAAATCGGAAATAACCTTTCGCCCGCTCGAGTTCTTTGGGGAACGTCTTGATCCAAGCCAGAAATCGCTGGCGATCCAGCGGACCAGGCAACGGGATCGTGATAGCGATGGGATGGTACGCCGCACGTTGAGGGGAGCCACGACGCGATTTGCTGAACTGCACATTCGTCGGTGCCGTTTGTTTCGTCGATGGATGTTGAGCCAAAAGATTGGCGACATCAAGCCGCGCGTGCGATGTCTCCCACAGGCGGGCGTAGGGGTTTTGTTCGAGAATACCGGCGCGGAACCGCTCCCAGTGGCCTGGGACATAGAGGTCCCGCTTGTTCAAGATCAGTTCATCGGCACAGCGGATCGCTTGTGCTGTCACATAGGCGCTAGAATGGCTTTCCTCCGTCGAGACCGGATGCAGAAGCGCCATGACTCGTTCAAGGGAAGCCAATCGCGCCGTGTACATATCGGTCACCGCATCGATCACTTCAGCCGGATCGGCAAGCCCCGAGCATTCCAGAATCAGCACATCCGATCCATGATCGCGCACCAGCTGCGCGATGCCCCAGGAGAGATCTTCCTTCGTGTCGCAACAGACACAACCCCCGGCTAAGTTCATGACTTGTTCGGCCAGTGTGCCGGCCCGAGGGCCATCGATGCTGACCGACCCGACCTCGTTCATCAAGACACCGGTTCGTCGACCCTGGGCTTTCCAATGCTCCAACAGCCGCATCAGCAGCGTCGTCTTTCCAGCGCCGAGAGAGCCGCAGAGGATGTAGAAGGGAACAGAAGTTACGGTCATATTCCTCGATGATGTAACACAAGTCCTTGTACCGGGATAGGTCTTGAACATGAAGGGTATCTTCTATGATCCTCCAGATTCATCGGGATTCAAGGCTTGGACCGTCATTGAGATTTCTCTCCAAAGGGACAACATACCTACACGCTCACCGCTGTATACGCAAGGATGCCTTCGCCAGTACCTTACATACACGGTCAGGATGAGAATCTCACCAAGAGTTTGAATCGATATCAATTTTGACTATGCCGAGTTGAATGAGAACCGACAGGAAATCTTAAGGCGCATTACGCGGCGTGGGGCGTATCGGACTGCCGCTGTGTTCCGATAGGCTCTTGTCAGTCAGTGAGGTCCGCTGGAGCTTTTCTTGATGCCTGCCGGCAGGCTTCACCACCAAATATTTGAGTATGGGAATCCTCGCTAATACAAACGTGAATAACACGGAAAAGATGTAGACCTCGACGGCGAGGATTACTCCGCGCAATGGAATTCCTATGAGGAAATTTACAGGCCCACGAACCGTATAGAGCACGAAGATATGGGAGAGGTACACTCCCAACGTGAATTGGGCAAGAAATGGGAAGGGGGTAGATTCCCCCAATGTAGGCTCTGCGATCGCCAGTGTGAAAATGCCCATACTCAGGAGAATTGCTCCGAGGAAATGATGGTGGTGAATCGTCTCGCGCGAACTGTGGAAAACAGCATCCATAACCGTCCCTTCTATTAGTACGAGGGCATACCCTCCTACAATCAGACTGCACGCCAGGGCCGTAGAGAGCGGGTCACGTCCCGCAAGCCACCATCCTATGGCGGTGAGGAGGGTGGCGGTCATCCACAATCCGGGGTGGATAGTGGTGTTTACAAAGTACCCACCGAAGGTTTCCTGGGCGAGACCCCCTACATAAATACTGATGATCAATGGAATCAGATACCGCTCCAGTCGGTAGACGGCCATCAGAGTCAACGTGACAAGGCTGAACATCAGGGCGGGCAGAAACCAGAGAGGTCCGAAGGGACGATTGCCCTCTAAGAATAGACTGATATTCTGGTCCGCGAGGATATGCAGATTCTTGAGCGCCTCAGCGTAAAACGGCTGCCACAAGCCGTGCTGGAACACTTCGACGGGCCAGTTAGGTGGAGTGACGATATAGATACATGTCCACGCGAGGAACATCCAGGTCAGAGGACACCCATACCGACGCAATTGAGCGACCGGATTTCCAGTCGCCAGTACAGACTGCCGAAAGTAAAACCCAGCCGTGATCAGGAAGTATGGCACTCCCACCCACCAGATCAGATGACCCGTGAGCTCAAGCGGGAGGTTCTTGCCCTCAAGCTGGGAGAGAGTGTTGACAAGCCCGGTATGCCAAAGAATCACGGAGAAGATAGCCGGTACCCGAAACGTTTCGATGCTGGCTAGGCGTCTCGTCATGAGGTTCGTTTTCCGATCAAACACATGCTCAACGTCCTTGCAAAGCAGGGCTCATTCTTGCTGATGACCATCGGCAGAGGATTGGAACGATATCGATAAGATCGCACTAAGCGGGTCGTGCGTGACCGCACTTCATAACGTTCTTGCCACCCATTGTCCGACCGACTCAATGTGAGGTATCTATGAGTTGCAAATGAATATTAGGGAAACTTGGGATTCACTGTGTGTCCAGTGATGGCTCCAGGGTGAGTTGCCACAATCCTTGTTTGGATGTAATCAAAATCGGTGCCAGCCTTCGCTTCGGTAGACAGAGGCATCCGATTATGCTCTGTTTTGAATTGATCCGAGAATGAGCTATCGAGTTGCATTACGAACGCTCATCAACGTTCATCATGCGGATGCAGGCTGGTATCGGCTCTCATTGAATGCAGACGATCTCCACACGTGATCTACTTCGCTCCAGGAGACAGGCTGTCTTGCTAAATCTGGATGTAGGCTCAGGCTATGATTGATGGGTACAACGAGGACTAGGTGTTTAGTCTCACTTTGTGATGGTGTAGATTATTCTGCGCTACCAACGAAGAAGGAGTTATGGGACAAGTTTTGCACGGAAGCGCCAAGACTACGCACGCGGTCAGAGCGGCAATACAACGATCGCACGCTACGCTCAAAGAATTAGCTCAGCACTACAATGTCAATCCCACGACCGTTGCGAAATGGAAGAAGCGGAGCATTATTCATGATGCGCCGATGGGGCCCCAGAAGGTTGCCTCGACGGTCCCAACATCAGAAGAGGAAGCGATGTGTGTGGCCTTTCGCCAGCATACGCTGCTGTCTTTGGATGACTGTTTGTATGCGTTGCAACCTACCATTCCCAGCCTGTCCCGGTCAGCCTTGCCTCGCTGTTACCAGCGCCACGGTATCAGCCGGTTGCCGGATGAGGAAGACGCGAACCCGATAAAGAAGAAATTTAAAAAGTACCCCATCGGATACTCTCATCTCGACATTGCCGAAGTGCCCACCGAAGCAGGCAAGTTGTACCTCTTCGTGGCCATTGACCGCACCTCAAAGTTCGCGTACAGAGCGATTCCCCGATCGTGGTATTGCTTAGTTTCATCGAGTTCAGACCAGTATAAACAAGTTAACAACCTTAGAGCCTATCAGCGAATGCAAAATCCATCTGTCAGTTAGGAGATTGAATTGAGCGAATGTTATTCGGGAGTTGAAAACCTCGAAGTCATGCAGGAGGCACATAATTATAATAATTATTTGCTGAACCTTGTGGTTTCAGAAGCCCGTGATGCTGCTGTCGCTGTAGATTTTGGGGCAGGAATTGGAACATTTGCGAGCGAATTACGCAAGTATGGCACTCGCGTGATTTGTGTCGAGCCGGATTTGTCATTGTGCCGAAGATTGAAGGTAATGAAGTTCGAAGCGTATGATTCACTGGTCTCCATTCCAGAGAAATCAGTTCCTTACATCTATTCACTAAATGTGTTGGAGCACATCGAAGATGATGTGGGAGCCTTACAGGAGTTATTTCGTCGCTTAAGGCCTGGAGGGAGACTGCTGATCTACGTACCTGCGTTTGAGATTCTGTTCTCATCTGCTGACAAACGAGTCGGCCATAAGAGACGATACACAAAAAACGCACTCGTACGGCGTTTGGAGTCGGCTGGTTTTCAAGTGGAGCAGGCAAGGTATATCGATAGCTTGGGGTTTGGAGTAGCCTTACTGTTCAAATTCATTGGCGACAGAGACGGGCGAGTGAACCCTCTGGCATTAAAGGTATTCGACAGGTGGATTTTCCCACTTAGTATCACTTTGGATCGCCTGATGAAGCGTATGGCAGGGAAAAATGTCCTAGCTCTTGCGCGCCGTCCGCAGGATGTCACTCTAGCAGAGTCAGCTGCTCAATCTTCTCCGGTGGCTTTATGAATAGGGGAGTGTGAGACGGGCGCAGAAACCATACTGAGCCGAGAATTGGAGGTTGGTCATGACTTGGTCTGAATCCTCACTGGTAGGTAGTCAAGAACGGGGTTCTGTGATCGCCTCAGGTCCAGATCAGCGGTCCATACCCAAACCCAAGATTGCCGTCATTATCCCTTGCTACAACGAGGAAGCGGCAATAAGGGAAGTCATCGTTAGGTTCCGGCAGGAACTTCCACATGCAGACATCCATGTGTTCGACAATAATTCCACGGATTGCACTGTTGAGATAGCATTACAGGCCGGCGCCACAGTTTCATACGAGACACGGCAGGGAAAGGGACACGTGGTGAGAGCGATGTTCAAAAAAGTCGATGCTGATATCTATATCATGGTAGACGGGGACATGACTTACCCCCCTGATAAAATACACGAGCTATTATCTCCAGTGTTGCTTGGCCGAGCAGATATGGTGGTTGGATCGAGATTGTTATCATCGGCGACAATGATGAAAGTTCCGAATCAGTTGGGAAATTTGTTCTTTCGTAGAGCCATTAATACTACCTTCGGGAGTAATCTCACTGATATTTTATCAGGTTACCGAGTGATGACCCGCGACCTTGTCCGAAGCATAGCGATCCTTTCGGAAGGATTTCAGATCGAAACGGAACTTACGATACAGGCCTTACACCACAAAATGCGAATAGTCGAAGTGCCGGTCACACTCAGCGAACGTCTGCCCGGCAGTAAATCGAAAATCTCTGTGGTTACGGATGGATTCAAAATCCTATGGACGATACTTGATCTCTATAGAACCTACCGGCCGCTAACGGTTTTCGGCGGGGCGGGTCTCCTCATGATTGGAGTTGGAATCATTCTAGGGGCCATTGTGGTCTTTGAATTCATCGAAACAGGATTTGTACAACGCTTCCCCACCGCCATTCTTTCCTCAGCATTGGTGTTGGCAGGGCTTCTTGCAATTTCGGTTGGTCTCATCCTGAATACGCTCATGAGGAGTTTTCGAGAGGTACAGCACAAGATTCTTGCCCTCGACCATCGGTTCAGTGAAAGACGCTGATCAAATCGTTTGTTAGTCACATGTGGCAATTTGACAAGGATAAGCGAGCACATGGTGATTGTGCGTAGCGGCCGGGAAATAAGAACAGATGCCTGATAAATCATTATTTAGAGACTCAGAAACCTTTTACAATGAACGCTCGTGGGGGGCGCACGGGATCAAACAGTCGAAGGATTTACCAACCCTAAAACTTCTCTATCTTCTAGACCTGTTAAAAAAGGGGGATGCTCTCAACGCATCTTTACTTGAGGTCGGATGTGGCAGCGGGAGGATTATAGCCAGTATCTGGGAAAGGTATAGAAACTTTAGGCTGACAGGGCTGGATCGAAGTAAGGAACAGCTTAGAATTGCTTATCATGCTAATCAATCGAAGGAAGTCAGCTTTGTACTTGGAGACGGCGAACAATTACCCTTCAAAGACGAGACGTTTGACTATGTCGCCATTTTTGATTTTCTCGAACACATCCCCAATCCGATAGTGGCAATACGAGAAGCCAGGCGTGTGCTGAAGCAAGAGGGGTATTTGTATGCCTTCATCCCAGCAGAGGGGCAGCCAAACAGCATTTATCGGATATCGCAGAAATTGTTCGGCGTCCATTTCAAGGAGCTAACCTGTGGCCATATTCAACAGTTTACACTTCGGGAGCTCGAACAAATCGTCGGGCATCATTTCCGGATTATAGATAAGAAGTACAGCTATCACGTGCTTGGAAGTATGATGGATTACACAATGTTTGCACTATTGCTGAACAAGCGGATAGCTGAGGTGTTTTGGGCTGAAAACAAGTATTACCAGGGATCGAAAAGCGACCGTTCGATGGCAGCTCGTGCGCTCAACGTCCTCCTTACTTTGGGCAATGCGATCGCCTTTTACGAGTCAAAGCTACTGAAAAATACCAGAATGTCCGCCTGCGGCATACATCTCACGGCTGTGAAAGTGGCTGACTAAGAATCTATCTCAAAATAGTTGACCGCCTGAACCCCCTCTCCTACAAGTTCGGGCATGCTCTGCCTGTACGATAATCAATGGGAGCGGATTCGAGAACACGTATACTGCTCTCCTCTAACAGGGAGGTTATGGATCGAATGCTGAGGTCTTTTACTTCTTTTGGAGAACAATTAATCCAGGTAGTCAATCTAAAAAGCTTACCCTTTATCATTATCGGCGTTGGAATCGCAGTACGTTTTTATCAATATGTATTCGCTAAGTCTCTCTGGCTCGATGAATCATTTCTTGCACTGAATATTGTTAATAAATCATTTCCAGAGCTCCTAAAACCATTGGATTACGGTCAAGTTGCCCCTATTGGGTTCCTTTTCGTTGAAAAACTCTCCGTTCAATTATTGGGCAATAATGAATATGTATTGAGGTTATTCCCTTTTCTTTGCGGGATAATTTCACTGTTTCTTTTCTTTCAGATTGCAAAACGTCTTCTGGGAAAGGAAGCATTTCTCATCGCTTTAACTCTGTTTTCACTTTCAGGTTCTTTAATTTGTTATTCTGCCCAGCTCAAACAGTATTCTATCGATGTGACAGCAATTTTATTGTTATACGCAATTACCATGTACTTTCAATCACAAAGATTAAAAGCTAGCCATGTTGCTTCATTTGGACTCATTGGAGCAACAATAATTTGGTTTTCACATCCCTCTGTGTTCGTATTGGCAGGTATCGGAATTTGTTTATCGCTGTTTTCTTTAAGAAGAAAGGAATGGCGAGAGGTAGGTCAACTTTCAATTGTCTATATAATTTGGTTGTTAAGTTTCGCTGTTTCTTATGTGATCACCTTTCATCCTGATAAAGCAGCTGGAAATATAGAGTCTATGCAAGACATTTGGGTCGGAGCTTTTGCTCCTTTTCCACCAACGTCTTTATCAGATATTAAATGGTTTATCAGCACATTCTTTAAGATTTTCGAGAATCCAGCCGGCCTTCCATTTGCGGAAATTGCAACTGTAATGTTTATCATAGGCTGCGCATCTATGTTTTCAAAGAACAGACAGTGGTTCTTTCTTCTGCTAGCTCCAATATTAATTACATTGATTGTGTCAGGATTTCACCTATACCCCTTCATAAGCAGATTGATATTATTTATTGTCCCTGCCGTACTCCTTTTTATTGCGGAAGGGGCGGAAACTATTGTAAATAAAACCCGACATAATTTCCCTACAATAGGAATTATTCTTCTCTGTTTACTGCTCTCTCCCCCGATATATGCAGCAGGTTATATTTTAACGACTCAAAATACATATAGGTATAGACCCGTTGAAGATATAAAGCCTGTCATGAGCTATGTTAGAAAACATAAGAACGATGGAGATATTTTGTATGTCTATTATAGCTCGTACACTGCATTTGCATATTATGTAAACCACTTTGGATTTACGGATAATGAATATATTGTTGGTACGAGGTCAAGAGAAGGCTTAAGAAATTATACTAAAGAATTAAATAGATTGCGCGGAAACAAGAGGGTGTGGTTCTTATTCTCACATGGTCATGTTAGTAAGGTCACGGGAGTCGATGAAGAGAAATTTTTCTTATACTACCTCGATAGTATGGGGAAAAGAATTGATCATTTTAAAGGTGATGGGGCAGCAGTTTATCTTTACGATCTAAGTGACAGAACTCATACAACACAAACTGATTTTTAGGAATCAGGTAGGAGGGGCACAGGGAGCTCCGGACTTCGGGCAGTGTGATACGTGGTCGTCTGGCTTCACCGAAGCCACCGATATCCTGCTCCCCCTGCAATTGAGACCACCTTCAAGACATGGTCCTAACGGACCGAGGAGGTAGCGGGATGGCAGCAGAAGCAATCGAACCGACAGAACGGTGGACGGCCAAACGACGCATTGCGTTGGTCAGGCGCTACCGGGCTGGGCCACACCCCGACAGTACGTTAGTCGCTCTCTTGCTGTTTCTAAGACTCCGGGGAACGAGTTGTCGCTTTTCCTAGCACCGACGAGACATTCCTAGATCGAAGGAACCCGCTTAAAATGTCGGCGACCGCCATATGACCCCGTTCATTCCAATGATCATCATCGCGAAAATGAAGAAGTTCTTTAGTGGCATACGGCCGTAGGGATTCTTCCAGATTAACGATCTCAAAACCATACTGTTCGGCCAGCCGTGAGATCAGGATATTGAAATAGGATTGTGCTGACAAGGCGGGGAAATCTTCAAACATTGCTCCATATAATCGTGCATCACTTGGAGCGATAATGACTACAACTCGAAAGTCAGCACGATGCGCTAGAGATTTCATGCGTTCAAAGGTCTTCTCAAGGGCAAGCCGATTAGGATGCGACTCAACATCTTGTTCAGAGCACTGGGCACCTTTAATCTGATACGATGTGAACAGCTTCGCTCCAAATTGGGGAGACACGTACAGCGGATAGGCTGATGGTACTCCATCGATCACATAATGGCCTTTTGTTCGATCCTCTCCATCAAGGTCTGAAAATGTTGCGCGTCCATCCTTGAACCTTGCAAAAACCGACTCCTGCCGCACCATGGCGGGGAGGCCCCAGAGGGTTTCAATGATCGTGTCTCCGAATAGCCTACCCGATGTCGATACGGATTTCTGAACCGAATGCAGGTCATCATAGGAATCTTCTAAATCGTTGCCCTCAAAAATCATCCACAGCAGTAACCCGCCCCTGAAATCGAGTTTTTGTGAGTCGATGACATGTTCGAGCAGCAAGAACTCCTGTTTTGGGGAGGAGTCATGCATTCCCATATTATAGATGGGTTCACCTATTGAACGTTCTAGGAGTTCCACCCATGTCCGGTCCTGATCAACCCCCCAGCCAAAAGTAAACGAGTCTCCAATCGCTAAGATTTTGTGTCCGTCAAGTGTGGTCGTCTCGCGAAATCCATGGTCATTAATCGATATGGTCACGTGCTTCTTGGAAAAAACCGAAGAAGATAATAACGGAGAAGCCAGCAGCGCCGGTCTATACATATCTCCATAATGGGACCCGGTGATCCTGCGCCCTGGTTTATGCAGGCGAAAATTCTTCTCTGTCGGAAAGTACAATTCCGGGTAAAATTCTGCAATCCAAACATTCGGATCTGAATGCCGGTCACTCGCCGCCAAGGGGAGCTGAGACGAGTTCAGATAAACACTATACCCAAGATCAAGTAATACGAGGCCGACCACCACGGCCGAAATTCCAAGGGCAGTGTCTCGGACGGCCGTGATGGCGAACACCCTTCGTTTTTGGATCCAGGTGAAACACATGCCTGAGAAAACAAATCCTGCCAGAGCGGCGAACACAATTTGTGTTGTTGAAATTTTAATGCCGGCGATCGTTTCATCAAGAAACCCCACACAGAGAATATAAGCCCACAAAAAGCCGAAGCTGATTGTAGCCCAAAGGATAGTTTTTACCGCAGAAGACTCATCTCCACGGTTATGTTCACTGTTGGAAAGCGACATAGCCTTTACCTCGTACTGTGAGGTTGATACCCCCTCTGAGCCGCCTTCTTCACCTTGGGCATCTTAATCATTGCGGAACAATTACGGAGCAAGCAGGACTTCCGGCAAGAACCACTTGCAGACGCTATCATCGCTGGCGGGTTAAGGCGGAGGGATGGGTATACTTGGAAGCCCGCTACCATCCATTTCCTTTCAAGCATAGATTCTCTTAATTACAAGTGAAGTATCCTGCCCTACTGTCTTTTGCAGGGAACTAGGGAAACCCATAGGTGGGGCCAAATACACGATCGGTAAAAAGAGATGTCAATGAGGGCAATACAGCTTCAACCAAATCCAAGCAAATGCACTACCTCTATTTGTGATCAGCTGACGGTGTTGCTGCACGCTGAGTTCTCCCGACATCGAGAAGACCTGAAGATGATATTACAGGAACAGACGAACAAAGGCCAGGTACGAGCTGTCAGATTGTCTCAGGCTTATGATTGACCGGTTGTCTCCTACTGATCGTGAGGCGATCATCCTTGTAGAATTAGAGGGCCTCATTTATCAAGAAGCAGCCACCAAACTTGGTCTCTCTGTTCCTGGTATGACATTTCGTGTACAACGGCCCGACAGCAGCTGCGCCATATGCTTGATGAATGCTAACACTAAGTCGCCCTTCTGGTCGGTCTAGTTGCGCACGAACGCCTCCGTCTGTTCAAGCGCGTTGATAGACCATCATAGAAGATGCTCCAAATCGCCGAACAGTCGTGGAGAAAACTGAATGCTCCGTAGCTGCTGCCGCTGTCGCCTCAGGAATGAAATGCAAAGATGGGGTGATGCAGAAGTCAGGAAAGTGGAGAGCGACGTGAGCCATCAACCGGAAAAGAGATCCGTCAGGTTGCCTCTTTATCACCTTTCTTACAAGAATTTGCAAATTCGCTCAGGCCTTCTTGACAATCCCTCTTCCGGGGGGTACCTCCCATTTACCCTAATGTGTATATAGGCTTCCTACGTCTTGCGGAATATTAATTAAACAAGAACGAGCTGATTTCCCAGGCAGGATGTGAGTAATAGATGAGGCCGGGTTACTGTGGAAATGAATCCTCCCCTTCAGCTTATTGCCGTTGATAAACGGAGCCCTTCACGAGACTCACCCACATCATGCAAGGTTTCCGCTTCCGGAGACCTGCCGATGACGAGGCGTCACAAGTATCGGATGATCGCATTGGCGCTTGTGCACGTCTACATCGCATTCCATATGATTGCCTGGCATATCTTCGGGATACAGATCTGGGGCAAGACTGCCATGATGGGAGTCCCCTCGCTTGCGAATGGGACCATCAATGCTGCTTCGATCATGGTGCTACTGATCTTAGGATCGATTTTGATTTTTGGACGCGGCTTTTGCGGCTGGGTCTGTCACATGCGTGGTGCGATCGAGTTTGCGGATTGGGTTCTTCTCAAATTAAAAATTCGTCGCTATCT
Source organism: Nitrospira sp. (assembly GCA_030123625.1). NCBI lineage: Bacteria > Pseudomonadati > Nitrospirota > Nitrospiria > Nitrospirales > Nitrospiraceae > Nitrospira > Nitrospira sp. The sequence continues at coordinate 3,278,531 of CP126121.1, forward strand.
GCACATAAGGGATAAGAATGTGCTCATCAATACCCCGCATCGTTGGCTGCTCAGAATCGGGGCTTTGTTTGTGCTCGTATTGCCGGTCATCATTTTGGTCCACAATACGGGGTTTCAGACGAAAGTGAGCCCCATGACGCCGCCACCGCTCGCCGATCTACCGGGCTATGAAGGCAAAGCATTTGCGAAAGCCGCCTGGTTCAATCTTGACATTAGCCCAACCTGGCATGATTTCTTCGTTGCATTTGGCTTGGCCGTGTTCATTCAATTTACCATGAGCATAGTCCTCAACCTTCGCTATGGACAGGGAGCGTTTTGCAGGATTCTTTGCCCCTATGTCACGATTATGGCGCCTTTGATGAATCGGTCTCCCTTTCAGGCGAAGATTACGCGCGTGGCTCAGTGTACGGGATGCCGGGACTGTAGCAATGCTTGCCCGCAGGGAATCGATGTGAGTCGGGAAATTTGGCATTTTGATGGAAAAGTCACGAATCTCGAATGCATCAAGTGCTATGCCTGCATCGATGCGTGCGATGACAATGTGTTGAGGGATACCTCATTACCGGCCGTTCCGCAAACGGACCGGTTGAAGCCGTACGAAAAGCGGCCCTGGCGGCAGGAGGTGGTACGAAAAGATGGATTGTTGAGCAATAGCCGGCATATGCAGGTGTTCGAGCCGCTCGGTCCTATAGCCGATTTCTTATCTCTTCTTGTCGCCCTGGTGGCCGGAAGTATCACGTCGCGCTTTGGTGGATTTTGGTTTTACCCAGGAGCAATCCTGTCTTTTATTGTATTTCGAGAGTGTTGCCTGTATTTGACGAAATGGTCTTCGGAGATCAGGGCAAGGTCGGTAGTCGTGCCCGGTAAGGGGTGAATTTGATTCAGATAAGAAAGGAAGGAATATATGGCTATAGATTCCCGAGCCAAAGCACATCTGGGAACAGTGGGGGAATTTATTCAGTTCGTCGGCGAGAGGAAGTCTTACTGGCTGGCACCCGTTATCTTCGCCCTCTTACTAGTGGCAGCACTAGGCTTCTTTCTTGAAGGAAGCGTGCTCGCACCGGCCATTTACTCAATTTTCTAGTCCAATGGGATCTTACTTTCCCGATCGTGTCAGGTTGAAAGTTAACCTGACGCGAGAGGGGCTTTGTAGAAAGCAGTTTCCCATATCTGACAATTATTTATCGGGTTGGAGCAGTTGATGCTGGAAGTTCAGGACGTTCAGCGTAATCTGGCGAGAATAAGAATGAGGGGCCGCTTGTTTTGGGGCGTCTTTGTTGGCGGTTTCTTGCTCGCCACCATTCTCATTCCTATTAACTATGCCGCGGCGAAGGTAGTAGGGTTTCTATGGGTCATCTTGAGCATCGCGACGTGGATGTCGCCTATGATGAATCATTGCCCTAGCTGTCACAAACCATTTTTTGGAGGTTGGGTTCCCTCCGGTTTGACCGTCATCAACTGTGCGAACTGTGGCATCAGACTCGGCGAATGAAGGGCAAACGTCGTGATAGTACCGATTCAAACGCTCATCCAGAGATGAATCGGATTGCCAGCGTCGCGGTTGTGCCGCGTTTTCTCTTATAGAAAACGCTTTTCCTTGTAATGTACCCTCCAGCATTTTCCCATTTTACTTGTCCAAGTTCTTCTCGCTAATTCCGCTCAGTTGCAGTATGAGCAAGAATAAGCCCTTGAGAAGCAGCATGCGCACGTTAAGTGGCTGAGAGGTTAATCGATGTCAGAGGCTTCGTCAAAAAAAATCCTATTTCGTTTGCTCGGCGTCTTTACGTTCATCGCGTTTACGTTGGTCTGTGGAGAAATATTCGTGCGCCTTTTGTTCTCCTATCACACGCCTGATACGGTGAAGCAGCATTCATTGCCCTATGTCCCGACTGTCTATGCCAGGACAATGTTTGCGCCTGTGAACGACCTGATCGAAATGCCTCTTGTAAAGGCATCGGGTGCCAAAACCTATTTCATCAATGAGCATGGATCACGAGGGGCATCGTTTAAACTCCCGAAACCTCCAGGGGTACGGCGAATTGTTGTCCTTGGTGGGTCAACGGTTTTCGATCTAAACGCAGATGAAGGATTTGATTGGCCCCACTTAGTGGAAAAATTTCTGAAGGAAAATGGTCATAATCATGTGGAAGTAATTAACGCCGGCATTCCTGGACACACCAGCAGCGACTCAGTCGGACGGCTGTATGCGGAGATATGGCAGTGGGAACCTGACTACCTCATGATTTATGAGGCCTGGAACGATATTAAGTATTTCAATTCCCTTTCCTATGACACGCCGTTGATTCGATTGGTTAAACCCGCTAACCCCAATGCCGATCCATTCAAAAATTATCAAGGAACGATGGATTACCTGCTTTCTTACTCTCAACTATACATTAAAATAAGGAGCCGGTACTTTGAGTGGAAACACCGGGTTGGTTCGGAGGGCAGATTCAAAGAGGAGAGGAGAGATAATGTCGGAGATTTAGGCTTGGCACAATTCAGGCTGAATCTGGAAACATTCGTTGATATCAGCAGAAACATTCATGCTATTCCCATTCTGGTCACTCAAGCCACACTTGTAAGCCCTAAGAACACAGAGGAAGATCGAAAGAAGATCGCTTATGGATATGTGGGGTTGAGTCATGAAGGTATTTTGCAGGCATATGAAAAATGCCGCCAGGTTGTTGTTGAGATCGCACGGGAAAAGAAAGCAGATGTTCTTGATCTTCTGCCTCAGCTTCAAGGGAAAAGCGAATTATTCCAAGACCATGATCATACGAACCCTCGTGGAAGTGAGGAAGTCGCGAGGAGAGTTGCAAATTTCCTAGACCCTCTCTTAAAGCAGCACCCGGAGCGATGATTTGTTCAAGGTCTCGATCATTACACTAGGGCGTGTAGTCACGAGATTAGAGATTATGAGAGGATCATGGGGCCAGAGAAGGAGGCCACATGAAGTCCCCGGTTCCTGCCTATCGCCGTCACGATCTCTCCGATGAAACCTGAAGCGGCTGGAGCCGCATTTGCCGGGGCGCAAAGGCGCCTGGGGCGGCGTGGCCCAGGATAACCGCCTGTTTATCAATGCGGTGTTCTGGATTTTGAGGACCGGTGCGCCCTGGCGCGACCTGCCGCCGGGATATGGCGGATGGAGCAATACGCATCGTCGCTTTATCCGATGGCGCGATGCGGGCATCTGGGAGAAACTTCTTGAGCGTCTGATCGACGAGCCGGATTACGAATGGTTGATGATCGACGCCAGCCATTGCAAAGTCCATCCTCATGCCGCAGGAGCCCGGGGAGGCAATCAGGAGATGAGCCGCACCAAAGGGGGCTCAACACAAAAATACATCTGGCCGTGGATGCGCTTGGTATGCCGGTCCGAGTTATTCTTACACAAGGGACCGCGGCTGATTGCACGCAAGCTTCAAAGCTGATCGAAGGTATTGACGCCGATCAGCTGATCGCCGATCGGGGGTACGATACGGATGCCATCATTGAACAGGCCGCCGCGCAAGGCACGGGCATTGTTATACCGCCGAAGAAAAATAGAATCGTTCAACGCCCCTACGACGAAGATCTCTACAAGCTGCGCCATCTGGTCGAGAATGCATTCCTTCATCTCAAACGCTGGCGCGGGATCGCCACACGATACGCCAAAAACTCCACGTCCTTCCTAGCCGCCGTTCAAATCAGATGCCTCGCCCTGTGGCTCACAATCTCGTGACTACACTATCTAGCTAGATGGAGAGATATACAGAGTGCCATGTGCTGGGAGTCCTTTCTGAAAACATACATCTGATCCCATCCTTACTCCGATTGATCCTCTGAGCTAAATCATCAACTGCCTGTAACCTAGCCGGGCTCGGTTCGGTCATGGATCGCCGGTAAAGACCTTGTAAATAGAGACAGTTCAGAAAGGACGATGTTTTGGAAAACAGCTAACACTTTGCCCAGAAGTTCGGAGGTGAAGTCACCGAACCCAAATCCTATCGATCGCTTGAGCGGACGGTTATGCCTATAGGGGCTTTCCAACCAACACCGTATGTTCATGACGGCTCCCCTAATCACCATTCAACTGCGGAATTCGAGCTGAGCAAACTAAAATATAGAATTTCTTCAAATATAGAGTCTCTTCAAAGAGGAAGAGGATTGACAATTCTCACTGCCTAGGATACTGCTCCCGTCAGAAACGTAGGGCAGAAGATCTTCCAGGCAGACTCGATGAAGCACGCTTGTCTCACCGGAATTCAGCATGCATGAAGTGGCAATTCTATGAAATGCCATGCTCGAAGCTCGAAGCAGGGTATACGACGGATTCGCTATGAGGGTAGGTTCTATCAGCCAATAAGGAGAGCTGTCGATGAAAACGTTGGTCTTAGCCAATCAGAAGGGCGGCGTGGGAAAAACAGCGATTGCCTGTCAACTTGGGTACTTTCTCGTCGAACAGCTCAAGAAACGGGTCTTGATCATTGACCTAGACCATCAGGGAAATACATCAAAAAACATCATCATGTCGAAACTGGCCACTATCTCGTCGATCACAGCCAATCAACTATTGATCGATCATGTCGCCGCCATTGAGGAAGGGAATTTTGTGATGATCCCGTCGCATGGTGATCTCTTGAGACTCGAAAGACGGGAAGCAGATCACAATCAGTTCGCGACGAATCTCAAACTGTTTCTCAACGAAATGGATGAGCGGTTTGATGTGGCTATTATTGATACGAATCCCAACCCTGATATTCGTGTGCTTGCCTCACTCGTGGTGGGCGATTTTGTGCTGTCTCCCATTCAATTGAATCAAGAGGCCGTCGACGGAATTGCGGCGCTGCGGGCACAAGTTTTAAAAATACAAAGCACGTTGAATAAAGATCTCCGATTCATTGGTCTCCTCCCGAATCTTGTGGAGCCCACTCCCTTTCAACGCGCGAATTTCGAACAGCTCTGTACGGCCTTTGCCTCGCTGTTCATTCGACTGGATGATGGGCGTATGGCCGCCATTCCCTCACGCACGGCCGTGGCTGAAGCACAGGCGATGGGGGCGCCGATCTGGACACTGCAAAAAACGAGTTCACGCGATGCGTGGATGCATCTTAAGCCGATCTTTCATAAAGTTGCTCATACAATGGGGGTTACAGAATGAAAAAACCAATGACCGCGACGCTGGATCTCACGGCCCTTGATCGTACCGCTCCTGCTCCCACTCCCACTTCAGATCCGATTGCCAAAGAACGGGTCGTGACGGCTGAAGTCTTAGGGCGCCCGCTTCAAATTCCTGTCAAAGACATTGATGAAGACCCAGCTCAGCCACGCCAGGAATTCGATGCGGAGAGCATGGAGGAATTGGAACAGAGCATCAAACTGCACGGGGTCAAAACGCCCGTGTCGATCCGTCCGCATCCCACCGAACAGAAACGATGGATCTTGAATTTTGGCGCACGTCGGCTCAGGGCCTCAAAATCCGTCGGAAAGACCACGATTCCCGCGTTTGTCGATCGGTCGCATACTGATTACCAACAGGTCATCGAGAATTTGCAGCGGGAAGATCTCAAACCACGTGAGCTGGCGATGTTTATCAAGAAGAAGATGGATGAAGGGGAGAAGCAGGCCCAAATTGCCGAACTCCTTGGCGTGAATCGGTCCATGGTTACGAATCATTTAGCGCTCATCGATCCACCGGCTTGCATCGATGAGATTTATACGTCAGGGAAATGTCTCTCGGCTAAGACGCTCTACGATTTGCGGAACCTCCATAAGGAGTTTCCCAAGGAAGTCGAACGGTGGTGTTCAACCGCTCAGGAGATTACTCGTGCGACGGTGTCCGCATTATCCGCTAAGCTCAGAGGGCCACGGAAACAAATTGCCTCGTCGAAAGATGAGCAGAAGAGCGAGGAGCAGATGTCAAGTCCAACGACAAAGATTCCTTCGCTGGTCGTCATTTTTCAGGATCGATCAGGAACGGTGGACCTGCATCACGCACCGGAGCAACCGAACCACTTGATCGTACATTTTGCGGATGGGAAGCAAGAGGAGGTCCCTGCACGGCAATGTCAAATTGATCAGATCATTTTTCAGTAATTTCCCGCCATTCTCACTCGTTCCCCTCCTACTCCTAGATGGGGAGGGGGACGATCTGAGCCGCTCATTGCACCGTTGTCCTTTGACAATCTTTAGCTTCTGTAAGCTCCCCTAATCTGAGGCAGATCGGAAGGGGAATCTTCTTGGCAGTGACGTTGATCCCGTTTTGAGACGACTCTTTACCAGGGCAGACGACCTCTTCGGCGGTCCGTCCTGACGTTGACTGACGAACTCACTCGGAGTCAGGTGTCCCAGTGAGCTGTGTGGACGCGGGTAGTATAGTCCAAGTCGGCGAGAGCCGAACGTCCGATGCTGCTGAATCCAATACCGCAATCGCTCAAGCCATGGTCGGCTCGGAACACCCGACACGCTGACTCTCACGCATCGGATGTCTGCCGATCTACAGAGTAGGGTTGCAAGGCCTCCCGTAAGATGTCGTGGCCCAGCACAAGATCCCCGATCTTCGGCTTCATCTTCTTGATCTGTTCGCCATTCAATGCCTCCTCATCCTTTGGCCGAGTTCGGAGCGCGTCTCGACCCCCAGGAGAATCTTCTCACGCCACTCCTCGACCTTGGCCACGGTCAAGCCATAATGATGGGCTTTCCCTCACGACGGAGGTCTCCTCTTTCAAGATACTGACGACCAGTGTCACCCGGCGCTTGGCCGTCCAGCGTTCACTCGGTTCTGAACCGTCTTGAGCCATCTCCACCTCCTCGGTCCACTCAGGACCCTGCGTAGTGGTGGCCTTAATTTCAAGAGAGCAGGATAGTCGCTCTCACCCATTCCAACTCAAATTCAACCATGAATAATAAGGGGGTCCACGGAGATTGTTGGACATGTCCAACAAATACATTGCCTCGCATCGCCAATCGCTAACCTCACGGGTTGGCCAAGACAAGGAGCTCGTGTTTTACCGCGCTGCGGGCTTAGCAACACCACGCTCTCTGTACATACTCGGCTATTGGCATCATCGCTCCATTCTGCTTTGAATGGTCTGGGCGAGGAAGTCCCGATTGTCTTTGGCTGCTTGTTTCCAACACGCTGTTGAGCCGGAAGCAAATACTCTATTGCAGTCGATTCAGGAGGACACAGCTCAATTAATTCGAGACCTCCTCATGGATGGTCAGAGAGCTGTTCATCAGAACCCACAGGAGGCTTTGATACGCCAGAACTGCGATTCAGCCAAGCTCCACGAGCCACGCGATGGCCTGTCACGAAGTGCTCACTTTCATGGACCCTCAACACGCTGCCGAGCGTGGCCGGCTATAGGTGATGTCAAGCCGCTTGTGTAAATTGCCGAAGGGTTCGCTGTCTCCATTCCAAGTTAAACCGGTTAAAGATCGAAAAGATAATCCGCTCCACGCTCTGCACGTTCACGAAACACACCATCGGGCGCGTCCGCCGGCGCACTTCCACGAAACAGCGTTCGATCACATTCGTCGTCCGGAGCCTGCGCCAGAGCGCTCGTGGACACTGAAAGAACGCGAGTAACTCGGGCCGATCTCGTAGCAGCCGCGTCACGAGCGCGGGATACGCATCCCGCCACCGGCGAGCGAAGGCGCGGGCGGCGTCTTCCGCCTCGGCCCGACTGGCCGCCTGATAGATCGCCTGGGCCGCCGCCTTCATCGCGGCGTGATCGCGCCGACGGGCGCCGCTCAGCAGATTGCGCAGTTTATGCACCCAACAGCGTTGATGGGCCACGCGCGGATAGACGGTCGGTAAGGCCGCCGCCAATCCCGCCCAGCCATCGGTGACGATCAGCTGCAGCTGGCGACCTTCAAGCCCCCGCCGATACAGCTCCTGGAGCAGGCCCTCCCAGGCCGCCTGGCTCTCCCCAGGACTCCGGGTGAAGGCGAGCAATTGCCGGGTGCCGTCGGCCCGAATGCCATAGGCGACGAGCAGCTGCACGCGCTTCCGCCCCCCGACCGCCGCACCCGCAAGCTGACGCCATCGAGAAACCAATAGCGCCAGTCGTCGGTGAGCGGCGCCTGATGAAACAGGGCTACGGCCTGGTCCAAGTCCCGCGTGAGCCGTGACACCGTCTGGGCACTGACCGTCTCCTCCGTCAACACGCCCACCACGCGGCCCACCGCCCGCGTACTCAGCCCGCGGAGAAACGCTTCGCGCATCAACAGGAGAAGCTCCGGGGCCCGCCGTTCCAATCGCGCCAGCCCAGCGGGAAGAAACGCCGGCTGCCGGGTCCGGGTGGCCCGGACCCGCAACGTACCGACCCGGGTCACGAAGTCGCGCTCGTAAAAGCCGTTGCGGGCATCGGTCCGCTCCGAACTGCGTTCATAGTCCCGTACCCCCAAATACCGATCCCGGGCTTCAATCGACAGCCGGCCGAGAAAATCTTCCCAACTCTGCCGCGTGTGCTGCACGAGGTCGCCCCAAAACTGGTCTCGGAGCTCGGTCTGAAAATGTTGCCACTGCTCGGTCCACGGTGCTAGCGTCGTCATGGGGGTAAGCCCTCCTTCAGTGGAGAATGGGTCGTCTGAGCAACAACCAGCTTACACCCTTCGTCTTTTACACAGAGAAGATTACATCACCCGGCTATAAACCATCTGTTCGTCAAGTCAACCGAACACTATACTGAATACTGAATACTGACGGCCACGAACATCGATGTAGATTACTCAGCTTACCAGTCGGAGCTTCCAATAGGCCGTGTCATCATGCACGAATGGCAAGGATCGTCAGACTGGTATCTCGCAGATGAACCGCGCGGCCACAATCACCGGACGCGCCGATCAGCCTTATCTCGCAGGGACTTTTGGCTAACTGATTAAGATATGCCCAGCTCTCGAAGGTGCGGTATGTACGAAGAACGTGTTGACCATAACCGACCATTCTTTTGCCCTTTGTTTGCTCCATAGTGGTCTGCCAGATCGAAGAACCACGGATGAAACCTGGCGTGGTCTCCAGATGAAATTCCAGGCCCGCAGCTTTCTCATTGTCCATCAGTTTCTCCTGGGCACGCCGCCGAACCTGGCGATTCCTTCCATAAGTATGCTTCGCATCCTGACGGGTTCGTGCACTGGACCTAGAGCCGCCGAGAACCTCAGCCTATTGACAATCACGTGGATGGTGTTCTCTTTTTAGACGATCCGTGTCCGATGCTCAGCCCAATCGCTCTGGAGCTACCGTCTCGAAACGACCGGCTCCCATCGGACCCATAGCACCAGCTTCGATTGGAGGTAGTCTCGCGAATGAAGAAGGGACAGCAACTTTTTTGGAGATTTGCTGGGCCCGCCCGTGCGGACATAACATGGATGCGAGACCGAGCATGGTGGCAATCATCGCCAGTCCACTGAGCCATACGATTGGTAACGATTCACGCGGGTGCGCAGGCCGCCAGATCGCGTTGCGAAATCGGCTGGCCAAGCGAGAACGGTTCCTCTATCGACAATGGGATGTGGAGGGAATCGATGAGTGCCGGGACGTGCAGATGCGACCAGCCCCAGTCCGGCGCGTGGGCCACCAGCTTCGCGCGCATGGAATTGAGCAGGACGTAGCGCGGTACGGTAGGAGATGGTCGTCTTGTTGAATGGAAAACTCTTGAAGCGCCCTTGCCAGATAGGGCCATGGCTCCGGTAATGCTGATGGCAGCGTCGCACATGGCTGGTCATCCGCCACTGCATGAACGGACTGAGAGTGACTCGGTGAATGGCGACCAGATGAAAATGATTAGAGCGTGTCGTCAATTGAGCCATATGATTGAGGCGGCCATATAGACGCCGGAGAGGAATGGAGAAGCGCGTTTAGCATATCTGGTAGCGATAGCGCGGTCGTGCTTGAGGCTGGCGAAGAAATTCACGATCAGATGACGGCTTTTGTATACCTCATCGTAATCCCGTTTATTTGCCTGTTCGATTTTGGTGGAATCACAATGGGTTTCCCTGTTTTGCGCAGCGGCTCTCTGACCCGGTCATCAGCGTCATACGCCTTGTCCGCAATCAACGGGTGCGCCTTCATCTCCGGCAGAAACGCGTCAGCGCCAGGCAAATCATGCGCTTGCCCCGGCGTGAGGCGAAAGCCCGTGGGGTTGCCAAGCGCGTCGCACATCGCGGGGAGTTTGGTGGTTAGCCCGCCCTTGGAGCGCCCGATCGCTTCATCCGAGGCCCATTTTTCTCCCACCTCGCTCCGGCAGAATGCTGATGGGCCCTGATGATGGGGGAATCGATCATCGCGTATTCGTTGTCGGCCTCCTGCGCCAGATGTCTGAACACCTTCTCCCAAACGCCACGTTCAGCCCACCTTCGGTGACGGCGGTGAATGTGCTTCCAGTCGCCAAACCGCTCCGGCAAATCGCGCCAGGGAACGCTTGTGCGATACCGGTAAAGAACCGCTTCCCCAAACAGCCGGTTATCCTGCGCCTTTGCCCCTGCGGTGTCCTCGCGCCCCGGCAATAAATCCTTGATCCGTTCCCATTGATCGTCCCGCAACGCCTAGCGTCTGACCATCCATAAGCCCCTCCATGGCCTATGAGCAGTGAATCATATCTCTACGCCTTTGGGAATCCTCGGCGTTGATTGACGACACGGCCTAGGGTCTGTTGACATTCAGCTTCCGCCTCGGCATTGGTGTGGCATTGTTGAACACCCACCGGAGGGAGGATGGCGAGACGCGAGCTACGAGACGACCAATGGAAGCGGATTAAAGAGTTGTTGCCTGGCAAAGCGAGCGATCCAGGACGGACCGCAACCGATAACCGGACATTCGTGGATGCGGTGCTGTGGATCGCGCGGACCGGTGCACACTGGCGGGAGCTGCCGGAACAGTTCGGCACCTGGAACAGTGTGTTTCAGCGGTATACCCGGTGGGCAAAGGCAGGCGTGTGGGAGCGCATGTTTCGTCAGCTAGCCGGCGATCCAGATTTTGAGTATGTGATGATCGACTCCACCATCGTCCGTGCGCACCAACACGCGGCTGGCGCAAAAGGGGGGCGGCTGAGACGGAAGCCCTTGGCCGGTCGAAAGGTGGGCTAACCACCAAAATCCACACCGCCGTCGATGGCCTGGGCAATCCGCTGCGCTTTATCCTGACACCGGGGCAGGCATCCGACTATACGCAGGCGGAGCCGTTGTTGGCAGAATGGCCTGCGCCATATGTGATAGCCGACCAGGGGTACGACAGTCACGCGATCGTGGAGGCGATTGAACGTTCCGGTGCAAAAGCCGTGATTCCGCCGCGCTCCTGCGTCAAAGAGCTGCGCGAGACGGATTTCGCCCTCTATGCTGAACGCTATCGCATCGAGTGCTTCTTTAACAAGCTCAAGCACTATCGCGCGGTCGCCACCCGGTACGCCAAACGGGTCCGCAACTTCGCGAGTCTCATCTATCTTGTCGCGTCCGTGCTCTGGATGAAATGAATGTCAACAGACTCTAGTCATCAGGCAGAAGCCGAAAATTTTAATGGGAGGTCGGACTTTGGCTGTACCGAGCAGATCGAGAAAGGCGGCATAGTCGGCTCCTTGTGAAAGACAGTGGCTCCGCCGTTGCCACGGTTCAATACGTGATAGACGTAACCGATGCTGGGACTGCGAGGAATGCGAGGTATGAGGCATCACGATAGAAGGGGAATTGGGAGGCAAGAGAAAAAGTAACCTATCCAATTTTTTGTCCCAGTCGTGAGAGCTTGCGCCAGAAACTCTCATCCTCCGTGAGAGCGACACGACCATGTTTGGCCGGATTGTGCTTCTTCAGGCTGCCGCCCCTTCGCTATAGCGACAGAACGCCCGTCGAATCAAAATATCATGTGACTCAGCCAGAATCAGCCACATCACATCCAGCGTTATACGTATCATGGCATCCGGCACCTCAGTGGTCAGGCGGCTGCATGAAGTCTGCTGAAGAATCGCCGCAGCGTATCCGGCGGAGGAATCGTGAGAGGCCTTAACAGGCACGACAAGATGGATTCCACCGATAGCGAACCATGTGCTTAATGCTTGGTTTGGTTATTTCAGTAATCGTCAGTCGATTTCAACTGTGACAGACCATTCTGATTTGGACTAGGGCGTGTCATCAATTAAGCCACGTGATTGAAGCGGCGAGATAGATGGCGCCGAGGAAGTTGGCGGCGCGTTTGTCGTAGCGGGTCGCAATGGCGCGGAACTGCTTGAGCCTTGCAAAGAAGTTTTCGATCAGATGCCGCGCCTTGTACAGGTCTTCATCATAGGCCCGGGGGACCTTTCTGTTGGATTTTGGCGGGATCACGATGGTCTTTCCTGCTTTTCGTAAAGGTTCGATGACCCGCTCATCGGCATCAAACGCTTTATCGGCAATGAGTGTGTCCGCGGTCACGCCGGGCCGCAAGACATCGGCGCCCTCCAGATCATGTGCCTGCCCCGGGGTGAGATGAAACCCCGTCGGATTACCCAGCGCATCGCACCGGGCATGGATTTTCGTGGTCAATCCGCCTTTTGAGCGCCCGATACATTCCGCCGTCCGGTCCCCCCTTTTGCCCCGGCACTGTGCTGGTGGGCACGGACAATCGTGGACTCGATCATGGCGTATTCGTTGTCAGGATCGTCGGCCAGACGCTCGAACACCCGCTTCCAGACGCCGCGTTGACTCCAACGCGTATGGCGTGTGTGGATGACCCCGGAAATCTCCGAACCGCTCTGGCAAATCTCGCCACGGAATCCCCGCGCGATACCGATACAACACCGCTTCGACAAATAGCCGGTTGTCTTTCGCGGTCACCCCCACCGTGCCTTCACGCCCTGGCAGCAGAGGCTCGATCTTCGCCCACTGGTCATCACGCAACCCATATCGTCTCACCATCCGTAGGCCCTCCCTGGGCCTGGAACGGAGTGAAGCACAACACGATGGCGTTGTGAACCTCGAAAATTAATTGATGACACGCCCTAGGCTGGTTGTGTCCATGAGGGAACGAAGACTTGTTGGACATGTCCAACAAATGATTGGTCATCCCTCCATATGTTATGTGAGGAGAGCAGACGGTTGCCTTGGGAAGAGCGCCACGGGCGTGAACGTGAATCATATTTTCAGTCAAAGCAATAAGGGAATGTGGATTAACGTTGGTAGCAATTCCTGGTCGGATCATCGTCCGGTGAATTTCGCGCACAGTTGGGTCCCATGGGACGAGGGATTCGTACGTAGCCTTCGACGGTGTGGTTTTTTTCTAAGATCTCAAAATGAGATTCATGACATGACCCTGAACATCCGGGCGTGGTCGGCAGCGGATTGTTCAAAGGCATGGCTTTCCCCCCGACCGGTATAAAACGTGGGTAGGTGATTGTTGTCGCTCCGAACGTGAGTTGTCCGTGGTGTGACGACTGTTCAACGCGCGTGGTAAATGTGGGACGGACCTGTTCAGGCCTCAATACCGTGGCCCATGTAGGATCGTCAGGAGCATACAAAAAGGCGTTATTTCCTCGGTGGCATTCAGTGCAAGGCACGGTTTTGGGAGTAAATCCTTGGACGGGATCGCGGAGTGAGGCGATGGATACTTCGGTCGTCTCAGGGCTCCAGCTAGTATTGGATGAACTCACATCATTTCCCCAAAAGCAGGCGTATCCGGTCGTGGCACTTTGACAAATAATTTGGAATGATCCGTTATCCCTCCCCAGCGCAATGCAAGCGCCTCTCACATTGGGTGAGGCGTACGACCAGACGCTCGCGGACGAGGTGTGATCGACGAGAGCCTGATCTAGGTTATTGGGGGTCAGCAAAATGGTTTTGAGGTGGCCATGGCTTTCCCATTCCGATGATGAAGCTTTCCAATTTGGTGGGACTGGGACACCGTTCGCGCGGCACGATTCCACATAATTGCCTTCGCTTACGGCTTTTATGCCATCTGTTTGAATGGCACCTGGAGATGGGGACTGTGCACCTTCTTTGGGTGATACGACCAGCGAGCAGCTTGCGAGAAGCAAACAGACCAAGGCCTGGACAGATGATCTGACCAATTTCACGGTTATTCCAAGGTCGAAAATATCCATCTTTCTCCTACGGTATGGTCTTCGACAAGAGTGCCTGATTATACATTGAAGGACACAGGCCGAGACACACCGGCATTCTGGATTTTCATCGGATGAGAAAAAGCCTCAGTGGCTCATGGTGTCTGACACAATTCCACCGAGATGATTTTCGAATAGTTTATTGTTGCGGTTGGTGTCTGTCCGTACAGGCTGCGGCTCAGAGGTATCGTGAGCAGTCACGACAAGCGATCCATGCACGCTATGGTCTGAAGTCTCAGAACATTTCACCACCCCGGCCAGGATCAGCATCACAGAGGGGACGAACAGAACGTTAGAGAGTCGATGGATCAACTTGTAAGGTCGGTTCATAGACTTCCCTTCTGAAATTCTAAAAAATGGTTCTTTTTAAATAGTAATAGCTCCGTATTTTAGGCGGCGTTTTGTGTCCGTAGAACGGGTTCTACAATATGTCTATGTGCTGATTGATGAACGGTTCCGGGTCGCGCGAGAATCTCCCTGTTTTTCAGGAAGAGCGGATCTGTTACATGGCCGCAGTTCAGACACTTCCATCCGGCGTATTCCCATACACTAATCTCGTCGTCTCCACCCACAAATGACACGGGAATGAATAAACCGTTACAGCGTTCGCATTTCATAGCATCTCCTCGTCATGGCTCTGTTCTAGTGATATGAAGAGGTGTCTACATACCCATGTGTTCTTTCTCGCATAGGCCCTACATGATAGTGTTTCCGTATTCCTTCTTCGAACATCTTGAGCGCGTCCTCCAGGAGTTGCTGGGCCAGCCGGTTATCGTTCGCCTCCTGAGCCATCCAGTCGGCTGCATCCAATGATGACGGCATCAGCGCCACTCCGCCAATCAGCAGGGATATCGCGCAAAGAATAACTATAATTCTCATAGGTCCATGTTAGGTTGGTGGTTTGAGTAACGTATCACTGGCGGAGCAGTCGCCGTGCGGTTCCATCATCCAATGGAGCATGACGATTCCGCCAACGGCTGTGTAAATAATTCTGTCTCATTTGAAGTCAAGTCAGTGATCCTGAGAAGAGAATGGTAAATTGAGGGGAGTATTTATGAAGAGGCAAAACAACTGGGCGGCCGATAAATGGCCGCCCGGCGAAGCCAGAAGAAGCTCTGTTGCCCTAGCCCACGGATACTACGATTGTACGGGATCGGTCCTTGGCTTTAGCCGTCCAAGGGATGCGAACAACCAGCACTCCGTGCTTACAGGCGGCCTCCGCCGTAGAAACATCTAAGCCCTCAGGCAATGCGACGCTTCGACGGAATGCCGCATAGCGACGGGTGTTTCCTTCTCCGTTCCCGTCACGCCACTCACGCTGATCCTCATAGTTCAGACACAGTATACCGTTTCGAATCGTGACGTTGAGTTGTTTCGGGTCCACTCCGGGGATGTCGGCACGGAGGATCACGTACTCTTCCGTCTCGTACATCTCAATCCCAGAGCCGAATCCGGCAAAACGGGACCATCCTGTTTCAAAGGGTGACACCAGAAAACGATCAAACAACTGATTGATGTCATCGCGGAACGACACTTCATGCGTTTCAACGGGTTTTTGTTTCCAAGGAATCATTCCTTTGAGCTTTGTCATCAGCTCCATAAATAGATCACTCCTTTCCAGAAAAAATCACACCAGGATTTCCCTAGGTTTCAATGCTTCGTATAGGGAGACCTGGTCCCTGGCCCACAAGTCCATCATGACAACGGTAGCGCGGCATCATGTATGACCACATGCCACCACAATGAACAGGCGATCATTCGGCTGCATCATCAATGTCTTTGCCACAATCATACTTGGAGTTCGACACAATGGCTCTACGGCCATCCCACCTGTACCGCCTGTCGAACTACAGCGCCATCCCGTTGATGAACAGCGACAATGTTACCTCCATAGACAAGTCCGAGCGATGGATGACGGTGTGATTGCTGATTGTGAAGGTCGTCATGCGACCGCATCATCTTTTCTAGCATGACGACTCCGCGTAACGTGGAACTAATTCTTTTCGGATAAAAGTCAATACCACGACATGGTTCTGTGGCACTGTCAATGGCAGTGAGGATCTTCACATCTATCTATCTTCTATTTGCAACAACAATAGGGATAAGGACCAAAGGTTAGGCGGGAGCACCAGCGAGGCATAAGAAGCGATGATGAGAAATGCTCATACATAGTCCCTATGACGCAGCGTCGTGACCGACGTATTCTGGAATTCTATTGAAATATCAGTTGGTTTTGTGCCATTCGGTATGCCTCTTGACCTGTCAAAGTTCGGCATTATTACAGCACACAGTTGACAGCCTGGACTGGATGGACTTGGTGAAGGGCTCACTGTCTGGCCAGCTGTCATAGCGGTGCACGCTCAGGCCCTTCACGCAGTCCTCCCGTTCCGGCTCAGGTGTCCCCAATCATATTCATACATTCGCAAGGAGGTATTGCTATGTTTTGGGAAACCCAATTGCCTGTGTTGTTCCATAACGGATCAGCCGAATCGCAGATTGATCGTTTGCTCGATGATGCAATTCAATCTGTCAATGGATGGCCGCAGTCGTGGAAGCCGGCCACCAACGTCTTCGAGGATGAACAAAACTTCTCGGTTCAGATGGCTCTTCCGGGATTGGATGCGAATCAGATCGACGTGCGGGTAGAAAACAACGTGCTTCAGGTAAAAGGCGAACGGAAGCATGATGAGTCTGAAGGCCGACGATGGTATAGGCATGGGATTGAGGAAGGCGCATTCTCATGTTCGTTCAAGCTCCCAGACTATGCGGACCATGAGAAATCAACGGCTGCATATCGACAGGGCCTGTTAACGATAACCTTTCCCAAGCGGGAAGAGGCAAAACCACGTCAGATTATGATCGAGTGTCGGTAAAGGTTGTGACAGGTACTCCCGCCGGCGCTCCGTGATTCGGAGCGCCGGCGGAACCAGAGAATCGGCCCTCCATTAGATCTCTCGTTTGGGTGAACGGGAAGGCAGTACTTTCGCTAAGAGGAAGGGAGGTGAGCACGATGATGGATATGAGCTCGTTGATTGATGCAAGCCTGGCGTTCGGTGGGGCCATTGCGGTGGTTTTGATCGGGATTTCGGCGTTGTCCTCGGAATCCACCACCGTGTCCACGTCCTTTGAGAAGACAGAGCGTCAATCCGCTGGCACTCACTATCCGACTCTCAAGGCGGCGGCCTAGTGAGGTCGGGTGCGGTGGACTAATGAGTCAGTGTCGATGTTCCATTGGAAATATGGAATGCAAAAATTCTGAAGTGGCTTAAGGAAGGCTTGTGACCACACATGCGGTGGTCGCAATGAGAGGCAGGACATTTCTCGAATGTCCTGCGAACTGAATCGAAAGGGAAAGGAGGATATTGCCATGCAAGTGAAGTCCGCAGCGCTAGGCATGATGTTGACCGTTGGTTTGTTGGTGGGGAGCATGACTGCGCCAGGCATTGCCGCCCAAGAAAATGCTAAGGAAACTACCCTGCCTCGCTCATTTCAAGGCGCTCGGTTGGGGATGACGCTGTCTGAACTCATAACCGTTGTTCCTGAGGCTGCGAAGAGAGTTTCACTGCACCGACGTGACCAGGCTCAACGTACCGTGGTGATTCCATCAAAAGATCGCTTCATCCAACGTGTGGAATATCGCTTCTACAATGACCGTCTCCGAGAATTGGCTATTCAGTACACCTTTGACAAGGTAACAGGCGGATACCAAGGATTGCGCGAAAGATTAAAGGAATCTTACGGGAAGCCCTTTGTGGAAGATCAGAAGGAAGACTATGAACAGGGGCTTGATGTCATCTCGGTGAACAAGACCATCTGGAAAGATGGTGCGACGATGTCGAGTTTAGTAGATGAGCACAATGTTCTTGAGGGCAAGCGTGCACTGACGTTGATCATCACGGACGTCAACCTGCAACAGGCCTTCGAGCAAGATCAGGAGCACCGCCGTCGCCAACGAGAACTGAGTATCCCGATTCCCTTGCCTGACCATTCGATGCAGAACAGGCGTGCATGAGAGCCATGCAGAGGGGTAAGGCGAAATGGACTCTTGGAGACTGCAAGTTCTGTGAGCGTGAAAGGAGGTGGCCGGCCATGAAATACCTATCCTGGATTCTGGCTCTGATTGCGACCTGGCTGATTGTGGCCCCTTTCATGGTCGCTATGCGAATACTGTGACGAAAGCTGGTGTGCTATTCGGGCAACCGAAGAGTGTTCCAGTAAGTCAACTCATAGGGAAGGAGGGAAGCAGTATGAAATATTTGCCATGGGTTTTGGCTATCGTCGGAGGTTGGCTGATTGCCGCGCCATTCCTGCTTGGCTATGCCGGTACTGAAGCAGCGAAAATCAATGATGTCGGTATTGGCGTGGTCATGGTATTGGGAGCTCTCGTGTGGGGATTCTTCGGTTTGCGGTACCATGGCCTCAGTACTGATATGCATGCACAGCGTCGGTAGCTAGAAGGGGCTTGGCTCGGACTCCAAGCCAGGCCCCACAATGGCTCATATAACCACGGGCGATAAGCCCCGTAGGTGAGTTTATAAGCTCTCTCGCCTTTTTTCTTCCCCCAACGTCTTGTGTCTGAGTGGCCTGAAAAAGTTCTGCAACAACGCTCGGCTTTCCCGCTCGAGCAGACCTCCCATCACTTGGACTCGATGATTGAGCCGGCGATCGGCCGGAATATCAAAGATCGACCCGCAGGCACCGGCTTTGGGATCCCACGCTCCGAATACAAGCCGCGCGATGCGAGATTGCACGATCGCTCCGGCACACATGGGGCAAGGTTCCAGCGTGACATAGAGTGTCGTCTCGTTGAGCCGCCATGTGTGAAGCCATTCGGCAGCTTTCCGAATCACGATCATTTCCGCATGCGCGGTCGGGTCCTGCGAAATCTCCCGGTAGTTATGGCCCACAGCAATCACTTTGTGGTCATGCACGAGGACTGCGCCGATCGGGACTTCTCCTATGTGAGGGGCCAGTGCAGCCTGCTGTAGAGCCAGCTCCATGTAGTGATAATCGTGCGGTTCTTGCTGCATTGAGAGAGCTCATGGGAATCTTGATGGTCACCGCATGCTAGCATAGGAGCTGGGAGAGGGACAGGAGGGGAACACAGCATGAGCGTAGACTGATTCCCGAGGCGGAAAAGAGGAGGATGGGCCGAAGAGTGGACTACGGGATTCGCACTGGTCGTCTGGTTCCCTGGACAAGCCGAACTTTCAGCTCTTCCAGCTCGGCTTCTCGTTGGATCAACTGATCTTTTATCTCTGCCAGTTCAGCCGTTCGGCGCTGCAATTCTTCTCGGGTTTGAGAGAGTGTTTCCTCCCGCTCGCTGAGCTGCTGTTGGAGAGTTGCCATCTTAGCGCCCGTTTCCTCCGCTTGAGACTGCAGCTGAGCCAACTTCTCCCGGTCTTCGTTCACCTGAGTGGAGGCGTTCCATCCAAAGAGCACTAGGATGATCATGACAACCACGATCACCATTCCCAACGCCCGCCCGTATGATGTGATAGGCGGGGATGACGGTGGAAAGAGATGTTTCATCCATTCACCCGGCTCGAGGCTCGATCGGGAGGGCGATTGGATTCCTGACTCAGTGGCGGCGATCGAAACACGGGATGACATGATCTTGCCTTTCAAAGTTCTGGGAGGAGGCGTGATGTTGAGTCCGAACGGTAGCGTCACTGCTACGGCCTGATACCCTTTCAGCGTTGTGCGACAGGAGATGCATCCTGAAAGCAGGTGAGCTTCCAAGGTCTGTCGATCAACCCGCTCGAGTGCTCCGACCGCGTATAAAGGAACAGCGGCTGCCAACTCGTCATGCGTCATACTGCTTCGTCCTGTTCCCAATATGATTGCAACGACTCGCGCAGTTGCGACATGCCTTGCGCGATGCAGGTCGTCACCGTTTCCACCGGCTGACCCAGTTGTGCCGCGATCTCTGTCTTGGGTAAGCCTCCATAGTAGGCCAACTCAATCGCCTGCTGATGTATGTGAGGTAAGTTTCCCCACGCTTCTTTAATCAAGGCTCGCAGCGCTTGATCGGCTTGTGAATCAAAACCATCGGAACCTTCGCCGGGGACTTGGCCGGTTTGGATGTCATCGATGAATGGGCCCGTTTGGCGAGGGGTGCGGAGATCACGTGTTCGCAATCGACCGATGGCCCGACTGCGGGTCAGTGTAATAAGCCAGGCGATGGGTGTGCCTCGACCGACATCGTAGCGTACGACCTTTCTCCAAACGTCGAGGTAGACCTCATGGAGCACGTCCGCCGCTTCTTCACGGTCGCCGAGGATGCGCAATGCCAGACTGAATAACACGGTGCTGGATTGATCGTAGAGTTGGCTCAAGGCATGGTGCTCGCCTTTAGCTACGCCGGTGAGGAGTTTTGGGTCAATGGCTGAGGCGGCGAGCTGAGGAGATGTATCCATAAGAATGTCGGTGGTGGTGATCGATGGAATGATCCGCTAATCGGTCAACACTATAGCACTCCCGATACAGTCTACGAAGAAATCGCGCAAAGGATGCGCCGAGAGCTCCATGACAGAAAAAAGAAATCCTATTGCTTTCCGATTGTTGTTGAGCGCTGGGCGGGATGAAGCGGAGTTTGTAAGATGTGTTTTTCTACCAGACGAGTGAGCAGGGTAATGACCGTTATCCGTAAACGCACTGATTAATGTCTTGTCGTGGGAAAATAGCGAGCGAGGAGTATTGCCGCATCATCGGCGCCTGTGGCTGAAAGAATGTGTTCGGAAGGAGCTGAAAGCGAATGAACACGCTGCAAAGACTTCTCCCAATGACCATGGATGAAATCATCAAATGAAAGTTCAACGCCCCGTCCGTACCGGTGCACATAGTCAACCAGTGGCTGCTCATCGGCAAAATTGTATCGGCGTACGTACACGAGGGGAGTGCGTAGCGCGACCGCTTCCACCACGGTGCCGTAGCCCGGTTTCGTCATGATGAGATCGACAGACGCCATTAAGGTCTTGAATGGAAAAGGCAGGGATGCGGCGGCGACGAATCTCCGGCTTCCTGGAGGAATCGAGCCATCGAAGATAAAACGGTATCCGGTGAATGATTCGAGCCGATTGAAGGGGAGTGAGTCCAAGGGAATCCCGCCGAACCCGATAAGGACGGTTTGTTCTCCCTGAGCCAGCCCCAGGAACTCGGTCAACTGTTCACGAGCGGAGGGTGCAGGCTCGGCGATCGGTCCAATGTCGATGATGCGTCGGAAGATCTCCATTTTGGGAGCCGGGTTGATCCATAGCGCAAGATCTGCTTCGCCATAGGCCTGTCGAATCAACTGGAGAATCGCTCGGCTATCGATCGATGGAGGTGCGACATACTCGGAAAGCACGAGGTCCCAGGTAAAACTCGCGAGTGCAACGGTAGGAACAGCAGCCGCTTTTCCCGCCGCTAAAGCTAAGTAGGAAGTATCGGCCAGGACGACATTCGGGCCGACGGTCCTCATTGCTTCGGTCTCCGTCCGAAGCCGTTCCTCCCAAGCACTGTGGAATCGGTGGTGCTCGAGCCAAGTCGCTTCAACATCGATCTTCAGTGGGCCATTCTGAACGCACCCGATATCTTGTTGAACGCGACTCACGTCCCACGGAAGACTGAGACGGTCTGTGAAGAAGGAAGGAGGGACCGTCGTGCGCAGGAGGACGCGAAGGTCAGGAACGAGACGATGTAACGCGTTGAGCACCGGCACGACTTGCGCGGCATGACCGAATCCGTGTCCTGAGATCGCAGCCCAGATCAGCGGCATAGAGAGGAGAGCGTGAGAATCACGAATGAACGAATGGTGGAGTAGAAGACAGTATTCAACTACTCGAGTGGTCCGATTCCATCGGCGTGATGTTGTACATCAATTCAAGATCGAACTCTTCGACCAATTCATTGAATGCTCCCGCTCCCATATCGGAGCGGACTTCCGCCATGACGAGGTCGATGGCGGGGGCGGCGTGTTGGCCGTATTGCGTGACGGCTGATTCAATTCGTTTTCTGGCATCGTCGAGATTCACGGAGAGACTCCTTTACGGTAGAAGTGTTGTGCATCACAGCGAACGCAGCAGCTCCTGCATCTCAGGCACCAAGTCCTTGCCGCCGTTGGATCGTCCAGAAAGTACCGCCTCGATACCGGCGATGAGAATAGGCTTGGCATCGGCGTTCCTGCCCAGTCGGATCAATGCGCGCCCCAACGCCAGATGAGAGGCTGCATGTGTCGGGTCTAATTGTGTGGCGACAGTAAGATGCTCGACGGCTTCTTCGACGCTGCCGTTTTCCTGGAGGATCTTATTGCCGAGTCCATAGCGGCCGAGGAATCCCTTGGGATTCTTGGCGACCATCTGGCGAAAAGCATCAATATCCATCGATCACGGGTCCGGTGCCAAGCGGTACTATACCACTGGAACGGCGGAATCGGCCAGATGACAACGTTGGTCGGCGCGACCTGATCTTCTTAGGGTATTGTGACCGGCCCAAGAGAACGGGTGGGGTGTGTGGTTGCGGGTCTTTTGGCTTTCACGGTCACCGTGCGAATGCCGGTGTCCGGGAGCGGGGCGCTGCTGGCCATATAGAGCTTGGTGTCACGGACAAGTTGTCCCATCAGGTCGGTGAGACAGGCTTCCGTCACGTGTCCCTTCAACTCATCGATCATGACGGGCGTGGCGCCGAACAGCTTGTAATGCACCGTACCGGAGGAACGGCCTTCATAGCGCGTGACGTGACCGTCCCAACGTTCGAGTTCAAGGGCCACCGTTGCGCCATATCCATATTCCAGATCGATAAAGGGCGAGAGAAGAAACATGGATCCTCCGATGAGGATGCCTTTGAACGCCGAGAGCCAAGAATGAGGCTCGATGGTTTCGTCGACGGTGATACGCGCAGAGACGACCTTCTCTCCGAGCGAATCGGATTTTTCTCCCAGAGGTATCAATGCCGAAAACAGGCTGGTGTCTTGGACGCTGCTCAAGATCCTTCGCTCTAAGTCGGCAGAGGGATATTGCGATGCCCCGTTTCTGGAGAGGTGAAATGAATTCGTCACGAGCGGGACCCGCTCATCATTAGGGAGCGAGTGCGAAATGGTCTCTTTGGGATCGGCCGAAGTTGGTTGTATGTCGATCCATCTGGTGCATCCCGTGATGCTGTACAGCACGAACCCGGCAAGGCTCAGGACCGACCATCGCAACATATTCATCGTCATGATCGTCGTCTCCTCAGAAATAGAATGAAAATCCTGCGAAGGGGAGGCTCGCGTTCAGCCCCAGATTCGGATAGGCTGTACCGGCATTGGAAATATGGTGGAAGCGATAGCCCGCGTTGAAGGCGAGTTGCGACGTGACAAACCATGACACGCCTGCTCCGCCCGTCAGTACGAAATTGAATTGATTGGCTTCTTCATGAATACGGCCACCGAGATCGGTCCAGAACGGTCCACCGGCGAATTCCAGGTATGGACGGAAGCGACCCAGAGCGACGAATGTGTACTTGATCCTCGGGGTGAAGCCGATGCCATGTGTCAACAGAGGTTCTCGGAACTCCAAGTAGACCATCTCCGCGCCGAGGGAGACCTGTCCTCGGTACCAGCCGTCGCCGATCGGATCGGTGATGGTCATCATCCAAGTGGGCATCAGCGCCGGTCCATGTTGTTTGGTGGTGTGAAGGTGGGTCAGGCGATGTGAAAACATGTAACCGGCTGTGAGTCCGACTTCTTGGGTACCGACCGTGATCGTGGGGGAGACATCTCCAGCTTGGGCCAAGGACGTCGTCATCATCGTTCCGAATACCAAGGCCGTGAATCGCCGAGCAAACGAAGCCATGCTGTCTCCAGGTCAATATCTTGTCGGCTTGTGGGAAGTGAAACTTGATCAACAGGCATCCAGGTGTGCTGCTTCAAAAAAGGTAGCAGAGGATGGGATTCTGTCCAGAAGCCGGATGGATCGACTGCGGCATGGCAGGAAAAAATGTGAACGTCGGTCAAACGATGCGATCGGATCGAGTGTCAGGATGGAAAGGGTTATCCGGATGGCCCGAGCCGAGAAAGATGGGCGGAATCGGTTGGAAGCTCCGGCAATGCATAGCGTTCGTCGAGCGCCACAACCCGCGTGAGGCATCGCCGAGCAGAGACAGTATCCCGGCGGATCTCGTAAACTTTTGCGAGAAGACGAAGCACCGCGGCCTCGGCTGGTTCGTTCCCGAGTTTGATGTAGTGCTCCGAGGCGTTGTTCAAGCAGCGTTCGGCTTTGGTGAGGTCATTCTGATCGAGATAGCATTTGCCGAGTTGGCTGTAGGTGACGGCAAGCCCTTCTTCGTTGCCGACCGTCCGATGATGATCGAGGGCCTGTTTGAATGAAGCAACAGCCTGATCCCACCGGCCGTCACGAGCCTCTTGGAGCGCGAGGTTGGTGCAAAGAATCCCGAGGCCGCGATCGTCTTGCAGTTGGCGCAGGAGATCCAAGGCTTCCAAATAGTAGGGACGGGCCTTCTCCGAATGGTCGGAGGCGATATGCAGGTTGCCGAGGTTGACCAGGGTATGAGCTACGGCGGTGAGATTGCGCTCGGTCCGTTGGATTTGGAGCACCTCCCGATAGCACTGTTCCGCTCGTGGGAACTCATTCATGAGTGCGCAGGTATTGCCCAGGTTGCCAAGAGAATCCGACAACGCTTGCCGATTGTCTGCAGTACGATCATCGATCACCGCCGCTTCCCACGCAGCGCGGGCCTGAACCAGATCGCCGCGATGGAGAAAAATTCGTGCGCGATGCTTATGATCATCGCTCATGAGCGTTCAGCCATCTGCAATCAGCCCTCAGAGTGAAAAGTATTCCAACTCAGCACTCATAACTCAGCACCCAGCACTATTTCCTATCAGTCACCGCCTTTGGGGGTATCCCGTCTGAACTCCACTTGAATGTCATCCTCTTCTTCCAGACCTAACCCTGCCCGAAAGGACTCGTGCAACTCCGTGATGTGCTCGATGTGTCTTGGCTCTTTCGCTTCACGAGAGACGAGATACGCTTCACAGAGTTTCACACCTGTCTCGAAGTGACGCGCGATGGTCTCCTCCGTCACCTGCTGCCAGGTAATGTAGATGCAGAAGGCCTGGAACGAATGGGCGTTGGGATAGTGCTGCGCGATGGCCAACAGACCCTCATAGGCCTCTCGCGCGGTCGAGCCGGCATTCGAGGAAAATGTTTCTTCTAACTCTACGGCTGTGTCCCAGTCGGAACCGAGTTCCGACTCAGACTCTTTGAACGCTGTTTGTGCGGCCAAAGCTGGATCAAACCGCATAGAACCTCGTATCTCGGACGGCGGGTATGACAAGTATCTTGAGAATACCGGGATGGAGGAAAGGAGGTCAATGTGCCTTGCTCAAGCCATAGATTTACAGTGGGGAGCTCTGTAGACTGATCTTATTTTCTTAGATGAGCACTGAACACCTCATTCCCGAGACAACGCCTGAGTCAGTTTCAAAGGATCCTGTCGATCGAGTCATTCACTATCATATCCGCACCAAACACCATTTCAATCGTTATGCTCGGTCGCTGGGGTTTTTGGACTGGGCAAACCAGCCGGATCCGTTCCGGCGGTTCGAGGGGACTCAGTTGGTTTCTCTTCCATTGCTCAGTCCGGATGAAGAGCCGCTGTCGCCTTCCTATCAAGCGATTTACGAACAGAGGACGGTTCACTGTCAGCCTGTAACCATACGATCTCTCTCTCGATTTTTTGAGTTCGCGCTTGCCCTGTCGGCCTGGAAGAAGGCGGGGGAATCTGAATGGGCGCTGCGAAGCAATCCCTCGTCGGGCAATCTGCATCCGACGGAAGGCTATGTGGTCTTGCCCAAGATCGATGGCCTTGAACTCAAGCCAGGGCTTTATCATTACGCGCCAAAGGAACATGGGCTTGAACGGAGAGCCGAATTTCCATCTGAACTTGTTGCTCAACTCATGGTCTCTTTCCCCGCTCATGCTTTTCTCTTTGGACTCACTTCGGTTCACTGGCGCGAAGCCTGGAAGTACGGCGAGCGGGCATTTCGCTACTGCAATCACGATGTCGGCCATGCGATCGGAAGTGCGCGAATCGCTGCAGCCACGCTCGGGTGGAACATGACCTTGTTGCATGGCATGGATCAAGACACTCTCGCGACGCTACTCGGAGCAAATCGCAAGGAAGATTTTGGAGAAGTAGAACTGGAACATCCTGATTGTCTGGCGGTGGTCTGGCCTGCCGGGGAATCGAGCCTTAAGGAGTTAGAAGCCAGCGATGGCGGAGATCAGATTCCGTTGTTCCTTGATGAGATAATTGTGAAGGAGTTGGCCGGTGGAGCATGGTATGGGAAGGCGAATCGATTGAGCGACGAGCACGGGGTCCATTGGGACATCATCGACGAAGCAGCGGAGGCTTCTTGGAAGACTGAAGCAAGCCGGAGCACGGCTTCTCTGAGCCTCCTATCCAACAATGCTCCTCGCCCCTTCCCATTCACTCCTCACGGGCCATCGGCCGGCCACATCATTCGTCAGCGTCGAAGCGCCGTGGCGTTTGACGGCAAGACGTCAATTTCCGCTACCACATTTTTTCACATGATGCGGCGGGTCATGCCGTTGGCGGAGGGACCGCAGCTGGAGCGGCCGATGCCATGGGATGTGTGGCCCCACGATCCAACCATTCATCTTCTGATATTCGTGCATCGAGTCGTTGGACTCAGGCCGGGGTTGTATGTTCTCGTGCGGGATAGGAGAAAGTTGTCGTTCATTCAACAGGCCATGAATCCTGAACTAAGCTGGACCATCGCGCCTGACTGTCCGGATGGACTGCCTCTGTATTGGTTACTTGAAGGTGACGCCAAAAAGCTGGCGGCGCAAGTCAGTTGTCATCAGGACATTGCCGGCGACAGTGCTTTCTCGTTCGGCATGTTGGCCGAGTTCGAGGGGACCTTGCGCAAACGAGGCGCCTGGTGGTATCCACGCATGTTTTGGGAAGCGGGATTGCTCGGGCAGGTCTTGTATCTGGAAGCGGAGGCGGCTGAAGTGCGGGCCACGGGAATCGGCTGCTTTTTCGATGATCCGGTCCACGAGATCGTCGGCATTCAGGGCTTAGCCATTCAATCCCTCTACCATTTTACGATCGGCGGGCCGGTGGAAGATCGGCGTCTGCAGACCTTGCCGCCATACCATCATCTGCTGTCTCGTGTATAAGACCCGGTGTCCGTGAGGTAGCTCATGTTCAAGATCAAAAAGAAAGCCGATAAGCCGAAGCGGATGGTGCTCTATAACATCGTCGAGGACTATTCGGAGTTCGATGCGCCTGGAAATATAACGGTGTGCGCGATGACGGAATCGGAGGATCTCCCGACACACGCGAAGATCCTTGCAGAAAGTTACGATGTGCCGCTTGAGACGATGACAACCTTGTTGACCACGGGCGGAACCTATGTGTATCCGCAAATTGGCGGCATCCTCACTCGGGGATTATTTGCCTGTCGGATTGACCCGGCCGGGCAAGGACCGAAACAAACCTGGACGCTCGACCTAATGCAATTTGCCGAGGCGGAGCAAGTGGCTCGGTCCAGGGTACTTCCGATGATCGATGCGGCGTGGGAGGTGTTTCGGAAAGCGCTGCCGGATGAGCTGCAAGACAAGCTGCAGCAAAAAAATTTGGGCCTGGATTATCGAACGTTGGATCGCGCCGTCGCGAAGGGCGGTAATATCAAGTACATCGACTTCCGAAAGGACTGGTCACCACATTTCAAACGGCTCTGTATCATGCCGGACGGCCGACTTGTCGAGACCGGTGGGTTGCAAGAGTTTGCCGAACTGCACGGCATCACTGTGGCTCAGGCTCACACACTGATCGAACGAGGCGGTACGCTGGAAGTACATGGCGAGGTATTAGCCTGTCAGATTGTGAATGGACAACCGGCTGTGGCGCGATTTAGCGCACAGAGCTATGCCAAGGCGAAGGACTTGGTATCTTCGAAAGGTTTGCACTTGATGGACGCGCTCAGTGAAGTGGGGTACAGCGATCCGGCTATGATGCGGAGTCTGGCGCGGAAGGAATTAGCCGGCAAACGATAATTCGAGGATGCTGCAAAAGCCCTCCAGCGGCGTTCTCGCATCGCTCAAGGCCTCAACGTACCAACCGCGTACGCCTCAGCCTTTCGCTCGCTGCGGCCTTGCTGGACGAGCTTTTTCATCATCCTCTGAGTGGTGTGTATAGCTGGGGTGATCTCAGTTCATGCGGCGGCGAGTTCTTCCTTCACCGCTTCAAGGAGCTTGTTGATGTCGAACGGCTTTTCAAAGGTGCGACGTGCACCGAAGAGTTTGGCGACGTCCAGGAAGTTATGATCGCCTTGCGCTCCCGTGATGGCGATGACTTTGGCATCAAAATATTCACGGGTGAGTTGAAGAGTTGCCTCAAGACCATCCGTTTCCGGCATCAGCAAGTCCATGATCACGAGGTCGATCGGTTCCTTCTGGTAGAGTGCGAGCCCTTTGCGTCCATCCTCTGCTTCAAGTACGCGGTGTCCCGCTTTGACAAGGACTTCTTTCAGCAGCCCTCTGATGGATTGTTCGTCGTCAATGACGAGGATGGTGGCCATACATGCTCTACTGATTTTTCTGATCTTACCTGGCGCTCGCGATACAGTCTAGAAAGAAAATGATTTCGGGGATAGATGCAAGCGGTGAAATGAGGATGAGTCCGATTGGCCTCATGTGTGTTATGCAACAGCCGCAGGACATTTGAATATGACCAGCAGATCCAACTTTTAACAATATGAATGAAAATACATACATCGTTTAATGTAAATATGAAGGAATAATCATTCACTTTTTGGATATGGAAAGCCTATTGGGTGTCTAGGGACAAACCTATTTGACCCAATTGTCGATTTTTGCTACAAGGCCAATAGTTCTTACAATGGTCATCGCTCACTCTTCGTGGGAGTTGTCTCAGTGAACACGACAGATCAATCAACATGGACCTGGACCCGGCGAGCGTTTCTTGAGGTTTCTCTGATAGGGACTCTATTGCTGAGTGGGCGACTGGTTGGTCCACAGCCGGTGCAGGCTCGTGAACTTCCGGAGGGCAGGCTGACCTTGGTGAACGTGTGGACAAATGAGCGGTTGGATGTCACTTACCGAGACGAAGCCGGCAACTATGACCTTGCGGCACTTGATGATGTGAATTACCTTCTACGCTGCCATTACTCGGGTGAAGTGGGGGCTATTGACGTACGCGTGTTGGAGCACGTGAATTTAGTGCAAAAGAAACTCGGCAGTCAGCAAGAGATTCATGTGATTTCCGGCTTTCGGTCTCCTGAGTACAATGCCATGTTGGTTCGGACAGACCGACGTGTCGCCAGGAACAGCTTGCATATGCAGGGACAGGCGATCGATCTTCTAATCCCCGGTATCTCTCCTACGAAGCTTCGCCAAGCCGCTCTCGAACTGCGGTACGGCGGTGTCGGCTTCTACAAACGTTCGAGCTATGTGCATTTGGATTCCGGCCCCTTCCGGCATTGGTAGTCCTTGCTCCTCCGCACGGGCGAATTTTTCCTCTTTAACACAAGAGCACATCGGTTCATAAAAGGATCAGGGTGGTTGCTGCATCGAAACCCGCTGTTATCGGTTGCCCAGTGTGTACCTGCAATGAGGCGATCGCGCTCATCTTGAAGGTCAAGCTCAAGGCCATCGCACGATCCAAATGGCTACAGTTTAATGAGGGAGGAGAAATGTCCTCGTGCCGGCTTTGAATGATCTACCAGAAAGACGACTCTGATTGCATTGCCGCGATCTGCCTCGGATAATGCGGTGGCTTCGGAACGATCCGTCTCCGTTCGGTTCCAAGGACAGACATGTCATCTCTGACGCTGGCCCTTCTGATTTTCGGTGTGTGCTATGCGCTCATCATGACCGAGCGGCTCCACAAGACGATTGTGGCCTTGTTCGGGTCGGCGCTGATGATCAGCCTTGGCGTAGTGTCGCAAGAGGAGGCGTTTTATTCTCATGAATTCGGAGTGGACTACAACGTCGTTTTTTTGCTGATCGGCATGATGGTGATCGTCAACATCGTGCGGGAGACCGGTCTCTTTGAGGTCTTGGCCATTTGGGCGGCCCAACGAGCCGATGCAAGACCCTTCCGATTACTCGTGCTGTTAGCCGTTTTAACCGCAGTGTTGTCCGCGATGCTCGATAATGTGACCACCGTTCTGCTGATGGCACCGGTCACACTCGCGATTACGAAACGATTGGAGCTGAATCCCGTTGCGTTTCTGATGACCGAAGCGCTGGCTTCCAATATCGGCGGGACCGCCACGCTCGTCGGTGATCCTCCCAATATCATGATCGCCAGCAAAGCTGAGCTCAGCTATCTCGACTTTTTGATCGTTCTGGGGCCGATCGTCGTCATCATCATGGTGGTGTTTTTGACGGTTCTATGGCTGATCTTTGGGCGAACAATGACGGTGGCACCCCATCTGCGGGAGGCCGTGCTGGCGCTGAGCTCACGGGAGTTTGTTCCGGATGAGTCTTTTTTGCGCCGTTGTCTGTTGTTGCTGGCGGTGGTCAATGTGGGATTTTGCGTCCATTCTCTTGTCCATTTGGAACCGGCCACGATTGCGTTGCTGGGGGCAAGCCTGTTCATGGTGATCGGCCATGCCCGACGAAAGCCGGAAGACACCGAGGAATTGACGTATCTGGCGGAAGTGGAGTGGAAGACCATTTTCTTTTTCATCGGCTTATTTATCCTGGTGGGAGGATTGGTCAAAGTCGGAGTGATTCGGTATCTGGCCGATCAACTCGTGACGGTGACAAGGGGAAATCTCACCGGCTCCACAATGGCCGTGTTGTGGGGATCGGCGATACTGTCTGCAGTGGTGGACAATATTCCCTATGTCGCGGCGATGAATCCGTTGATCATCGATCTGGCCCGATCGCTCCATCCGGAGATGACCGACTACGTCGCCTTGGTCCATCAACCGGACATCATCCCGCTCTGGTGGGCATTGGCGTTGGGTGCGTGTTTAGGGGGGAACGGCACGATCATCGGCGCGAGCGCCAATGTCGTGATCGTCGACATCGCGCGCAAGTCCGGTTACCGGATTACCTTTTGGCAGTTCTTCAAATTTGGATTTCCCGTCATGATCGGGTCGGTGATACTCAGCGCGATCTATCTCTGGCTGGTGTTTCTGCGCTGACAAGGATGTTGAAAAAAGTCGCCGTCGGCTTCTCGCGGGACGGTTGAACGTTTCGGCAGTCTGCTACGGTGAATCACGGCTTGCCATCGACCTTCAGCGTGAGTGATCCATCACTCATCACCCGAACGTACAGTGTGTTCACATCGGCGAACACGCCGATACCCTGCACCGATGTGACGGTCCCGTGCGTCGTGATGGTCGGACTCAACTCCCGATTCAGGGCCTTGGTCACAAGGTCCCGCATGCGATCAATTGCCGGAGTCACACCGAGCACGACTTCACCCATAATAAGGTCTCTGATGGAAGAGCGGGCGAGCCAATCGGGGCCGCTTTTCTGGAGGAGCTGTTCGGAATCGAGGTCCAAGCGGAGGCCACTGATCTGAACGGACTGGGTCAACGTGTTCATTTCAGGCTTCCCCACGAAATACAGGTGGCCGATCGCGTCTCCCGTAAACGCAATCCGTAGAACAACTTGATTGCCGCCACGGCCAAAAACGGCCGCCTCGGTGATGTGAATGAAATCTCCTTTCACCTCGACACGTTTCCCCTGCAACCGCGTTGCAAGTGATCGGGACAGCGAGGCATAGTCCAGTGGGATGTCGGCGACGACGTGGAACCCAGTGGAAGCGAGCTGGTTCGCAAGTGTCCTGGGCAGTGTGCCATACAACGGGGCATCTGCGGCACCATGGAATCCAGTGGAAGCCGGTTCAGTTTCAAGCTGAGGAAGTGCCCTGCCTGCAGATGGTGGTTCGGTACCGAACACGAGAACCGGTTTCGCGGTGATATGAAGGGTGTCTTCGATAAGTTCTCCATTCCCCGAGAAACCACTGCGCCATACTGTACCGATGTTAAGCAGGAGCCACGCGTCCGGTTCTAGTTGTAGGGGGTGGTCCAGCGTGTGCCAGACATCTTCCACCCGGGACCTGGCTGTCAGCGTGTTCATGCGTGCGACTACATTGCTGAGCCCCCCCCGTACTCTCTCTGTCAGCTGATTTTTGACTTCTTGAAAGACATCGGTATCATTGACGCTGATTTTGCAGGAATCAATGGTGTTCAACGTCACACCGGCTATTGAGGCAGACATCCCGTAATTCGGTGTCATGCCGACGGTGAGATTCCCATGTAACGTTGCTCTTTTGGGCCATTCGGTGCCCTCGCCGCATTGAAGTGGAGGGGCTCCAATCTTATAGCGCAGGGCTGTGCCGATAGATAAGCTGGAGCTGAGTGGTTCAATGCCCTTCCACCAATCGCCGACGGTCCTAGAATTCGTGCCGATGGCTTGATGGGGACCCGAAGATGCCACCGCAAAATCATCCCGCTCGGCATAATACTTATACTCGACACCTTTAGGATGCTTGATGGAGTTCCTCCAATGATCGAACTTTTTGGGAATCACACTGTCATCGTTAGCAGCATGGAGGAATGGCGACAGGTCCACCTGAACGGGAAAGCTGACGGTGGACTCTGTGGCAGGAGAGAGGGGGTTCGGGGGTGCCTGCAATAGCGTCGGCGCCGGTGGGCGAACGACATATTCCCTGGCAAGACAGCCCGTTAACGACAGCAACAAGGATGAGACAATGAGAACGTTGCCGATGGATCTGGGAAACATCTGCTTTCCCCCTTTTGGATCGTTACTGATAGTGAGGTGCGTGGCCTTAAACCGCCTCAAGCTTGTGGAGCCTCGCGGTGAGGAAGCGGCGGGGAGTATAGCAGAAACACACTAGTGTTTGTCAGACTAAAAATAGCGGTGAGCGGCCAGGGTTTCGTATCAGGTGAGGTCCGCCGATGGGTCGGTCGAAGTCACGCGGGACCTCGAAACCATGTGCTCTGAAGTGATTCGTAAACCTTTCTTCTAATCGTACCCATACAGCCAGCGCGTCGTAGAGGAGGAAATATTCTTGACGGAATGGCGAATGCCTTTCGGAATAAACACTTCGTCGCCCGGCTCTGCGATAATCTCTTCTTCGGCAATGGTGAGCTTGAGCCTTCCTTCCATCACGGTCACCAACTCATTCGTCGCGTGGACGAAATCATTCCATTCACGTCCGGGAGGATCGGTAAACAAGTCGCAGGAGTAACCGCGCCGGCGCCAATCCTGAGTCACCTGATCACGGTCGAGAGGGACTGAGAATTTTTGATGAGTGAGATAGGACATTGAAAGCTTAGAAGCTGAGATCCTTCAGAATCGTCTCGAGCGACTTTGCACCTTTCTTTTTCATTTCAGCGAGCGCTGCCCGGGCATCGGCGAGATCGATCCGATCTTCTAATTCCTCCAAGAGACGCAAGTCGTCGATCGGCACCACACGCTGCACGATTAATCGTATCTGCAAAACCTTGTCGGGCCTTACTAGCGGGGAGGTGGGCCATGGCGGTAACCTTCGAAAACATCGCATATGTGCTGAACGTACGAATTGTACAATAGTACGGCAGGACTTCTAAACGGTCAATGGAGGGTGATGGATGAGACTGAAGGAGACCGTCGCCAGCGTGATCACCAAACGGCCTCCTTCTTCGATCAATTGGACCTTGCCGCCGGCTTTAAAACCGTTGCCGGACAGCTTGTCTCGGACAGGTCGAAGCAGTATTCTCCCGTCTCAATTTCTTTCTCCACTTATGCCGATATGATCGAGAGTAATCGGCGACGGATAGCGCTGTTCGCTGGCATTATCAGGAGAATAAAGGTACTTACTCGTGAATAAGAGAGTCATGAGGGTAACCACTCTATCGTGGTTATTCTGACGACATGAACGAACTCGATAAGAAGTCCCTCAGCGAACGCGACATCTGCAGCAAGTTCATCACTCCGGCGGTGAGAAAGGCCGGTTGGGATGAGCTGTCTCAAATCCGCGAGCAGGTCTATTTCACCAAAGGTAGGATCATCGTTCGAGGGAAACTGGTCACGCGCGGCAAGGCCAAATTTGCCGACTATATTCTTTACTACAAATCGAACATTCCCATCGCTCTGATCGAGGCGAAGGACAATAACCACAGCGTCGGCGACGGCATGCAACAGGGGCTGGAGTATGCGGCGACGCTGGATATTCCCTTCGTCTTTTCGTCGAACGGAGACGCCTTCCTATTCCATGACCGCACCGGTCAGGGCACACAAACAGAATCGGAAGTGCGGCTCACTGACTTTCCGTCACCAGAGAAACTCTGGCAAAAGTACCGCGCGTGGAAAGGCTTAGCGCCCTGGCAAGAGGAAGTCGTCCTCCAAAACTTCTACGACGATGCAAGCGGCAAGGAGCCGCGCTACTACCAGCGCATCGCCATCATTAAAACCATCGAATCCATCGCCAAAGGCCAGGACCGTATCCTTCTCGTCATGGCGACTGGTACCGGAAAGACCTACGCTGCCTTTCAAATCATCTGGCGCTTGTGGAAGGCCAAGCGCAAGAAACGCATCCTCTACCTCGCTGATCGCAATGTCCTGATCGATCAGACCATGGTCAATGACTTTCGTCCCTTTGGGAAGACCATGGCCAAGCTCAGCACGAGTTCCAAGACCATCGAGCGTGAAGACGGGAATCTGATTGACCTGCCGACTGCCGTGGACAAGAAACATCGGCGGATCGACACGTCTTACGAGATCTATCTTGGGCTCTATCAGGCCATCACGGGTCCGGAGGAATCCCAGAAGCTCTTCCGGGAACTCTCGCCGAAATTCTTCGATCTCATCGTGGTCGACGAATGCCACCGAGGGAGCGCTGCAGAGGATTCTGCCTGGCGGGAAATTCTCAATTACTTTGCCGGCGCCACTCAGATCGGTCTGACCGCCACGCCGAAGGAAACCGAGTATGTCTCAAACATTCACTACTTCGGCAACCCCGTCTACAGCTACTCGTTGAAGGAAGGCATCCGTGACGGTTTCCTCGCTCCGTTACAAAGTGGTAAAGGTCCATCTGGATGTGGACGTGGAAGGGTATCGTCCGGCCAAGGGAGAGACCGACAAATATGGCCAGGAGATCGAAGACCGGATCTACAACCAAAAGAATTTCGACCGCAACCTGGTCATTGACGAACGCACGAAGCGGGCTGCACACAAAGTCAGCGAGTTCTTGAAGGAAAGCGGCGACCGCTTCCAGAAGACTATCGTCTTCTGTGTGGATGTAGAACATGCGGCCCGCATGCGGCAGGCCCTCATTAACGAAAACCCGGATCTCGTCCATCAGAACGAGCGCTACGTCATGCGGATTACCGGCGATGACCATGAGGGTACGGCACAGCTCGGCAACTTCATTGACCCGGAGGCGAAATACCCTGTGATCGTGACGACCTCACGGCTGCTCTCCACCGGCGTCGATGCTCAGACATGCCGCTTGATCGTCCTCGACCGCGAAGTCGGGTCGATGACCGAGTTTAAGCAGATTGTGGGCCGTGGCACCCGCGTCCATGAAGACAGCAAGAAGTACTATTTCACGCTCATCGATTTCCGCAGGGCCACCAACCATTTCGCCGATCCCGACTTCGACGGCGAGCCAGTGCAGATCTATGAGCTTGGTGAGAATGATCCGGTTACGCCGCCGGACAACGTACGGCCTCAGATCGATGCGGAAGATCCTATTACGCCAAATCCCAGTGAGGATGAACGAGTCATCGTAAATCCCGTCCAGCCGGACATCACCATCCCATCCGGCGGGACTCAACCACGCAAGTACCACATTCACGGCCACGAGGTCACTGTGATTGCCGAGCGCATCGAGTATTTGGATGACGACGGCAAGCTTGTAACTGAAAGTTTGCGCGATTATTCCAAGAAGACGCTCCGGAAACGCTATGCTAGCCTCGATGCATTCCTTAAGAAATGGAACGGCACCGAGCGCAAACAGGTCATCATCGAGGAACTGGAAAGCGAAGGTCTCGCGCTCGAACCGTTGGCAGACGAAGTGGGAAGAGAGCTCGACCCGTTCGACCTCATCTGCCATGTGGCGTTTGATCGGCCGCCGCTTACCAGACGCGAACGTGTGGAGAATATTCGCAAGCGCGATGTCTTCACCAAATACGGCAAGCAAGCTCGGGCGGTATTGGAAGCCCTGCTTCAGAAATACCAGGATGAAGGAATCACCAGCCTTGACGATCCGCGCATCTTGAAGGTCTCGCCGTTCGACGCCATGGGAACTCCGGTCGAATTGCTGACATCGTTTGGCGGACGGTCCGGCTTCGAAAAAGCCATACATGAACTCCGGTCTGCGCTGTATCAGGGAGCTGCCTAGCATCAATTATGGCTTCCAATTCAGGCTCACCCCGCTCCACGAAATCCCGCCAAACTCAGAAGGGGCGTAGCGCCAATCTTTGCCTAACGCTGCATCGCGAGTTCTTTGATGCCATCGTCGCCGGCACAAAGAAGACCGAGTATCGCGAGAACAAACACTATTGGCAATGCCGCTTGGTAGGGCGCACCTATCGAGAAGTGCACTTTAGGAACGGCTATGCGACGAAGGCTCCGTTTATGCGCGTGCAATGCAAAGGTATTCGGAAAGTCCGCAGGAATGGCAAAACCAAATTCGCGATTCGTCTCGGGAAGATTTTAGAACTCAAACATTACAGGAGCCGGTAGAGATGTCCGTTAGAAACACCGTCAAATCCATTCAAGACATCATGCGTCAGGATAGTGGGATCGATGGCGATGCCCAGCGCATCTCCCAGCTCTGCTGGATGTTCTTCCTGAAGATCATCGACGATCAGGATCTTGAACTCGAGACGATGCAGGATGGTTACCGTTCGCCCATCCGAAACAGTTTCAATGGCGGAGCTGGGCCGCGGACCCCGAAGGCATGACCGGCGAACCCCTGATGTCGTTTGTGAATGACAAGCTCTTTCCCTCGCTCAAGGAACTGACCGGCACCGCTAAGGGCGGGCGCCGGAGGGTCGTGCGGGATGTCTTCGAAGACGCCTACAACTACATGAAGTCCGGCCAGCTCATGCGCCAGGTCATCAATAAGATCAATGGCATCGACTTCAACAACCTGACCGAGCGCCAGCATTTCGGCGACATCTACGAGCAGATCTTGAATGATCTCCAGAGCGCCGGCAATGCGGGCGAATACTATACGCCTCGCGCCGTCACGGCCTTCATGGCGGACCGCATTGACCCGCGCCCAGGGGAAATTCTTCTCGATCCGGCCTGCGGCACCGGCGGGTTTCTCACCTGTGCCATTCGCCACATGCGCGACCGCTATGTGAAGAAACCGATCGACGAACAGAAGATGCAGCAGGCTCTGCGCGCCTGCGAGAAAAAGCAGCTCCCGCACATGCTCTGTGTGACGAACATGCTGCTGCACGGCATCGACGACCCCTCCTTCGTCTGTCACGACAATACCCTGGCCCGGCCCTATATCAGCTATGGTCAGTCCGACCGCGTGGACATCGTCCTCACCAATCCGCCCTTCGGCGGGAAGGAAGAGGATGGAATCGAAAGTAACTTTCCGAAACATTTCCAGACACGCGAGACAGCGGATCTCTTTCTTGCTCTCATCGTGCGTTTGCTCAAGCATGCGGACGCGCCGCCGTCGTGCTGCCGGACGGATCGCTGTTCGGCGAAGGGGTGAAGACGAGGCTCAAGGAACATCTCATGGAGGAATGCAATCTCCATACGGTCGTCCGGCTGCCCAACAGCGTCTTCAAACCCTACGCCAGCATCGGGACGACCACGGCGATCCGGAAGAGCTGCTTCAGAAACTTGAGGCTGCGGAAAAAGAAACCGCCAACCTCCGCGATCAACTCAAGGCTATTCTGGAGAAGGCCCTGTTGCGATGAACCCGACTCATGCCATTCGTCATTCCCGCGACAGCGAGAATCCAGAGTCGGAACAGACTGAAGGTCTTTCCATGACTCCGCAACGGCTGCTGCAACATTTCGACCGCATCAGCGACGCGCCCGACGCCATCCCACGCCTACGACGATTCATCCTCGACCTTGCGGTGAGGGGAAAGTTAGTCGAACAAGATCCGAGAGACGAACCGGCGTCGGAACTGCTGAAGCGTATACATGCTGAGAGGGCACGACGCTCTAACGACAGAGTTATCCGTCAGAATAGCGCTGGAAACCAAGAGGTTCCTGATGAAATGCCATTTGAGCTGCCACAATCTTGGGTATGGTCATCTCTTGGTGAGATTTCTCAATATGGTCTCCCTGACAAAGTCAATTCAAACAAGGAGGTTTCAGCAAATACCTGGGTGCTAGACCTTGAAGACATCGAGAAAGACACCTCACGATTGATTGAGCGTGTGCCTTCCTCTGCTTGCCCATTTCAAAGCTCAAAAACACGATTCAAGCAAGGGGATGTACTTTTCGGGAAATTGCGACCCTACCTTAACAAGGTTCTTGTTGCTGATTCAGATGGTGTCTGCACTACTGAGATCGTTCCAGTCCGTGGCTTTGGTGGTATCGCACCTGAATATATTAGGCTGGTCTTGAAATCCCCACTGACAATGAAGCGCATCGATCGCTTGATGTATGGAATGAAAATGCCTCGACTGGGAACAAACGACGCATTGAGACTCAACTTCCCTCTTTCACCCCTCGCCGAACAACAGCGTATCGTCGCCAAGGTGGATGAATTGATGGCGCTCTGTGATCGGTTGGAGGCGACGCAGGCTGAGCGCGAGAGTCGGCGCAATCGGCTGGTAGCTTCGTCGCTGAATCGTTTGAATAATGCCGTAAACGACGATGCCTTCCCTGACCACGCCCGCTTCTACTTCAACCATCTCCCGCGCTTCACCACGAAACCCGAGCACATCCAACAACTCCGCCAAACCATCCTCAACCTCGCCGTCCGGGGGAAACTCGTTCCCCAAGACCCTAGTGACGAGCACGCACCCGAATTTGGGATTGAGAAGGAGATGTCTGAAGCAAACCGGATTCAGTTGAAACTCCCATCCCGCTGGAGCTGGACGCGAGTCGAAAATGTCGCTGAATCTCGGCTGGGCAAGATGCTCGACAAGGCGAAGAATTCAGGTAAGCCTTATCGGTATCTCCGGAACACAAATGTCCATTGGTTCAACATTAAATTGGAAGAATTAAAGGTTCTGCGAATCGAGGCCGACGAGGTTGAGAAATACGTTCTTAGAAACGGGGATATACTGATTTGCGAAGGAGGCCATGGCATTGGAAGAACTGCCGTTTGGCGAGGGGCGGAACCTAAGATCGTTTTTCAAAAGGCACTGCATCGTGTCCGACCAGGTCTAGCACTGAATAGCGATTTTTTTGCCTACTGTATCTGCGTCTACTTCTATTCCGGAGTGCTTCAAACCTATTTCACCGGAGTTGGGATCCCACACTTCACCGGTGTTGCTCTATCGAAGCTTGTTTTTCCTCTTCCACCTATCAAAGAACAACAGCGCATCGTCGCCAAGGTCGATGAGCTGATGGCCCTCTGCGACAAGTTCGACGCGCAGCTCACCACCTCCCACACCGAAAGCTGTCGACTTCTTGAAGCCATGCTCCACGAAGCACTGGCTCCGGCGGTGTAAGCCAGAGCACCAGGAGTTACGACGCAGATGCTGGTTTTTCTCGATGATTCCGGAGATCCCGGCTTTAAAGTGAAGAAGGGCTCTTCTCCATGCTTTGTGATCGCCTTGGTCATTTTCGACGATCATTTGGAGGCTGAGGCTTGTGCTGTCGACATCAAGAAGCTACGGCGTGAGTTGGGACTGAACGATCACTTCGAATTCAAGTTCAGCAAGTGCTGTGACCGGTTCCGGAAAGCTTTTCTCGGCCGCGTCGCGCAATCAGCATTTCGTGTCCGCGCGATCGTCATGCGCAAGGAGGTCATTTATAGCCCTGAGCTACGGCAATCTAAGGACAATTTCTACCGATATGCTATTAAGATGGTGCTGCAACATAGCTTCGGCACTATCAAGAAGGCTCGCCTCAAGATGGACGGCCATGAGGATCGCGAATTTCGTC
Organism: Nitrospira sp.; assembly: GCA_030123625.1. Classification (NCBI taxonomy): domain Bacteria; kingdom Pseudomonadati; phylum Nitrospirota; class Nitrospiria; order Nitrospirales; family Nitrospiraceae; genus Nitrospira; species Nitrospira sp. The sequence continues at coordinate 3,318,689 of CP126121.1, forward strand.
GGGAACTGTTCACTTATCTTCGGAAGCAACTGCAGATGACTCGTGACGGAGATCCTATCATCGAAGATGTGCGGATCGTCGATTCACAAAACAATGTGCTGATTCAGCTTGCGGATATGGTCGCCGGGACGCTCCGACGGTATGCGGAGCAAGAAAAGGCGGATGCGATACAGTACAGAAATCTTATTGCAAAGCGGATTGAGGATGTGTGGGAGTTTAAGTAGCTGTGGGAACAGAAAAAAATCGACCCAGCTCCTATCCCGAGGATCCTCGGGCACGCGCACCATACGGTGACAGTTCGGAAGCTGGGTCTTTGTATTCGTCACGGTACAGTACCAGTCGCATATCTGTCAACGCTTCTAGATGAAGCTGCGGAGACGCAGATATCCCTGATTGAGGACCTATAACCTATTTGGTATCAAAGGGTTAGGAAGAGGGTGAACTAGAAAGTCTTTTGTGTAGGGACACGAACCACGATTTCGAAGGGAATCTGGCAGAAGTTAGGCAGCAGATTGCTTGGTCACGTCCAAGCCTGGAAATACCAAGACGGTGGGATGGCACGGCAGGACACGCGCCAGATGAAACAAAGCAAAGTTACGTACGGAGTCACGCCTTGTTCTGTGCAGCTTCTCCACAATTCTGTAGTCCGCTCATGGCCGTCGCCTCTGTCTTTGCCGAGGGCGACTTACTGAGCCGACCACCAAATAGTGCGTACTGTCTCACGCGGCATACCGCACATGTTGCTCTTGAAAGAGGTTCTTGATCACCTGCGGTTGCTTCTGCCGTCGATGCAGATGGCACCGCACCGTCTTGATGAGTTCGGTCCGGTTTGCCGGACGGCTCGTGCCCAGCCCATGGGTTTTGACGTCCTGGTTCAGCAGTTCATCCGGATTGAGTTCTGGACAGTAGCCGGGCAGACGGATGAGGCGGAGTCGACTGGCGTGCCGGGCGACGCACCGTGTCACGACGGCAGAGCGATGCACGGGATGCCCGTCCACAATGAGATAGAGCCGGCGGCGAACCGACTTCAGCAGCCGTGTGAGGAATTGCACAAAGACCGGCGCACGAAACCGCCCCTGAAACACCATGAAGGCGAGTGCCCCTTTGTTGGTAATCGCCGAGATCATGTTGCAGCCGAAGCGTTGGCCGGTCGCCCGGGTCACTGGAGTCTGCCCCACTGGCGCATAGCTGCGGCCCGTCACATGGTCGCTGCGTAGCCCCATCTCATCTCCCCAGTACAGCACCGCCCGTTCGCGTTTTGCCTGCCGAGCCAGCGCCGGGTACTCCTGCCTCAGCCAGCGCGTAATGGCTGCGTCCTTCCGCTCGTAGGCCCGGCGCACCGGCTTCTGCGGGCTCAGCCCCCAGGTCTTGAGATAGCGCCCCACCGTCACCAGCGACACCGTCAGGCCATATGTCCGTCGAATGAGGGCCGCCACGGCGGCCCGCGTCCATAGATAAAACGGCAGCTTCAGCTGATCCGGCATCCGCCCCACAATCAGCGCCCGAATGCGCGCGGCCTGCTTCTCATTCAGCAGTCCCCCACCGACCCGCCGTCCCCGGCACTTGAGCTTCAGGGCCCGCCGCCCTCCCGTCCGGTCGAGCCGCCCCCAATGTCCTGGCATCCGGTGTCTTACGCATGCCAGGGTCTATACCATCCTACGCACTATTTAGTGAACTGATCAGTAAATCATTTCGCTGAGCGGGGCTTGCCGTAGCGCCCGCTCAAAAGGGCGGCGAGGATTGAAACAGGTGAAAGCCGCCGGAGCCCCGATCCCGTTGCAATAGCGCCCGCTCGAAAGGGCCCGATGCTGACCGTCGCTGTGCAGTGTGATAAACTGCGCGCCGGGTCGACCGGAGACTGGACTATGGGTCTGATACTCGGAAAGCTCTACATCGCACTCAGATCCGCCGGTGCCAGCGAGGAACAAGCCCAAGCGGCGGCGGCCGAGGTCTTCGGCTACGAGAATCGATGGACCAAGATTGAAAGGGACCTCACGATCATCAAATGGATACTCGCCTTTAATCTCGCCACGACGATGGCCATTCTCCTCAAATTATTTAGCTGATCGTCCATTGCCTTAAGCCGCGCGTTCCCGGTGAAAGGGGTTATCGCTCGCGGTAGCGAGCGATAAATTCTCGTGGCGAAAGCACGACTATTTCTTGACGCTTACTTGGAGGAAAATGCTTGAGGTTTCCTGTTATCAGACAGTCGGCTTTACCGGCAAGAGCAGTTTCCAGGAAGGGTTCATCGGTGGGATCAGGAAGTCTGGCCGGCAATGGATGCCCTGCGGCGCTGAATCGCTCTGATGTTATCTGGTCTGAACTCGGCGTAAGGACCGGCTGATCCCTTCATTTGTGGAAAAGCCGGGCAGCATTCGCTATCATGACGGCGATTGGCTCTCGGGAGATCTCGACGAATGGCGGATACCCTCACTTTTCCACCGGTGACAGACCAACTCCTCGTCGAAGTGGTCCACCGCATTCTCACCATTGGTTCTCCTATCAAGATTTTGTTGTTCGGCTCCCATGCCAAGGGTACCGCCCGTCCGGACAGTGATTTGGACCTGCTGATCATTGAAGAGTCCGACCTGCCTCGCTATCGGCGTTCGGGACGGTATCGACGGGTGCTCTGCGGGGTGTTTCCTGCCAAGGATATTGTCGTCTGGACCCCCCAAGAAATCGAAGAATGGAAAGCGGTGCCCAATGCCTTCATCTCCACCATACTCGCCGAAGGCAAGCTGCTCTATGAAAGATAGATTGGCCCTGGCTCAAGGGTGGTTTCGAAAGGCCGACAGCGACCTTGCAGATGCCCGGCGCACGACTGCCAGTGAGGGGCCCTACGACACCGCGTGCTTCCACGCTCAGCAAGCTGTCGAGAAGTATTTGAAAGGTGTGCTCGCATGGAGAGGTCTAGTGATTCCTCGCACGCATGACTTGGAGGAACTTCAGCGCTTGTGCACACAGCTTGAACCGTGGCCGGAGCTTGCGACCTGCGATCTCATAGACCTGACGGCCTATGCCGTGGAACTTCGCTATGATGCAGAATTTTGGCCTCCGCAACCGACGGCCGCTGACGCCGTCAAATTGGCGGGGCAAATGCGCGCTCGTGTGCCACCGGACACCAACCCTTAACCGTCGCCTGATCGTCCCCGCAGATCCCGCACTGTGATGAACTTCATCTCAACTCCTTTTGTGAGTGACGATAACGTACCTGATTGAGGCTCGATCGTCAAACAGAACGGAGCCGACTCAGTGGTGGTATCCGGTCAGTTCCGGAGGTCGCAGTGGGTGTCGTCAGGATTGCAGCACTCGGTTTCCAGTTGAATGGTCATGTGTTTGATGCCGAAGTCCGAGCTGATCCGGTTCTGGATCAACTGCAGCAACTCCAGCGGGATGCGTGACGCTCGAGCATGACATGGCTTGTTAACATAACGAGTCGAAGCGGATTAATCAGGGTCATGCACAATCGTGTCTAATGCAAGAGCCAATGCCGACATCTGCCGGCCGGCAAAATCTCCGGTGAGGTGCTCATTATCACGGTACATGATTGTGTCTCCATGCATAGGTTTGCATGTTTGACGTTGGCATAGAAGGTCGGTGAGATCGAGAAAATGAACATGTGGCAACCCGCGTGCGGCGGCTTGTTCGGCCTCGAAAACGGCAGGATTGAGGACCACCGATTGATCCGCTTCACAGAAACCATCAGGATACCAGGGGTGACGAGCAGATCGAGCCAGGCAGGTCGGAATATGATATGGGAAGGTGGGGGTGTCGCGCATGACGACCACACGCAGCCCTGTGAGCGCTTGTAGAGTCTGTCTCGCTCCGTCGCGCAACAGGTCCAGCGGTGGTGTTGGAGCGTGTCTGTTCTTCTTCCCAAGGTAGCTGGTCGAATTGCCAAGGAGCACGAGCGTCGGACGGAGTGCCGTAATTTGTTTAATCGCCTCCGTACGCCACTGAGCGCACGCGGCATTGTATTCTGCAAACCGACCGATCCGGTTTATATCGAATGCGGAACAAGCCATTTTCACCATCGTTGTCAACTTCCATCCATTCACCTCCGCGATTCGCTCCAGTGGATTGAACCAATGGGTGGCATGGGAATCTCCAAACAGGACGACATGGATTCCTGAAGCTCCGGTGCCATATTGGCATGTTTTAACCTCTGTTGATCGCAGATTCGCAACGCACTGGTCTTTCCTTGGAAGCCTGTCGAGATCATGGCTGGCCGCAATGATAGACTTCAGTCGGGGGTCCTTCGTCAGCTCAGCAGCGAGCCCCATGCACAGCAGCGCGACACCGATCAAACAGATCGTGACAGCCCCGGCGAGGCCGACCGACAATGCCGGACGTTTTAGGAGAAAAGGGTGGAAGCGAATAGGATGCTCTACCACATGATAGCTGATAGCGGCGACCGCCAAAGCGATGGTTACAGCAGCCACTTTACCTGTGCTGGAAATAGTCGGAAGAAATACCGCTGAGAAGATGAGAAAGGGCCAATGCCATAGATACCAGGAATAGGAGAGCTTTCCGAGTATCTGCAGGGGTGACGTGGCGAGCACAGTGCTTACTCCACGCTGGGGCAGTTCCGTCCCCGCAAGCAACACTGCGGCCGTGCCCACTGTGGGGATTAAAGCAACCCAGCCCGGGAACTTCGTATCGCCCAGGAGCGGGAGAAAATGTACGACACCCAAAATCGCGAGAAAGCCAAGCCAGCCGAGAGCAAGCCACCAGCCGAAATGAACTGTACATTTGCCGCGGGGAAACAACACAGCGAGTCCTCCAATTCCAAACTCCCACGCTCGTGCCGGCAATTCATAGAACGCAAAGGTGCCGTCGTATGTGGTGAGCACAACTCCGGTGCACAGTGAAATGATGGTCAAGCCAAAGAGCACGGTGATCAATCCCCTCAAAGACCCCCACCAACGTAACGTCAAGAGGATTAACAACGGCCAGAACAAGTAGAACTGCTCTTCGACGGCCAGTGACCAGGTGTGTAATAAAGGATTGGATTGCGCATCCGGAGCAAAGTAATCCTTAGCACTCCTGTTGAAGAAAATATTGCTTGCATAGAGGGCTGCCGCACGACCGGCGTGTCCAGCCCTGTCCAGCTCTAGAGGATCCAGAAGGATGGCTCCAACTAGGAGAGTGGCCGCCAAAGTGAGCGCGAAGGCAGGGACCAACCGACGAACACGGCGGGCATAAAACTCTAACAGACTAAGTTTCGAGGTCTTTTGAACTTCACCGACCAACATGCCTGTGATAAGAAACCCCGACAACACAAAGAAAACATCAACTCCGACGAACCCCCCCGAGAAGCCTGATAGCCCACAGTGGAACAGGACGACCATCAGAACCGCGATTCCACGCAGCCCTTCAATGTCTGGTCGAAAACCCGATGATCTCTCATGCGAAGACCATCGCACGTCATTTCTGGGTGATTGTTCCCCCGTACTAACTTGTCCTATTGAGATGGAGGGCATTGAGCGTGCCGACAGAAGGGATGTTGACCACCGTTGGATCAATCGGCTCCGGCGGTTGGTTTCTAACATCGAGTCAGCCGACCGTTCGTGAAGATGCCTGACGGGCCATCAATAGATGGCTCGATGACACTCGAGCAATTGCGTCCATGATCAGCAGACTCCGGCCCATAGACCGCTCCGACAGCATTCAACCGTTGTATCGACGAGAGATGCGCGGGGCGGCGGCCGTACATATCCTTCGCGAGCGTTTCGTTGTAAGACATCGCTGTGCGCTTTCTCTTCATGCATGGCTCACCATCAGGTTTTATTGCGAGCCGGTTATTATTGTAGTGAGCTTGGAGTCAACCTTTCAAGGATTAGCAATCGAATCCTTCCGCCCCGTGCCCGTTTTGAATCCCTTTCCAGGCAAACTTCATTAAAGCAAAACTCGGGCTATTGGATGGCGGCTTCGACGGGGAAATCGGTGATTGAAGCGCTGAAGGCTTCGGACAGGGGTTGGCCCGAAGCGCTAAACAGAAACGGCACGCGATGTCCTGCAAGAATCGGAACGATCAGTGAGGATGCGCGAAGGTCTGGGCTTCGTGGTGGTGTCCGGTCAGCTTCCGAAGGTCGCAGTGGATGTCGTCGGGATCGCAGCATTCGGTTTCCAACTGAATGGTCATATGTCTGATGCCGAAATCCGTCGTGATCCGATTCTGAATCAACTGCAGCAACTCCAGCGGAGTGCGATGATGTTCGATCATGACATGGCTGGTCAGCATGACCAACCGAGGTTCGACCGCCCAAATGTGGAGATCATGCACGTTCTTGACGCCTGGGATGGCTTCCATCGTGGCTGCGACATGAGACGCACTGATGCCAGGCGGCGTCGATTCCAATAAGACCTCCATCGATTCTTTGAAGATCGGCCACGCTCCTCGAACGATCGCACCGACCACCAGCAAGCTCACGAGCGGATCCAGGACCGTCCAGCCTGTCAGGAAAATAGCCCCACCACTGACGATGACACCGAGCGACACCCACGCGTCTCCTAACATATGCCAGAATGCGCTTCGGATGTTCAGATCGTCTTTCGCTCCGTGCTGGAGCAACAGGGCGATTCCGAGATTGGCCACGAAACTGACGGTTGCGACCGCCATGACCCAGCCTCCATCAATAGGAACCGGTTGCAGCAGGCGTTTCATGCCGACCAGCGCGATGCCGAGTGCCGTCAATAGGAGGATAAAACTGTTCAGAAACGCCGCGATGATGCCGGCACGATGGTAGCCAAATGTTCGGCTTTCCGACGCAGGGCGCGCGGTGAGGAGATGGGCATACAGTGCCAGAAAGAGCGACCCTTGATCGACGAGATTGTGGCCTGCATCGCTCATGAGCCCGATGCTGTTGAGGAGCCAGCCGCCGATGAACTCGGCCGCGATGATCACGGCATTGATGGCCAAGGCCAGCTGGAGTCGGGATCGGAGATGTGCATATGAAGCCAGTGCCGTCATGCATGACAGTTTCGCACGGAGGACGCAGCGCAGCAAGCCTTGCCGAAGGTTTCCATCACGGAAATTGCAATAAAGAAATTGCAATCGACTACCGAACGGATTTAGGCGGAAGCCGTTCGCTTAACACCGGATAGTTGGCTTGATCCATTCCTGAATTGCCCGTAGACAGGTCCGTCGCAATCACTCGGAGCGTGATCCCGTCGGGAACTTCTTTCGACGGCGGCACAAAGAACGGTGCTTCAAAGGAGCGGCTTCCTTCGTCATAAAACAGTTGCAGTCGCTCGATGATCTGGTCCCCGATCAACACCTCTCCATAAATACGGATCTTTCGCGAGTCCCAATCTCCATGGGGGCGGACCAAGGAGCCGGACAGGGTTCGGACTGAGGCTCGGAGTTTCACATCGTCCTTTGCGATCAATGCCTCGCGTGGGGTGGGGCGCTCGATCTGAACCAGGTAGCCATGGAGATGCAGGACAATGCCGTCGTGTGTCAGATCTTGTCCCGGGATCAACAACAAGGTTTGGGTGGTCCTCCGCAATGCTACGGGATAGGCGAGTGGCCCTTCTGCGGAGATTTCCACTAATGTCGGCTTCTGCAGCTCCAACGTCGTGGTGAAGGCGGCAGAAGGACGAGAGCTGTAGATCGGCTCTTCCATCATATGGGGGGTGCGCATGATTTGATTCTGATCTCCTGATTCGCCCTGCTGCAGGCCGGTTGCCAGAATGTGGCCGCTCGCGACATCGGTAATCGTCACGCGCGCGCCGCCGACTTCGCGGCCCAATACCATCGCCCCATGCGCGACGACCCGCACGAGCACCGTCGTCGGCTGAGGATCGTTGAGCGATGAATCAGCGAAAGCGTGGTTGTTGGCGGGAGTCAGAAAGGAGAGGAGCAAAAGGAGCGAGACAATCAGTCCAACCGGGACGAAGGAAGATCGCGTCATTTCACCTTGGTGCCGGGATCGACTTCTTCCTGAATCGTAAGCAGCCCCTGTACATCTGCATCCCCTGCCGCGAGCACCATACCTTGCGATTCAATACCCATGAGTTTGGCGGGTTTGAGATTCGCCACGATCACGATGGTTTTGCCGACCAGCGCGTCCGGCTCATACTTCTTGCCGATGCCCGCCACGATTTGGCGTTGTTCAGTGCCAAGGGACACTTGAAGTTTAATCAACTTCTCCGATTTTGGCACCCGCTCGGCCGAGAACACCTTCGCCGTCTTGAGCTGTATCTTCATAAATTCATCGATAGTGATCTGTGGTGGAGCCGGGGATGCTGGAACGGATGGAGGTGTGGGTGCTGTGGGTTGTGAAGGAACAGATGATTCGGTCACTGGTCTTGCTCCTGGTTTTGATTCGATGCGGGGGAACAGCGATGGTCCTTTATGGATGGGGGAGCCAGGTTTCAGGCCACCCCATTCGATCGTGTTTTTCAGCAAAGGGCTGGTGAATTCAGGCGAGATGCCAAGTTGAGAACAGATCGACTGCGCACTATTTGGGATAACAGGATATGCGGCCAAGCTGAGACAGCGGAGCGTCTCTGCCATGGTGTAGAGGACCGTCCGGAGTGTTTCGGCGTCGCTCACACTCTTGGCCAATGTCCATGGCGCGGTCTTGTCGACATACTGATTGGCAAGTTGAACGACGTGCCAAATGGCTTCGAGTGCCCGATTAAATTCCAACTGTTCGAGGTGGCGTGGCAACACTTCGTTCAAGAGCGACAGCGCGGCTTGTTCCAACTCCCGCTCTGCCGGCCTAATCGGCCCTGGAGTCGGCAGCAGCCCTGCCTGTGTCCGTTCGATGAGGGTCAGTGTACGACTCAAAAGATTGCCCAGACCATTGGCGAGGTCGCTGTTCACACGCGTGATCATGGCCGATTGGGAAAAATCACCATCCTGCCCGAACGGCACTTCGCGCAATAAGAAATACCGAAACGCATCCACGCCGAATTCGTCGACCATCTTGTTCGGATCGACGACGTTGCCGCGGCTCTTGGACATCTTCTCGCCGTCCACGGTCCACCAGCCATGGGCGAAGATCGTTTCCGGCAATGGAAGGTTCAATGCCATCAGCATCGTGGACCAATACACAGCGTGCGTCGTCAAGATATCTTTGCCGACAAGATGGACGTTCGCCGGCCAAAATCGGTTGCCCGCTGGCTTTTCCCGTGGAAGGTATTCCAAGGCGGATATGTAATTCACCAAGGCATCGAACCAGACATAGGTCACATAGTGGTCATCAAATGATAGTTCAATGCCCCAGGAGAGTCGCGATTTTGGTCTAGAGATAGAGAGATCGCCGAGTTTCTGGGTTTGCAAGAAGCCGAGGACTTCGTTTCTCCGCGACTCCGGACGAATGAAATTCGGATGTGTCGTGATGTGGTCGATCAAGCGATCCTGATACTGCCCCATCTTGAAGAAGTAGTTGTGTTCGCTGAGTTTCTCGACGGGGCGCTTACAGTCCGGACAAAGGCCGGACTCCACGTCTTTTTCGGTCCAGAACCGTTCATCGAAGGTGCAATACCATCCGGTGTACGAATCCTTGTAAATCAGCTGCTTGTCGTAGAGCTGTCGCAAGCACCGCTGAACCACGGATTTGTGCTCCAGATCCGTTGTCCTGATGAAGGCGTTATTCGAGATATTCAGCTTCTTCCAGAGAGTCTCAAATTGCGGTGCCAGCTTGTCGCAATGGACCTGTGGGTCAATGCCGGCTTTGGCGGCCGCCTGTTGCACTTTCTGGCCGTGTTCATCGAGGCCGGTGAGAAAGAATACTTTGCGTCCGCGCAGCCGCCAATAGCGTGCCAGCACGTCCGCCGCTATGGTGGTATAGGCATGACCGATATGCGGGACATCGTTGACGTAGTAAATCGGGGTGGTGATGTAAAACGTATTTTCGTTCACCATAGCGAAAGCAAGATAACAGGTTGAAAGCGCCTATTTCTAGGCAGAGACTCCGGAAGGTACCAGCGCGAGTGCCTCACGCAGTCGAAGGAAGGTCGTTTCCAGCGCCATCTGTAGGTTCAAGTGTCGCGTGGCCTGCTGTTCGGTCCGTTCGATGTCATTCAAGAGGGTCAGGAGAGTGTCGATGTCCGCTCGCTGGGCGTATCGTCGCAGGTCGGCGAGTTGGTCGAGGTGGAGAATCTGATCCTGATCTCCACCCACCATGACGATGACAAGATCACGGATCCATCGCGCAAGCCATGCGAGGGTTTCTTCTCCGCGGTCTGTCTTAGCCAAGCTTTCCGATGCGGAAAGGATGGCTGCGCTCGATGTCAAGCTTTCCATCTTCACCAACGTCAGGCATTCTTGTTGTTGCGCACGAACTTCTGCAACATTCGCCGTGAGCGCTTCTCCGATACGGCCATCGGCGAAGACCGCCAAGAAACGGGCATCGGCCGGAGGAAGTTCCCGCTTGAGTATCAGCGCCGCTTCAACTTGCGTGCGGGCGGGCGTCGTGAAACGGAGCGCTTGGCAGCGTGATCGAATGGTAATGGGAAGCGCATGGAGCCGGCTGGTGACCAGAATGAAGAGACTATGGCCCGGAGGCTCTTCCAAGGTCTTGAGGAGGGCGTTGGCGGCACCGATGGTCAATCGGTCCGCGTCGTCGATCAGGCAGATCTTTCGTTCCCCGACGAGTGGGCGATAGATGAACTGTTGTTCGATCTCCCGCACTTGCTCGATTTTGATTTGCGGTGTTGCGGCTTTCGGATCGGGCTCGATGACGAAGTAATCCGGGTGCGTTCGCGCGGCGATCTGCAGACAGGATCGGCAACGTCCACAGCTGTCGTAAGCCTCCGTCTGCGAGGGCTGCTCGCAGTTGAGGGATTGGGCCAGCCTCACGGCGGTCATCAACTTCCCGATCTTGGGCTCGCCATAGAAGAGATATGCATGGGCCAAGCGTCCATTGCACAAGGCCGCCCGAAGTAGGGAAATGGGTTGCTCGTGGCCTGTGATATCGGCGAAAGGCATGACTATCGGCGTCTCGATGTCCGTCTGGGGACTAGGTTGTGAACCGGGTCATGACCAGTTCTTCTACGGTTTGTACTACCGATTCCAGAGGTTGTGTGGAATCGATCACCCTGATGCGTCGAGGTTCTCGTCGTGCTAACGCGTGAAAGCCCGCACGGACTTTCCGGTGGAACCGTTCGGTTTCTCGATCGAGTCTATTTTGTGTGGTGCCGCGACTACGGCGTCGACGGAGTCCGACACTGACAGGGACGTCGAAGAGCAACGTGAGCTGGGGAGCAAGCCTTCCGGTCGCCCAGTCGTTCATCGTGCGCAACACTCGTAGGTCCAATCCCCGTCCATATCCCTGATAGGCCATCGTCGAGTCTGAGAATCGATCACAGACGACGACCATCCCGCGTGCGAGTGCGGGTTTGATGACGTGATCCACATGTTGGCGCCTTGCAGCAAAAATGAGATAGGCTTCCGTTTCCGGGGCGATTGTTTCCATCGATTGGTCAAGTAGGATACTCCGCAGACGTTCGGCGAGAAGCGTTCCTCCCGGTTCTCTGGTATGCAACACGTCCAGGCCTTGTGCTGTCAGCCGCTCACAGAGTCTTCGAGCTTGTGTCGTTTTTCCGCTTCCTTCACCGCCTTCCAGCGTGATGAAAATACCTGTCGATTTTCTAGATGTCCTACCCATGGCGATCTTCATTTCAGCCGTAATCAGAAGCGATCCTAAGTCAGGCCTCGACGAATAGCAAGACCGATACCGCCTGAGAATCTCATCGATACTGAGCACATAACCCATTGAAATTTACAATAAAACGCTTGCGGGGTTTGTCCGGAACTTTGTAAGATGATCCCCTGGATACTCTGCCTGTGGCTGGGTGGTGGTGATTCATGCTCAAGACCGCGCTAAGACGGTATTTTCTCACAGGACTCCTTCTCGTCACCCCTATCTGGGGGACCATTCTCGTCCTGAAGACCCTGTTCGTGGCGGTAGACGGCATCTTAGGCGACGCCGTCGCAGAATTGGTGCCGGACCATTATATCCCAGGCTTAGGGATCGTCACTCTGGTGCTGCTCATCTTTTTGGTCGGATTGTTCGCGGCGAATTTCATCGGGCGCCAGATTGTGGGGCACTGGGAGGATTGGCTGAACCGACTGCCCCTCGTCCGGGGGATCTATTCCACGTTGAAATCCATGATGGATATCTTGTCCTTTTCAGAGCGAGGATCGTATCGGCGTGTTGTCTTGATCCAATTCCCGAAGAACGGCCATTATTGTTTTGCGTTCGTGACCGGCATGACGAAAGGCGAGACAACGGCATTGGGCCAGGAGGGACTGGTTCATGTCTACGTGCCCACTTCGCCCAATCCGACATCGGGCTATTTTCTCTTGGTGCCGGAACGGGAAGTGACATCTGTCGATATCAGTATTGAGGAAGCGATGAAACTGATTGTGTCAGGCGGGCTCTATACGCCGTCCGGCACAATGGCTTCGGCCCTGAGCGGGGGCTCGAAGTGGAGCCGGGTCAAACAGCCGGATGCCGGTGTGCCGATCGGATAAATACATGTCCTATACTCGATTGCGGTCCTCTCATATCCGGAGTCCTCGATGAAACAATCGGTAGATGAACACACGACGGCCTCGCATATTCCCGGCCTAGGAGTAATCGTGATGGCGGCCGGGTTAGGCAAGCGGATGAAGTCCAACCAGGTAAAAGTGCTGCATCATGTCGCGGGCAAGCCGATGGTTCTCTATGCCGTTGAGCTGGCGCTACAACTGGCGGGCCATCGCATTGCGGTCGTGGTGGGGCATCAATCCGACAAGGTTCGGCAAGTGATTGAGTCAGGTATCGCGGGCAGGCCGGGATCACAGCCCGTGTGCATCGTCGAACAACTCGAGCAACTCGGGACCGGTCATGCCGTGATGCAGAGCCGCCCCGCGTTTTATCATGTCGATGAGGCGCGTCCGACCGATTATCTTATCTTAAACGGTGATACCCCCTTGCTGAAGGGGGAGACGTCGCGCGAACTTCTGAAGGCTCATCAAGCGCAGAGCGCGACCGTGACGATTCTGACAGCGATGCTCGATGATCCCAGCGGCTATGGTCGAGTCATCCGCCGACAGCCCGGCGGCGATCACCAACATGAAATAACTCCATCCGACGTGCTGCAGATCGTCGAAGATTGTGATGCCACTCCGGTAGAACGGGCCATGAAGGAAATCAACGTAGGGACGTATGTCGTGTCCGGAGAATTTCTCTTTGATGCCCTCGATAAGCTGGAGCCGCACAACGCTCAGAATGAATACTATCTGACTGATATTGTTCGAATGGCCGTTGCACAGGGGCGGCGTGTTGCGGCTGTGACCCTTCAAGATCCCGAAGAGGGGCTGGGAGTCAATACCAGACAGCAGCTGGCGGCTGCGGAACAGGTCGTCCGTCAGCAGATTCGCGAACGCTGGCTTGAAGCTGGAGTCACGATGCGAGATCCCGGCTCCGTGTGGATTGATGCCGGAGTCACCATCGGAAGAGATACGGTGCTTTATCCAAACGTGAGTCTTGAAGGCAAAACAACGATCGGGGAAGGGGCCACGATCCGTTCCGGGGTCCGCATCACCGATTGCGTGATCGGCAATCGTGTCGAGATTTTGGACTTCTCTGTGCTGCGCGAGTCACAAGTCGATGACGAAGCACATTTGGGGCCGTTTGCGCATTTGAGACCGGGGGCGATCGTGCGGCGGAAGGCGAAAGTCGGAAACTTCGTCGAGATGAAAAAGGCCGAGCTCGGTGAAGGATCAAAAGCGAATCACCTGACATATCTCGGCGACGCGCGAATCGGGAAAGGCGTCAATATAGGAGCCGGAACAATCACGGTGAATTATGACGGCGTCAACAAACACCAGACAGTGATCGAAGATCACGTGTCTGTGGGAAGCGACACACAGCTCATTGCACCGGTGACGGTAGGACGCGGAGCCTATGTTGCCGCCGGGACGACCGTGACGCAGAATGTGCCCGCGGATTCATTGGCGATTGCCCGTGTGCCGCAAATCAATCGAGTCGGGTGGGCGGGTAAACGTCGAATGTTGCTGGCTGGCAATGCACCGAGCAAGGAGGCGACACGAGCCGCGGGTGAACAGACGAAGCTAAAAAACAACCCTGCTTCAAGCAAAGTAAAGAAGGGGCACACGAAGTCGTCGAAAGACTGATCAAAGTGGAGTGAGTGGTTCTTCTCCATCCATCAGCCTCTCTATCTGGAGTAATAGCCATGTGTGGAATCATCGGATACGTCGGCAATCAAGATGCAGTTCCGATTCTCATCGGAGGACTGGCGAAGTTGGAGTACCGAGGTTACGACTCCTCGGGAGTCGCCGTTATGCAGGAAGAAAAAATTACCGTCAGACGGAGTGTGGGCAAGCTGATCAACCTCCAAAATTCGCTCAAAAACAACGAGCTCAAAGGAACGGTCGGAATCGGCCATACTCGGTGGGCGACCCATGGGAAGCCATCGGAACAGAATGCCCATCCGCATCGATCGAAAGGGTGCGTGTTGGTGCACAACGGGATCATCGAAAACTATCAGGAGCTGAAACATCAGTTGCAAAAAGACGGCTACAAATTCGAATCGGAAACCGATACGGAAGTGGTCGCTCATTTGATCGATAAGTATCTTCAGAAAGAAAACAAGCTGGCCGATGCCGTGCGGCTGGCGACAAAAGACGTGCGGGGCAGTTATGCATTGGCGGTGATTTCCGAGCGGGAGCCAGGAACGTTGATTGCCGCGCGGTCCGGCTGCCCGCTGGTCGTCGGGCGGACGAAGCACGCGTCCTACGTCGCTTCCGATGTCATGGCGATGCTGGCGCATACGCGAGAAGTGACCTATCTCGAAGAAGGAGACGTGGCGGTGGTCATGCAGGACCGAGTGGACCTCACCGACGCGGACGGCCATGCCGTCTCGCGTCAGTCGTCGACGATTACGTGGGACGCCTCGGCAGCGGAGAAAAGCGGCTATCCCCATTTCATGCTGAAAGAGATTCACGAACAGCCGCAGACTATTCTTGATACCATGCGCGGACGGTATTCCTATGAAACGGGAGAGGCGGATCTTCCTGATATCGGCCTGACGCCGAAAGAATTCGCGGCCGTTGAGCGCATCTGGATCGTCGCCTGCGGCACGTCCTGGCATGCGGGTCAAGTCGGAAAGTATCTGCTCGAAGAGATGGTTCGTACTCCGGTTCAGGTGGATATCGGCAGCGAGTTTCGGTATCGCGATCCGCTGGTCGGGAAAAACGACTTATTCATTACGATTTCTCAGTCCGGTGAGACGGCCGATACGCTGGCTGCTGCGCGAGAGGCGAAGCAAAAAGGTGCGCGTGTCGTCTCGATCGTCAACGTCGTCGGCAGTACGTTGGCGCGTGAGTCGGACGGGGTGCTGTATACGCACTGCGGGCCGGAGATCGGGGTCGCTTCCACGAAGGCATTTACCGCGCAACTCACTGCGCTGTATCTCCTGGCCTTGCATTTTGCGCGAGTTCGTAATGTGATGAAGGTAGCGGACGGGAAAGCCTGGCTCGACCGGTTGGTGAAGTTGCCGGTATTGGTCGAGCGTGTGCTGCAGCGGGAAGCCGAAATCGTGGCGATCGCCAAGCGGTATTACAAGAAACGGAATTTTCTGTTCTTGGGGCGCGGCATCAACTATCCGATCGCACTGGAGGGCTCGCTGAAGCTCAAAGAAATTTCCTACATCCATGCCGAAGGCTATGCGGCGGGCGAGATGAAACATGGGCCGATCGCGCTGATCGATAAAGATATGCCCGTTGTCGTCCTGGCGCCCCGGGACCGATTGTACGACAAAACGGTCAGCAATCTCATGGAAGTGAAAGCGCGCCGCGCGCCGGTGATTGCCTTCGTGGCAGAAGGAGAGCGGGAGCTCGGCAAGATTGCGGACGCGGTGTTTACCGTTCCTGACACCCATTCACTGATCTCGCCGATTCTGTTTACGATTCCTCTGCAGCTTCTGGCCTATCATATTGCCGTGCTGAGAGGGGCAGACGTGGATCAACCAAGGAACCTGGCAAAAAGCGTCACGGTGGAATGAGGAAGAAAATGAGGCGCAAAGGTAGAATCCCCGTGCTCGCTCAACGCGCGGCTCAGGGGTAGAGGCGGCGTCTTGGCGCCGCCAGGGCGGCGCGGGTAAGAACAGGTGAAAGCCCTCGTTGAATGCGCGCAGTATGGGACCCTACCTTCACGCCTCATTAGGGGAAGGGCAGAAGAAAGGGGATGAATAGTGGAGATCACGCAGCAGGATGTGGAAAAGGTGGCCCAGTTGGCGCGATTGGCTGTCACGCCGGCCGAGAAGGAGACATTCTCCAAACAGTTGACCCAGATTCTCGCGCATGTCGATACGTTGAACGAGTACGACACGACGGGAATCGAGCCGACTGCCGTCGTCATGGGGCAGGTCAATGTGTTTCGTGATGACCTCGTACGACCATCGCTGCCTTCGGACAAAGCTTTGGCCAATGCGCCTGAGCGTGAAGCTGACGGATTTGTTGTACCCAAAATTCTAGAGGAGCGTTAATCGTCAGGCGGCCGACTCATACGTTGGCGACAACGATGATGAGGAGCGATCGACGAATAACGGGAAGATAGATGTTTCGACAAATGCTACGTTCCAAAATTCACCGTGCGACAGTGACCGGTGCCCATCTCGAGTATGAGGGCAGTCTGACCATCGATCAAGAATTGATGGAGGCGGCGGGGATCCTGCCGTATGAAGCGATCATCTGTTCGAACTTGAATAACGGCGAGCGATTCATGACCTACGCGATCAACGGTACGCGAGGGAAAGGGGAGATCATTTTGAATGGACCGACCGCGCGAAAAGCGGCGGTCGGAGATCAGATCATTATTTTTTGTTATGAGTATTACGGCGAAGAAGAGATCAAGAAGCACGCACCCAAGATCGTTCGGGTGAACGATAAAAATCGAATTGTCACGGTGAGCTGACACGCTATGAACCGGCCGATCAATGACGCCCGGTAGGTCGGTATTCATCTTACCCATCTAGTGAGAGACTCATGTCCCTTCATAAACTGACTCTTTTCGAGCTTCAGAAACAATTCAGGGCAGGGGAAGTGACGGCGACGGAAATCGTGCACGCCTACTTCCTGCGTATCAATCAAGTAGAGCCCAAGGTGAAGGCCTTCGTCACACAAACGAAAGAGTCGGCATCCCTACAGGCGGAGGCTTTAGACCGGAAGCTCAAGGAATGGAGGAAGACCAAGCCTCTTACCGGAATGCCTCTTGCCATCAAGGATAATATCTGCACGGACGGTGTTCACACGACCTGCAGCTCTCGAATGTTGCAGAATTTCATCCCCCCTTACGATGCGACGACCGTCGCCAAGTTGCGGACGCAAGAGTACATTCTGTTGGGCAAGACGAATTTAGATGAATTCGCGATGGGATCGTCAACGGAAAATTCCGCGTTCGGCCCAAGCCGAAATCCCTGGAATCTGCATTGTGTTCCAGGAGGATCAAGCGGAGGGTCTGCTGCGGCGGTGGCGGCGGAGGAATGTGTGGCGGCACTCGGTTCAGACACAGGCGGGTCCATCAGGCAGCCGGCAGCCTTCTGTGGCGTAGTGGGACTGAAGCCGACCTACGGGCGGGTCTCGAGATATGGCCTGGTCGCGTTCGCCTCCTCGCTGGATCAAATCGGGCCGATTACGAAAGACGTGGCTGATGCGGCATTTCTTCTGCAGGCTATTGCCGGTCATGATCCGATGGATTCCACGTCGATCGACCGTTCCGTGCCGGATTACATGAAAGCGCTGCAAAAACGAAATCTCAAATCTCTGAAGATCGGTGTACCGGTCGAATTTTTTACCGAAGGTCTCGACCCGGACGTCGAGCAGGCCGTCAGAGCGGCCATTGAGGAGTTGAAGAATCTTGGAGCTGAGATCAGGGAAATCCGTCTGCCAAGCACCGGCGCGGCTGTCGCTGTGTACTATGTGATCGCGACGGCGGAAGCCAGCTCGAATCTCGCCCGCTTCGACGGGGTGAAGTTCGGTTTCCGTGCCAAGGAATCCAAAGATCTCCTCGAACTCTACATGAAGACGCGGCAGGAAGGATTCGGACCGGAAGTGAAGCGTCGGATCATGCTGGGAACCTATGTCCTCAGTGCCGGCTATTACGATGCCTATTATGGGAAGGCTCAAGCCGTTCGAACGTTGGTGTGCCAGGATTTCACGACCGCGTTCAAAGAAGTGGATCTGATCGTGACTCCGGCCACGCCCACGCCCGCCTTCAAGCTTGGTGAAAAGAGCGAAGATCCTCTACAGATGTACCTCTCCGATATTTTTACGATCTCGGTCAATCTCGCCGGTTTACCGGCGATCGCTCTGCCTTGCGGCTTCAGCAAAACAGGGCTTCCCATTGGCGTACAGCTGATCGGCCGAGCCTTTGAGGAAGAGACGGTGCTTCGGGCCGCCCATGCCTATGAGCAATCGACACAATGGCATCTTAGAAAGGCGCTGATACGGTCGGGAGTGATTGAGAGATGATAGTGATGATGGAAGACCAGGAGGATTGGCAACTATGACGATCGTTGAAATTGCTGCGCTCCTCGTGGCCGTGGCATTTGCGGTGTTGGTCGGGTATCTCGTGCCGGTCTTGATGCAAATCCGCAAAACGGTGGCCGAGTCCGAACAGCTCCTGTCGAAGATGAATGCCGAGATTCCCCCACTCGTGGCGGAACTTCGGTCCATGAGCCAGAACTTGAGCGATGTGACGAACCAGGCACGTGAGGGAGTAGAACATGCGGCTGTGTTGCTTCACGCGGTGGGGGAAGTCGGCGAATCGGTGCAACACGTCCATAATGTTGTTCGTGGATCGGGCGGCACGCTCTTGAGCAATGTGGTCAGCATGGTTGCGGGCTTCAAGGCGGCCACCAAAGTCGTACGAGAACGAATGAGACAAGAAGGAGGAACACACAATGGCGGATGAACGTGGAACATCGGCGGCGATCTTTTTGGCGTTTCTGAGCGGTGCAGCGATGGGTGCCGTGGCTGCGCTGTTGTTGGCGCCTCAATCAGGAAGCGAATCGCGCGACCAACTCCGGGGTTATGCCCGCCGTGCGGAAAGCGATCTGCGAGACCTTGCGGGACGGGCCGGTGAGGCATTTGAAGAAGTCGTCGATCAGGGCAAGGAGTTTGTCGAAACGAAACGGTCGGTTCTGCGGGAGGCATTCGATGCGGGACGCGAAGCCGTGAAGCGCGAACGCGGCCGCATCCACGACGAGGGGGCTGATCGAGGATGATCCTTGAGACGGTCATCGGAGTGGAGGTCCACGCCCAATTGCGGACCAACTCCAAGATGTTCTGCGGGTGCGGTACGGCATTCGGTCTGCCGGCCAACAGCCGGACCTGTCCTGTTTGTCTCGGTCTGCCGGGCAGTTTGCCGGTTATCAATCGAACGGCGGTCGAAATGGCGGTTCGTGCAGGCTTGGCGCTGAACTGTACGATTGCGAGGAACAATCAATTCGCAAGGAAGAACTATTTCTACCCGGATTTACCCAAAGGGTATCAGATTTCCCAATATGAATCCCCGATTTGCCAGCATGGGTGGATTGAGATTCGCGGTAGTAGCGGGACAAAACACATCCGCATCCGTCGCGCGCATTTGGAAGAGGATGCAGGGAAAAACATTCATGAGACCGGTACTAGCGCGAGTCGAGTAGATCTGAACCGCGCCGGCACGCCGCTGTTGGAAATCGTGACGGAACCGGACATGCGTTCGGCTGACGAGGTGGTGGCCTATCTCAAAGGACTCCGGGATATCCTCATGTACCTTGACGTCTGCGACGGGAATATGGACGAGGGAAGCTTTCGGTGCGAACCGAACCTGTCGCTGCGCCCGTCGGGGCAGCAGGAATTTGGGACGAAAGTCGAGCTGAAGAACATCAACTCCTTCAAGTATGTGAAGGATGCGGTCGAATATGAGATCAAACGGCAGACCAAAGTATTGAATGAAGGAGGCAAGATTCGCCAGGAAACGAGGCTCTGGAACATCGAACGTGGTGAAACGGCGGTCATGCGTTCCAAGGAAGAAGCCCATGACTATCGGTACTTCCCCGACCCTGATCTGGTGCCGTTAAAGTTGGACAATGCGTGGATCGAAGGGTTCCGTGCCAACTTACCCGAACTGCCGGCTGTGCGGACGAAGCGATTCGTGTCGGACTATGGGTTGCCCGAATATGATGCCACCGTTTTGACGGCTTCGAAGGGCATGGCGGATTACTTTGAAGTTTGCGCGAAGCAGTTCAATCAACCCAAGACGGTGAGTAATTGGGTGATGGGAGAGTTGATGAGAGAGTTGAACAATTCCGGGATGGATATTTCAGCGTCGCCCATCACACCTGAACGGCTGGTGAGCCTTTTGCAGATGGTGGACCAAGGGACCATCAGTTTGAAAGTCGCCCGTGAAATCTTTCCGGAACTCTATAGCAGTGAGAAGGCTCCCGATCAGATTGTTCGGGAAAAAGGATTGACGCAGATTTCTGACGAAGGGGCGCTAGGGAAGATCATCGAAGAGGTCCTTGGCAAGAATCCTGGGCAAGTTGCGCAGTTCAAGGAAGGCAAACAACAAGTATTGGGTTTCCTTGTCGGACAGGTGATGAAGGTGAGCGGAGGAAAAGCGAATCCGGCAAAGGTGAATGAGTTATTGAAGAAGAAGTTGGGGTGAGCGCGGGTCCTGTCGCCGACCGGGTCCATTCGTCCTTGCTTCACCCATCCCCCGGTGGTCCCTTCCGCTGCGGGTGCCTGAGGAAGGCCGCGTCTTGGCGCGGCGGGGCTGGGAGGGTGCAAACAGCCACCTAGTCAGCACCACCCGCGCTGAAAAGGGTAGAGGAGAAAGTCGGACGCCAAGATATTGGCTCATTTGCTAACTGGAGCGGAGTGATTATGAGCGCGATTCGAGAAATCAAGGGCAGGCAGATCATCGATTCACGGGGCAATCCGACGATTGAGGCCGAGGTGACGCTCGAAAGCGGTGCAAAAGGGCGGGCGGCCGTTCCATCGGGTGCGTCAACGGGGGAAAAGGAAGCGATCGAACTCCGCGACGGTGACAAGAAACGGTGGATGGGAAAGGGCGTCACAAAGGCGGTCTCAAATATCAGTAAGATCATTGCTCCCGAATTGCTCGGTAAGGAAGCATTCGATCAGGCCGGTATCGATCTAGCCATGATCGCGTTGGATGGGACGAAGACCAAGAGTAAGCTGGGTGCCAACGCAATCTTGGGTGTCTCGTTAGCCGTTGCGAAGGCGTCGGCGAATGAAACGGGGCAGCCTCTCTATCGTTATCTCGGAGGGGCGAATGCCCGAGTGCTTCCCGTACCGTTCATGAATATCATCAACGGCGGAGCTCATGCCGATAATCGCTTGGACCTCCAAGAGTTCATGATCATGCCGGTGGGTGCCGGCCGGTTTAGCGAAGCCCTCCGAATGGCCACGGAAGTCTTTCATTCGTTGAAGGCCCTTTTGAAGAAGAAAGGGCTCAATACGGCCGTGGGAGATGAAGGTGGATTCGCCCCGGACCTTCAATCGAACGAAGAAGCGCTGGGTCTGATTTCACAATCGATAGAAGACGCCGGCTATAGGGTTGGTCAGGATATCGCCTTGGCGTTGGACTGCGCGGCGAGCGAATTCTATGACAAGGGACGGTATGTTCTCGAAGCGGAAAAAAACTCGGAACGTTCATCGGATGAAATGATTAGTTACTACGGGAAGCTTCTGGATCGTTATCCGATTCTCTCGATTGAAGACGGGTTGAGCGAATTAGATTGGAAGGGTTGGAAGATCCTCACGGAGAAGCTGGGTAAAAGAGTGCAGCTTGTCGGGGATGACATCTTCGTCACCAACGTCGAAATCTTTTCGAAGGGCATCAAGGAAGGAATCGGGAATTCGATTCTGATCAAGCTCAATCAGATCGGGACCTTGACGGAAACCTTGGATGCGATCGAACTTGCGAAGCGGGCAGGCTATACGGCGATTATTTCACATCGGTCAGGCGAGACGGAAGACACCACGATTGCGGACGTAGCGGTCGCGACGAACAGCGGATTGATCAAGACAGGATCCTTATCGCGAACGGATCGTGTGGCGAAATATAACCAATTGCTTCGAATCGAAGAGGAATTGGGAGCCGTAGCGCTCTATCGTGGTCGAGGAGCGGTAAAGGCCGGAGCTTAGCGGGTTCATAGTCGGCGGATGGGAAGATGATCATCAAACAGAATCGTGGACGGCAGTGGCTGAAATGGCGGCAGCGGGTACTTATCATTATGCAAGTGATCGGCACAGGTGGCTGCGTATGGCTATTCGTAGCCTTGTTTTCAGGAGAAATGGGCCTGACTCGATATCTTTCGATGCGCGATCACGCCAGGAATTTGGAACAAGAACTCTCGGCTATACGCCGGGAAAATGCCACCTTGCAGCAAGATATTACCCGTCTTCAGCATGACCCTGCCAAAATCGAGCAGTTGGCTCGAGAGCAGTTAGGCTATGTGCGCAAGGGTGAAACCGTGTATCAACTGGCGCCGAATCCTGAAAAAAAACGACAGCCCTTTTCAAAGCCATGAAATTTGGAACAGTGGCCATCATTGGCCGGTCCAATGTCGGTAAGTCGACGCTGCTCAATCGTCTGCTCGGCGAAAAAATTTCGATTGTGTCGAGTAAACCTCAGACCACAAGAACCCGCATTATGGGCGTCGTGCATGTGGGAGAAGCGCAAATTGCCTTTCTCGACACGCCGGGGCTTCATAAACCCGAGCATTTGCTGAATCGCCGAATGGTGCGTACCGCCGTGGAGACTATGGAAGGTGCGGATCTGTTCTACATGCTCATGGATGCCACGAGTCTGCCGGGTCCCGGCGATCTGACCGCCGTGAAGCATATGAAGGAGGCGTTGGCCAAACAGCCCCGTCCGGTCATCCTTGTCGTTACGAAAATCGATCTTGTCAATAAGCAGAAGCTGCTTCCGGTCCTTGATCGTTACGGCAAACTCTTCGCGTGGACGGAGATCGTGCCGATTTCTGCCCAGGCCGACGACAATGTCGACCGGTTGCTGGCCGTGACGGTCCCCTATCTTCCGTCTGGGGAAGGAGCCTACGGCGACGATGTCGTGACAGACCAGACCATGCGAACGCTGGCGGCTGAGATGATCCGTGAGAAGGTGTTGCAGGAGACGGAGGAAGAAGTGCCGTATGCGGTTGCGGTCGAAATCGACGAGTTCGTCGAGCAGGGAAAATTGGCGAAGATTCGGGCGTCGATTTTGGTGGAGCGAGAGACACAGAAAGGCATCCTGATCGGCAAACAAGGAGAGCGTTTGAAAGCGATCGGTACGCAAGCCAGATTGGATATGGAACGGTTATTCGGTATGAAAGTGTTCCTTGAACTGTGGGTGAAGGTGAAGAAGGCCTGGCGCGAGGACGAGCAGATCTTGCTGCAGTTAGGGTACTGAAGAACGGGCATGCAGACGGAACGACCGATAGAGCCGCGGGTACCGGATCAGCGACCTCGTCCGTCCGAACGCGATGTGCTGCGCGAAATCTTGCGCGATCAAACCGAACGCGGACAGACGAAATCGGACATTGTGATCCAGTCGGTGCAGAAGTTACTGCGACGCGGAGCCATTACGAACCTCTCCAAGATGTTGGGACGTATGCATCCCGCGGACATTGCCAAAGTGGTGACCCATCTCTCCTCTCCGAAGGAAAAGCGTGAGATTTTTGAACTGGTCCGCGGCGAAGGCAAGCGCGGACAAGCGCTCAGTGAACTCGACGGCGAAAGCATCCAGCAAGTACTCGCGGATCTGTTGCATTCCGACATCGCATGGCTCTTGAAAGATCTTGGTCCCGACGACGTGGCGTACATTCTCGGATTCCTTCCCGAAGAGCGCAGCAAAGAAATCCTCGCTTTGATGAAAACCGAGGATTCGACCGAGGTTGCCGATATCCTGAAGTATCCGAAGGATACGGCAGGCGCGATTATGACCACGGAGTTCTTTTCCTTGCCGGAGGATGCCACGGCACAGGAAGCGATCCGTCGGTTACAGCAAGCCACCGATGCAGAAATGGTGTTTTATATTTATGTGACGGACAAAGATGATCGCCTGGTCGGTGTCCTTTCGCTCCGACAGCTGATCACCGTCCCTCCGACAACTCCACTGAAAAATATCATGACCCGAGAGGTTATGAGTGTAGCGATCGACATGGACCAAGAAGAAGTCGCGCGGCAGGTGGCCAGCTATAACTTGCTGGCGATTCCGGTTGTGGAACGGGACGGCAAACTCGTGGGCATTATCACGGTTGATGACGTAGTCGATGTGATTCGGGAAGAAGCGACTGAAGACATGTTGAAGATGGCCGGGGCGATTGAAGAAGAAACGGGCTCGAAGTCTTCGAGCTTCGGTTCGGCGAAACTGCGGTTGCCATGGCTCTTCACCAACTTGGTGGGAAGCCTCTTGTCTGGGGCGATTCTTTGGTATTTTCGTTATACAATCCAGGAGGTTGTGGCGATCGTAAGTTTTATCCCCGTGATTGCGGCGATGGGCGGGAATGTGGGATTGCAGTCCTCGACGTTGATTATTCGAGGGTTAGCCACTGGTTCCGTGGAACTCACTCATGTATGGCCCGTCTTCTTTCGTGAAGCGAAGATTGGTTTGGTTATGGGACTGGCCTGCGGGGTGACACTGACACTGGTCGCCTGGGTTTTGCATCAAGGGTTTTTAGGTATGGTCGTAGGAGCTTCGCTGATCATTGCATTTTTGGTATCGACCAGCATGGCGACGATTATGCCGATTCTCCTCAAACGCGTGGGGGTCGATCCGGCCGTTGCAGCCGGTCCTTTTGTCACGACGGCTAATGACATCACCGGTATTACCATCTACCTGACTTTAGCCACTCTTTTCTTAGAGTCCCTCCGGTGACAGGGACTGATGCATCCACAACGCTTCTATCGCGGTAGGGAAGGGAGAAAGTCGTGTCTCTGGTAAAGACGACGGCGATCATCTTGCGGAGCCGTAAGTGGGGCGAAGCCGATCGGATCATCACCTTCTATTCGAAGGATCTGGGTAAAATCCGAGGCGTAGCTCGTGGTGCCCGTCGTCAAAAAAGCCGCTTCGGGGGGGCGATCGAGCCGTTCAGTGTGTGTCGCCTGAACCTATTTGAAAAAACAGGGGATTCCCTGTTTCGCATTTCGCATGTCGATCTAGTACGGTCTTCTCAAGTGCTGCGGGAAGACCTTCGCTTGATGGCCTCAGCGGCACGGATGGTCAATGTCGTCGCAGCGATCACTCCGGATGGAGATCCGGACCCGCTCTTGTTTGATACGCTGGAGCAAGGCCTTGCCTCGCTCCATGAAAGTGAAGATTCGACCTTTACGGCGCTCCTCTTTCAGATCAGACTACTCGGGTTGACGGGGTTTCGTCCGCAGACCGATCATTGCGCTGCCTGTGGGAAAATGCATTTCGTCGGGGAGCCTCAATTTTCCCCGATCGCTGGAGGCCTTGTGTGTCTGACTTGTGCCGCACGTCAACGAGTTCGATGTGTCGCATTCTCCCGGGGCAGTTTTTTGTTTCTCCAACAAGCCATTCGGCTAGCTCCTACGCTACTCAAGCGGTTGCGAGCTACGGGGCAAGTGCGGAATGAAGTGGAGGAAGCGATCGAGAGATATGTCACGGTTGTTGCCGGGAAACGGCTACCACCGATTGACTTCCTGTCGCCCGCATTGCCAGGATGAGCCAGGCAGGATGAAAGGCGCAAACATGGCAGCTCCCTCTCTGGAACCGCGGGATATGGAATGGCTCGACAAGGGAGTGCTCGGAATCCAGTGGAGTGATGGCCACAAGAGCATCTATTCAGTTCGTTATTTGCGGCAGCACTGTCCCTGCGCCGCCTGTGTCGATGAGTGGACAGGCGAGCGGCGTCTTAAATCCGAGGATATACCGATCTTAATTATGCTCCAGGATATCGAGTCGGTGGGACGCTACGCGTTCCAGTTCAAATGGAGCGACGGCCATGATACTGGTATCTATTCTTATTCATTGCTAAGAAAATTGTGCCAGTGCGACATCTGCCAGCCGGTGAAGCCGGTTGAGCCGAAATCCCGACGGCTCATGTGAGGCCTGGTACAACATGACCAATATTTCTGACTCTCTAAAATCCATACGGTGCATAAGCGGAGCCGCCTTAGCACTGGCGTTGATCGTAAGCTGTAAGAGCATGCCGACGCTGGAACAGCAAGAACAGCTGGTACAAGCCAATGATCTTGTGCTGGATCAAATTACCACCAGGGCAGTCGTCAATGCCTGGGGGAAACCGCCGCTTTATCACAGTGAGTTCTCTTATTTTTTCGTGATGCCGGACTTTAGTGTTATTCCTCGATCGCGGGTGGCGACAGGGGAGGCTCCGAAGGGATGGAAGTCCGGTGTGCATGCGGATGAAGGAGTGTATTTTGCATATCCTGATCGAGGTTGGCTCCTAGTATTCCTCGATGACCGCCTTGTTTATAAGGAAGCACTCAAGGCCGAGGAGTTGTATGCACTTGCAAAAGCCTGGGCCTATGAGGATCGATTTAAAACCCGGCTTGATGAAGCTTCCCGACCTTAGACGTTAGCCCCCTACATGGCACCAGCATCAGAGGATGGTTTGAACATCGTGATGGCAGCCTCCGAAGCCGTCCCGTATGCCAAGACGGGCGGATTGGCCGATATGGTCGGCGCGTTGGCGATCGAGCTGACGAAATCTGGACATCATGTGACATTGCTAATCCCGTGTTATCGAGGTCGAGCAACCGGTGAAGTTCGTCAACTGACCATGCAACTTTCTATTCCAGTGGATGGAAAGCCTGTAGACGTAATGGTGGAAGAAGAGAACGTACCGGTGAGCGGCGCAGTGCATCGGTTGAGAGTGCTGTTCGTGCGGTACGATCCCTACTTTGATCGCCCCGGCCTCTACCAACAAGACCATCAGGATTATCCCGACAATCTGGAACGGTTTGTCCTATTCTGTCGTACGGTCCTCGAAATAGTGCGAGGTCTGATCGAGACGCGAGCCGAGAAGGTTGATGTGCTGCATTTGCACGATTGGCAAGTGGCCCTGTGCGCGGTGTATCTGAAAGTTCTTCCTCACGAGTATAAGGGACTTGACCAACTGAAAGTGCTCCTGACTTTGCATAACATGGGTTATCAAGGAACTTTTCCAGGACAGGAGTTTGTGAAGACGGGGCTTCCACAATCGTTATTTTCCCCCAGCGGCCTTGAGTTCTATGGGTCGATTAACTGTCTGAAGGGCGGCATCATCTTTTCGGATGCCGTGTCCACGGTGAGTCCTACCTATGCGAAGGAGATCATGACCGCAGAATATGGGTGCGGTCTTGAAGGTGTGTTGGCAAGCCGTGCGGATGCGGTCACAGGGATTACAAATGGCATCGATGTCGTTACTTGGAATCCAGAAACCGATTCCTACCTGCCTGCGCAGTATACGGCTGCTGATTTGTCTGGAAAACAAGCATGTAAGCGAGCGCTGCAACGCGAACTTGGACTGCCGAATCGCGATGTACCCTTATTGGCTGTGATCGGCCGGCTGACCTCCCAGAAGGGCTTTGATCTCTTGGTAGAGGTGATTCCTGAGCTCATGTTCTTGGACATACAAATCGTAGTGCTCGGGACGGGAGATCACCAGTTGGAACAACAATTTATTGCAGCCAAAGCCGGGTATCCTCATCGCATTGGTTTATGCCTTGGCTTTGATGAAGGGCTAGCGCATCGTATTGAAGCTGGCTCGGACATGTTAATTATGCCGTCTCGCTATGAGCCCTGCGGACTAAGTCAGCTGTATAGCCTTCGATACGGCACGGTACCTATTGTGCGCCGTACCGGAGGATTGGCGGACACTGTTGTTCCATTTCGACCATCAACAGTCAAATCTAGGTGCGCTACTGGTTTCCATTTCATTGATGCTTCGACTGACTTTCTGCTCTCGGTCCTTTTGCTCTCGCTTCATGTGTACAAAGAGCGACAGACATGGCAATCCTTGATCCATACTGGAATGAAGGCCGATCTGTCCTGGGAGCGATCGGCAAAGCTGTACGTAGAATTATATCGAGGACTGCAGAGCCGAAGAAAAGAGAGCTAGCGGACGTTGAAGGAAACGTTGACTCCTTGCTCGATTTTTGCCAGCAAGGTCTTTGCCTTTAGAACGTAGTAAGAGCTTTCTTCCTTATGGAGCTTGATGACCGAAACCAGAAGATCACGAGCGATATCAGTCTGTCCTTGATTAAGGGCTAGTTCTCCGGTGTGTAGGGCGCAAGCAACAGCCATTGCTTCTACATCGACTGCTACCCGATTCGTTGGATTGGCCACTAGGCGCTCAAGTTGAGTCGGCAGCGGCAAGATAAACCCTTCGTTCATCTCTTGACTAGCTGAACGCAGTAACGCCAGATCTGAAGTTGCCTGGGGTAGGTCAGAGGTTGATTTACAATCAGCATAAGTCTTCCAGAGTGACATGAAGCCGCTATTTTTTAATTCTAGCAACTGAGGTGAAGGACCGGTGGTACAACCTGAAGTGAAGACTGCTGTTCCCAGTAATCCCACCGCCAGCACGCCTCTGATCTTGTCACAGTTCATTCATCTACTCCTCATGATAACCAATAAATACGGAAGCAAATATCGAGCCTAAGTGGTATCCCATGGAATCGCAATAAAAGTAAGAGCTTTGTGGATTCGCCGGGTAAATTCTGTATCAATCTCGACTCACTGTTGCGCTATTACCACAACGGAAGAAACCGAAATATCAGGCAAGCTTTGGGGGGCAGGATGTTCAAGAATTGAAGATTTGGACGAGAATCCCGGTACGGGTGGTAGCGTTGGTTTTTCGCATGATGTGTTTAATGTGTTCTTTTACAGTTTGTTCAGTAATCTGGAGAGCATTGGCGATTTCTTTATTGGTCCACCCTTTTGCCAAATGTTCAACGACTGATTGCTCACGGTTGGTCAACTGAAAACGTTCTCGAGCATGCTCTGTATTGAGGTTTTGTTTCCGCCCCAACTCTTCCATGGTAACCACAAGCCTGGCGTTTTGGATGCCTCCTCGATCCGGTAAGCCAAAACCTCTTAGAAGGATAGGCTGATTGGGATCGCCTGTTACGCGCTTGAGTTCGAATTGTTCCCAGTCCTTGGCTTCCGTGCGTATGTGAAGGGCTTTAATAATTTCCGCACAAAGTTCGGTCAGAGCCGTTGGGAGGACTCCATGCGCTGAGATCGTGGTAGTCCTCCCATGGTCGACAGCATTGATCTTTTTGGCAAGCTCTGTAGCTTGTCGATTCATATGTAGAAGTTGCATAGATGCCGAAAGCACCACTATCCCAGACCCCGCCCTTTGGTCAGCCAGGGTATCTGTTTGGTCAATACCTTTAACTGCTTCTGTCATAATACATTAGGGGTAATAAGCTTAACTGGACGGAAGCAAAACGGAAGCCAGAATGAGATAATGCGGGAATTGTACCTAACCCTTTCGAGGGAGTCAACATATACCTTTGAGAAAGCAGCCTACGTCATTGGTATTGTCGATTCAGGACGGCGATAAATATATTCCAGCTCAATTTGGCATTCAGTTACTCAATTTGGCATTCAGTTAAAGGTTAGTTGAAGTACACCCCCAGCCGATACGCGAATAGCTAATATGTTGTTTAAGACAATAACCAATTAATATGGAAAACCAAGCAACGATTCTTACAAGGGGAGGAATGGACGTGGCGTCAATGGAATGGGAGTGGCCGATAAGAGATAGCTACGAAAACCATAGTGAGAGAGCGGCACTACTCAGGCCGATTCTTTATGAGATGACCATGCCGGAGACAGGGAAAGCTAATCTTGTCAAAGAAGGGAAAGCGCTCTCGCTGAATATTAGTAGCGGAGGCATGTTGGTTCTTATGGATCAAGCCCCGGATATTGAGCAAGTATTGAAAATCTACGTGCCGACCCCCATAACAATTGCTGAAACCCCCACACTTGCTGAAGTGCGCTGGACAAGAAAACTTCCGATTGGGGATTCAAGCAGCCACGTTACGTATTTCGTAGGACTTAAGTTCATGTTCTAGTATCCCTACGCATACCGGGCAGGCCCCATGGTTTGAGAGCATATCGACAAATAATCAATGCTACGGTGAATCCTGTTCGGGATTCGAACAGCAAACCTAGTATCCGCAATCTTGTACTTTCGCAGTAAGAATCATCAGTCTCCCAGTGCGGATGCCAAGACTAGGGCCTGTTAACACTAACGCAAGCCTTCGACGATCAATGCGAAATGAATGAACGCGACGAACATGACATCGAGTTTTTCAAACCGCGAGAAGATGCGCCGAAATCCCTTGAGCCGGCGGAACAGCCGTTCAATCTCATTGCGTCGTTTATACATGGCTCGGTCATATTCCCATGGCGCGAGCCGATTGTGCTTGGGCGGCACCACTGGCACATAGCCTAACTCCAAGGCCAGGTGCCGCGTCGCATTGCCTTCATACGCCCGATCCATCAATAGGGGGATCGGGCGCGGCATTCTCCCGACGCGTTGTAACAGCTTTCGTCCCTCCGGTGCATCGTGGGCCTGGCCCGGGGACAGGGCAAAGGTTATGGCCGTTCGAGCATCCGCGGCAACCAGATGAATCTTGGTCGTCCATCCGCCACGGGACCGGCCAATGGCTTGCGGGCCGTTTTTTTTAATGCCCCCGTCCCATCCGGATGGACCTTGACGATGGTACTGTCTAAAGCCACGGCTTCGATCTTCACGCGGATGATCTGAGTATGTTGCAACTGTGCAAAGACGCGATCCAGCACCCCGCTCTTCGACCACCGATTCATGCGAGTATAAATGGTGTGCCAGTTGCCGAACCGCTTGGGCAGCGCGCGCCATTTGCACCCCTGCTCGGCGACGTACAAGATGGCGTTCAGAACGTGTCGATTGTCGAGCGTCACGTTGCCGCGTGGCGTCGGCAAACACGGCGCGATGTGGCGATACTGGGCGTCGGTGATTTCCATGTGCGCAGTATCGCATAAACAGGGTCATTAGTGTTAACAGGCCCTAATACATTGGACTATAGACATGAAGTCTGTGAATAGTTCCCAACCCATGACATATCCTTCACGTAGCTTGGGAGGTGAACCGTATCGGAAGAGTGACGATTTCGAGCTGCTGGCGCCTGTGTAGCGATGAGTAGAGCATCGATCAAGACTTCTCTAATCTCTACGGTGGACTTATTGGTCATGCTGTTGGAGATGCGGGAATATTATCCGGACTGGCCATTCACGGAGATTGGGACCGACAAGCATCATGTGCGTGTGCACATGGATGATCCCTCCGAAATACGGCGCGAGTGTTGCGGTGGAGACAATTAAGAAGAATACGAGCAGCGCGCTGCGGAGGAAGTTTCAGTTCATGGATACGGTATATTTGAAATCACGGCTGCATCTAATCAACCGGATACTTTGTGTCTACGGTGGGGATTATTGAAGCGATCATCGGGTGGTACGTCGCCTGACAAGGAAGATCGGGACAAGCGAACTTGAATCCTGAGAGAGATATCCTCTGTAACGGGGGAATCTATGAAAATATTGTTATCTTGTAAAGCAGCTTTTCTATAGCAAGTCGACTGATGGATATAGTTTATTAGAAGTTAAATCCGGTAGATACCGGGACAGCGATAGCTGTTAAGGTTTATATTACGCAGCTATGGGCAATTATTTTTCGGATAGATTGAGATGTTGCGAGATGCGATGGTATGTACTCTGTACGAAGCCAAACCAGGAAAAGCAAGCTGAGCAGAATATCCGACGTATGGGGTGAAGTGTTTCTGCCACTGTTGCAAGAACAGAAGGCTATACGATGCAAGGTGAGAACTGTAATTGTCCTCTCTTTCCAGGACATCTATTTGTCCGAATCAATTTATCGGAGCATTATCGAGTGGTGTCTTATGCCAGAGGAGTTCGCAAAATAGTGGAATTCGGTGAGACTCCTGTGGAAGTCGATATCGCGATGATTGATGCCGTCAAGAGTAGAATGTCAAGTCTTCAAGTGTGTGTGCGCTGAAGAAGCCAAAAGAGCTAAGTAGCGGTCAGCTTGTTCAAATTAAGGAGGGGCCGTTCGTCGGACTTGAGGCTGTGTTTATGCGAGAGATGCCAGGACATCAAAGGGCGGTGGTACTTCTGCGCACCCTCACGCTTCAGGCGCGTGTTGTATGGGAGATCAACCAACTCCTTCCATATGTTGCAGCATAACTCCGTAGATTCTGGATCGTTCTAATGCGCTTCGACGGAATTCCTTCAAATGGTGGGTCTGATCCAAGGAGGAAATGAGCATGAAGGCGGTAATTCTTGCAGGAGGATGGGGAACTCGACTATCCGAAGAGACCACTCTGCGACCGAAACCTATGGTGGAAATCGGGGGAAAACCGATCCTGTGGCATATCATGAAGATTTATGCTGCGCACGGGATAAAGGAATTTGTTATCGGCCTTGGCTACAAGGGAGAAATGATCAAGGACTACTTCCTTAACTTCTATGCTTTCAATAAAGATATTTCGGTCGATCTTGGAAGTGGAAAGACGACGATTCATGATGGGAAACGACACGAAGATTGGAAAGTGCATCTCGTCGATACCGGTCTCCATACTCAGACAGGAGGTCGGCTTAAACAGCTGAAAAAATGGATAGGAGAGAACGAAACGTTTCTATTTACGTATGGAGATGGAGTTTCAGATGTCGACATTCAAGCCACTATTAAGTTCCACAAGTCTCACGGAAAGTTAGCCACGGTGACGTCGGTCCTGCCTCCGGCTAGATTCGGACGGCTTGTGTTCGATCAAGATCACATTGTTGACTTCAAAGAAAAACCTCACGGTGAGGAAGGCTGGATCAATGGCGGTTTCTATGTTCTCGAGTATAGAGCCATTGATTACATTAAAGGCGATGAGACCGTATGGGAAAGGGATCCAATCCAGCAATTGACGAAAGATCATCAATTGATGGGCTACCGGCATGATCGTTTCTGGTCCTGTATGGATACGCTGAAAGAGAAGAATTATTTGGAAGAGTTATGGCAATCGTCGAAGGCTCCTTGGAAGGTATGGTAAAATTTTTCCGCCGTTTCGTATCCTGTGGAAAAGCAAATTAGTCTTTGGGTCTATGCATTCGGCGCATGAGACGATGCTGCCTCGCCAGGCATTTCAGCGATGCCTTCCTTGGTAGATATGTCAACGGTAAGAAAAGGGATTAAACGGAGGGTAGGGCATGAAGATTCTAGTTACAGGCAATATGGGCTATGTCGGCCCATTGGTACTGCGTCGTTTGCGAGAATCCCATCCTCAAGCAACGCTCATAGGCTATGATATGGGATACTTCGCTCATTGTTTAACGGGTGTTTCTCGACTCCCTGAAAGTCAGGCCGATCAGCAACATTTCGGGGATATCCGATATGTTCCTGAGCAAATCCTACAAGGAATCGACGCCATTGTGCATCTCTGTGCTATTTCGAACGATCCTATGGGTGCCAGTTTTGAAAAAGTTACACTCGACATCAACCATCGAGCGAGTATCGATTTAGCCGAGAAAGCAAAGCGAGCAGGCGTTAAAAAGTTTGTGTTCGCATCGAGCTGCAGTGTGTATGGATTTGCCGAAGGTGGCCCCCGTCGAGAAGAGGATCCTTTGAATCCTCTTACGGCCTATGCCAAATCGAAAGTTCAAACGGAGCAAGATTTGGCGTCGCTTGCATCGGAAGCCTTCACAGCGACCTGCCTTCGGTTCGCAACAGCATGCGGCATGAGTGATCGGCTGCGATTAGATCTTGTGTTGAATGATTTTGTGGCTGGCGCCCTTGTGTCAAAACGTATCAATATCCTGAGTGATGGGACACCATGGCGCCCCTTGATTCACGTCAAGGATATGGCGAGAGCAATCGACTGGGCTGTGCAGCGAGACCATCGAGATGGTGGATCCTTTCTAACAATAAATGTGGGAAGCGACGCATGGAATTATCAGGTAAAGGATTTGGCGGCAGCTGTGGCCAATCTTGTGCCGAATGTCGAAATTTCGATCAATAAAGATGCGCAACCGGATAAACGCTCATATCGAGTAAATTTTGATAAGTTTTTTAAGTTGGCGCAAGGATTTCTCCCTATGGTTGACCTCCAGACTGCTGTGGAGGATCTCCGTGATGGACTCATGGCCATGCAGTTTCGCGACCAAGAGTTCCGTACAGGTGAGTTGATACGGCTGGTCATATTAAAACGATTGCGGGAAAGTGGGCAGCTGACAGACGACCTTGTATGGAAAGAGCGAAGCAATGCTTGAGGGTGGGGGCAGTTGTCGTAACGAGGATTGAGCGGCGTATCATCCTTTGCCAGGAGGAGGAATATCGGTATGGGGCAATCAGGGTGTCGGTCTTGCGGTGCGACGCTTAAACATACGTTTGTCGATCTTGGTATGTCTCCATTGGCCAATTCCTACATTAAGCCAGATCACCTGAATCGCATGGAACCTTTCTATCCATTGCACGTATATGTTTGCGAGAAGTGCTTGCTGGTTCAGTTGCAGCAATTCTCAACGCCGTACGATATTTTTTCGGAATACGCATATTTTTCATCATTTTCGGACTCTTGGCTGGCACACGCAAAAACCTATGTCGACATGATCGTGGATCGATTCAGTCTGAATCGCAGCTCCCAAGTAGTGGAGATCGCCAGCAACGACGGATATCTTTTGCAGAACTTCGTGTTGCGAGGAATCCCTGTGCTGGGAATCGAACCTGCTTCCAATATAGCTGAGGTGGCGAAGAAGAAGGGAATTCATACGAAGGTGTCCTTTTTCGGAGAGAAGACAGCTCTGGATTTAGCTGCTGACGGATGGGTTGCTGATCTGATTATCGGGAACAACGTGCTGGCCCATGTCCCGGATCTGAATGATTTTGTGAAGGGGCTTAAGGCGCTGTTGAAGCCGACTGGCTTGATCACTATGGAATTTCCGCATCTGCTTCAGCTGATGCAGCAGAACCAGTTTGACACCATCTATCACGAACATTTTTCCTATTTTTCCTTCTTGGCGGTCGTGCAGGTGTTTGCTCGTCATGGAATGAAAGTGTTCGATGTTGAGGAGTTGTCGACTCATGGTGGATCCCTGCGAATCTATGCTTGTCACGATGACGATACTTCTAAGCCCATAGAGGCGCGGGTAAAGGAACTGAAATTGCGAGAAGAAACAGCCGGATTCGGTCAGCTGACTCACTACCTGTCTTTTGGTCTGCAAGTTGAGGTAACCAAGAGAAAGTTGCTGTCTTTTCTCATTTCTGCAAAGGAGAAAGGCAAGCACGTTGTCGGTTATGGGGCTCCTGCAAAAGGTAATACGTTGCTCAATTATTGCGGGGTTCGAACGGATCTTATTGACTACACGGTAGACCGGAGTCCACATAAGCAAGGGCATTTTCTGCCCGGCGTGCATATCCCAATTTATGGGTTGGAACGAATTCGTGAAACTCGTCCTGACTATCTCCTGATTCTGCCCTGGAATATTCAGGAAGAAGTCATGCAGCAGATGAGTCACATTCGGGAGTGGGGCGGGAAGTTTGTCGTCCCGATTCCTGAAGTGCAAGTGCATTCATGATTCTCATAGAGGCCGCTCCCAAGGATGTATTCCGAGTCGATCCTGAGCCGGTACAAGCTGAACGTGTGATATCCATGAGGACCTGGCATCAACAGGAGTTCGAGGCTCTTGGATTTCAGGTCACCTGGATACAGTCAAGTGTTTCATTGATACACTGAAAGACCTCTGGGGGCATTGCCAATCTGTTCCACATGGGGAAGTGAAATTGGGCCGTTGCACTGCAGGAGTCATCTACGATGTCATCGTTGACGTGCGACCTACATCGCCGACGTATCGTCAGCACTTCGGAATAACGCTCTCTGCAGACAATCGTCGGACTTCCGATATTCCGAAATGTTGTGCCTATGGGTTGCCCATGCTCGAACAAAAGAGGAAGTGTCGTACTGCATGTTGGAATTCCATGTGCCTGCAAGCGCTCGAGGATTTCGATGGGATGATCCTGCGTTCAAGATTGTCTGGCCAGCCCCCATCTTAGTCATGTCGGAGAAGGATCGCACACGGCCAACATTTTTCAAGAACAGTAAATTATCGTCATGACATCAGTCCGCCCCAAAGAGGCAGTGGGATGTGAAGAGTTAGGAAAAGAGCTGCATAACTTTATCGTGAAGCTTTATCCAATATGCCGGAGTATTACAGGTGAGGGTGTCAGAGAAACCCTTCGAGTCATCCGAAAACGCATCCCGCTTGAAATACATGAGGTTCCTAGTGGAACACAGGTGTTCGATTGGACGGTTCCGCTGGAGTGGAATGTGTCCGATGCCTATGTGATGAACCGAGAAGGAAAGCGAGTCATCGATTTCAAAGCTCACAATTTACATCTGATGAGTTATAGTTTGCCTATCAGGGCAAAGATGCCGTTGGCGGATCTCAGGCCTCATTTATTTACGCTGCCAGAGCATCCGGAGTGGATACCGTACCGAACTTCCTATTACAAGGAGAATTGGGGTTTTTGTCTGCGACACGCAGATTTCGAACGACTATCCGATGATGAATACGATGTCGTCATTGATTCGAGTCTTCGGCCTGGTTCGCTTACGTATGGCGAGTTCTATGTGCCGGGTGAAATTTCTGATGAGATTCTCATCTCGTGTCATGTATGCCATCCTTCCATGTGCAACGATAATTTGTCGGGTATTACGGTGGCCGTGAAGTTGGCCGAAACCATGGCTACACGCCCAAGACGATATTCATACCGCTTTCTCTTCATTCCAGGAACAATTGGGTCGATTACCTGGCTGGCTCAGAATGAACAAGCGGTGTCTCGTATTAAACATGGGCTTGTCTTGACCGGGGTGGGCGATGCGGGGAACATCACCTATAAAAAGAGTCGTCAGGGTAATGCGGAGATCGACCGGGCGATGGCGCATGTGCTGAGGCATTCGGGAGAGACTTACACCATCATCGACTTCTTCCCTTATGGGTATGATGAACGGCAGTATTGTTCCCCGGGATTTGATTTGCCTGTTGGATGTTTCATGCGAGCTCAGCATGGTCAATATTCTGAGTATCATTCCTCCGCAGATAATCTAACCTTTGTGAAGGTTGAATCCCTGGCTCAGTCGTATGGCCGGTGCTTAGAGGTATTGGAGCTATTGGAAGGAAATCGAACGTATATGAATCAAAATCCGAAATGCGAACCGCAATTGGGACGGCGGGGACTCTATCGCGCAGTGGCCGGTCAACAAGAGAAGCAATGGACGGAATTGGCTCTCTTCTGGGTCTTGAACGCGTCCGATGGACGCCATACACTGCTTGATATCGCGGAGCGCGCAGATCTTCCGTTCGGCAAAATTCAATCTGCAGCAGAAGCGCTCTTGGAGGTTGGACTATTGAAAGAATGTCGGAGGCCGGGAAACATTTAGGGAAGGTCTGATTTATTCTCATCGCGCGATGTGCTACGGATAGTGCAGCACTGATAAGGAGGCGCCCCATGCACCAACAGACCTTTGCGGACGTCCCATTCGAGCAGTATCGCAAATCCACCCGCCGCGAGCGGTTTCTCGACGAGATGAACCGCGTCGTCCCGTGGGCGGACCTCGTGGCGACCATCGAGCCGGTCTATCCCAAGGCTGAGGGGCCGGGGCGTCCGCCGGTCGGCGTCGAACGCATGCTGCGTCTCCATTGTTTGCAGCAGTGGTTCAACCTGTCGGATCCCGCCGTGGAGGAGGCCTTGTACGATTCACGCGCCATGCGGCAGTTCGTCGGGATTGATCTGGGCCGCGAGCCCGTGCCCGATGAGACGACGATCTGCAAGTTTCGGCATCTCTTGGAAGCCCGCCAGATAGGCGAACAGCTCTTTGCACGGATCGGGGAATACCTGGCGAAGCATGGCTTACAGGTGAGCCGAGGGACCATCGTGGACGCGACCATCATCCCTGCGCCCAGTTCGACAAAAAATCGACAGAAGGAGCGGGATCCCGAGATGCATCAGACCAAGAAAGGCAACCAGTGGTACTTTGGCATGAAGGCGCATATCGGCGTGGACAGCCAGACGAAATTGATTCATTCGGTGGCGGCGACGGCCGCCAATGTGCATGACAGCCAGGTGTTACCGGAGTTGCTGCATGGACAGGAAACGCGAGTGTGGGGCGATGCCGCCTATAGCGGGCAACGTGAGGTGATTCGACAGCACGCGCCCAGCGCCCAGAGTTTCGTGCAGACGAAAGCGCATCGCCATCGGCCCCTGAGTGAGACCGAGCGGACCCGGAACCGCACGAAGTCAAAGGTCCGGGCGAAAGTCGAACATGCGTTCTTGGTGATCAAGCGGATCTTCGGCTGGGCCAAGGTGCGGTACCGTGGGCTGGCGAAGAACACCCATTGGCTCCAGATCAGCTGCGGATTGGCCAATCTGTACGTGGCGCGACGGCGGCTCTTGGCGGGGACGTAGGGAACGTGCGTCCGGTGGCTGGTAGCGAGCCATCAAACGGCGGGGGCACCTCACGAAGAGACGGCCAGGGCTAGCGGATACCCATCGAATTCGCTCTGGTGACCCGTTCAGGAATAGATTTCCGAGTGAAAACGTGAATTGATCAGACCTTCCTTAATGGAGAATCTCCCATGAACACCATCTATTTTGACCCTCCATTCTCGGACGAACGACGCCGTGAAGAGTTATATCAAGGCCAGCTACTCGTGTATTCACCAAGAAGAAGTACTCTCGCATTTATCAAATTTGCCCGGAAATTAATCGAGGAAGCCTTTGCCCCTTATGATCCGGAGACCGCTCAGCGACATCTTTCCGTTGAACAGTATGCCGATCTCCTTGGGAAACTGAAGCCCAATTTCATCCACCATTCCGAATCGAAAGCGCTCATGCGCGATATTTTTGAGGAGATGGGCTGTGATCTTGAGAAGACATATTTCGATGTACCGAAGATGCGAACCTCCACCAGCGACAATTATCTCACGACGGGAATTGCGTATGCCTGGCATCCGCATCGAGATACGTGGTATTCCGCGCCTCCTTGCCAAATCAATTGGTGGATCCCCATCTATGATATTCAGTCCAACAATGCCATGGCCTTTCACCCGCAGTATTGGAATGTTCCTGTAAAGAATAGCTCAAAAGGATATAACTACTATGTGTGGAATCAGCAAAATCGCGGAACACATGTCGCAACGTTCCTAAAAGAAGATCCCAGGCCGCTACCAAAACCGACAGAATCGCTTGCGCTTGACCCCCAAATTCGCCTCATTGTGCCAGCCGGAGGCATCATTTTGTTTTCTGCAGCACAAATGCACTCGAGTGTGCCTAATATTTCTGGGAAAACTCGCTTTAGCATAGACTTCCGTGTTGTAAACCTTGATGATGTGGCAGGGAAAAAAGGTGCCCCTCGGGTGGATGAAGAATGCAGCGGAACCACCATGAGGGATTATTTGAGGGTTAGCGACCTCTCACATATTTCCGCCGATCTTGTGTCACTCTATGATGACGAAACCGCCAATTCTGGTGAGCTGACATATCAACATAAGATGGAACACAGTACATGATGTGTGTGAAGTTTGATCTCTGATGATCATCAAAATGGGGGTGGGGACTAATCGGCGAAAAGAAGTGGTGGCAGTGCTTCCGGCAGCTGGCAGATCTCTTCGACTGGCTCCCCTTCCCTGCAGCAAGGAAATACTTCCTGTCGGCTTACAGGCCATGATCGATCTGCGGGCGTCGCGCCTCAAGGTGGTCAGCCACTACCTGCTTGAATGTCTGCAACAAGCGGAGATTCGGAAGGGCTATATCGTCATTCGGCGAGGCAAATGGGACATTCCAGCTTACTGGGGAGGTGGAGAAATATTAGGAATGAACCTTGCCTATTTGGTGATCGAAGGGTCAAGTGGTCCGCCTGATACGATCGATCGGGCATATCCATTCGTGAAGGACAAGATCGTAGCGTTCGGCTTTCCAGATATTATTCTTCGTCCGAAAGAGGTTTTTGCTAAACTGCTGGATCGGTTAAATTATTCAGGGAGCGACGTGGTGTTGGCGTTGTTCCCTGCTCAGGACCCCAAGGCCATGGACATGATAGATATTGACGCAGCTTTTCGCGTTCGTGCAATTCATCTAAAGCCAAGAACGTCACGACTACGATATGCTTGGTTATGCGCTGTGTGGACGCCTGTATTTACAGAATTTTTACACCAGTTTTTGCGCCGGGTGAAACGAGGGAAAAAGGTCGGGGTGATTGGAAATCGAAGAATTGACGCCCAGGGCGATATTCCAGTGGGGGTCGTATTGAAAGAGGCGGTGACGGCCAAGCTCAAAGTCGATGGAGTCACATTCCCCACCGGGCGGTATATTGATATCGGCACTCCTCAAGCCCTTTCTATGGTGCACAGGTTTGTATCCATTCCAGGCCATCGTACTTGACATGGCTTTGAAAGTGAAGGGTGATACCATTTGCAATGGTCGAGGTTCGGTTGTAAGGGAAGCAGAAGCTGACTGTGATTGCGGTGTCTAGATGCAAAAACTATGGAGAGGTAATTCTTGCATGCCGGAAGGACTGTGAGAAGATGTATATAATTTGAACGTTGGGTTCGGCCATGATGTTGTGTCAACAGAAGGATCTAAAGTTATGAAATACTCTTTGTGGTTTTTCACCATTTCATTGATGCTGGCGGTAAGTTCGGGTTCTGGATTCTGTGATTCGAATTTGGTGAAGCCACCCGCTAGCGGTAAATCGCCGACAGATAACACTATGTTGCCTGTTACGACACCTCAGACCGAGAAAGCCATCAGCCAGGTGATGATGGATAAACTTTCGAATGCGGTCGGTAGTGAATACGTGATTGGTGCCGAAGATGTCTTGGATATTACTGTATGGAGAAATCCGGATCTGTCGAAGCAGGTGCAGGTACGTCCCGATGGGCGAATTTCAATGCCGATCATTCGCGATGTGGTGGCCGTAGGAAAAACGCCTACTCAATTGGCTGAGGAAATGACGAACAAGCTGAAAGAATACGTTCAAAACCCGGTCGTTGCTGTGACCTTGAAAGAAGTCAATAGTTCCAATATCTTTCTGCTTGGTGAAGTTGCGCATCCTGGGAAATATCCTCTAAAGAGTAAAACCACGCTTTTACAGGGAATTACCATTGCGGGGGGATTCAAGGAATCTGCTGCAAGAAATCAAATTGTCATTTTTCGGTTTACAGAAACTGCGCCAGGTCAAAAGCGATTGACCGCGAGCTACGACGATATCGTGCTCCGCAGCGGAATCAGTGACAATTTCGAGCTCAAACCTGGTGATACGCTCGTAGTTCCGAGTGAGTCGATGGTGGTTTTCCCTGGTCGATAGGGGATACCGGAAAGGATTACCGTGGGCAATTACGCGAGATGGACAAGGATACGCACGGCATATTTGTCAAAAACGAGAACTCTATCGGTTGGGCTCTTGTTGTGCTTCTTTGCTATCCAAGCGGGTTGTCTAGGGCCGGTGACATCGAGAGAATATAAAGCTTCCGATGTTCCGACCGAATTTCTTCTCGGCTCCGAAGATCTAATAGAAATCAATGTCTGGAAAAATCCGGATCTGTCAAGGGTTACCTTGATACGACCGGATGGATATGTATCGATGCCGATCATCGGGGATATTCAGGCGGCAGGCCTTACGGCGGAGGCTCTTGCTGCGCAAATTACCGAGCGTCTCAAGGGCTACATCCAGAATCCATCGGTTTCGGTAAACGTCAAAGAGCTCAACAGTTATTCGGTGTTTGTGTTGGGAGAAGTTGCGAAGCCGGGTAAGTATCAGCTTAAATCGTATGTCACAGTGCTCCAGGCTATTTCCATGGCAGGAGGCTTCACAAACTATGCGAGCAAGAATCGGTTGCAAGTTGTGCGGGTGATTGAAAGCCCCGGTCACAAACGTCAAGAGATTCACATTCCGCTGCGTTATGATGATCTCGTCAGCGGTCGTGGTGAACCAGGTAACATTGTGTTGGCCTCCGGCGATACGGTCGTCGTACCATGATTGCGGGATACAAAGTGTCCCGCATACCGCTGACTCTGTTTCACCAAAATCCATGCATATGGTATAACGCGCTTGGATATATTCCGGACGACCCTCATCGTTTGTAGTTACTTCTGAAAAAGGGAGTGATGATTTTAAAAAGACAGTGGTGATTCTATTGTGGTGTTGTGAGAAAGTAAAAAATAGACCATTGCTTCGGTTCGCATTTGCGGCCGTGCTTATCTGGGGAGCGTTGCCACCAGTGTCAGCTTATGCGGAAACTAATATTGTGCCCTGGGGTTCGCTGAGGGAACGATACGATAGCAATGTATGGCGTAGACCAAAGTCCCTTCTTAGGGACGCACAGGGGAATGCCCCGCAGCTCGATGATTTTGTGACGACTGTGAGCGGGGGGCTAGCCCTGCAGCACGAGAGTCGAGACATTGAAGCCAACCTTAGGGTAGGGGGAAACTATAACAAGTATGTGTCCAATACGAACTTGGACTTTTATGGCGCGTTGCTCAACGGCACTGTTGGCTTGAATCGATGGGCTGATCAGTATGTCAGAGGAGCGCGTTTAGGTGTCACCCAGAACTTGCGATATACCCCTGAGCAATCTTTTGGGAGTTTTTTGGCTGGGGCCGACGTCTTCGGTGGCGGCCTCATAACGTTTCGGCGGAGCACGCTTTACAACACAACGGCGGTCAATGGGAGCTTCCCTCTGTCCCGAGACGTTTCTTTGGAAGGTGGATACACATTCGGCCTTCGGAGGGTGACCCGTAGCACCGCAGGCGGGGATGTAACCGGGGCCACTTTTTTCAATACGATTACTAACACATGGTTCGGAGGACCTCGATATAACCTGACGAGAAACGACAGCGTCGCCGCCTTGTATCGACAGAGTTTCATTACCCAAGAGCGATCCGGAGGCGGTAGGACATTTAATACCAATATCATCA
The DNA here is from genome assembly GCA_030123625.1 of Nitrospira sp. Lineage (NCBI taxonomy): Bacteria > Pseudomonadati > Nitrospirota > Nitrospiria > Nitrospirales > Nitrospiraceae > Nitrospira > Nitrospira sp. The sequence goes on from CP126121.1 coordinate 3,361,712, forward strand.
CGCTCGAAGGTGATTATACGAAGGTGTTCCAGGAGTGGACATTCACTGCCCGCGGAGGACTAACATTTGTCGAACCAGTAGGGCGGTCGTTCCCGTCTGGTTCCATCCGTGTCACAACCAAACCGGAGCGAGACACTGTTCTCAATCTTACGCTTTCACGGCAAGCCACACCGTCATTCTTTTTACAGGGTGGAGCGAGGATCAACAATCTTGTGCAGGCGATAATCAGTCATAGAATTTATGAGCGACTTATGGTCGAAGGGAGTGGAGGGTATGCCCTTTCTCAATTTTTCCCCAATACAGATTCGCATTTTCAGACTATTACTGGAGGATCGAGGCTGGAGTATATGTTGACGAGGAACATCAAAGCTGAGGTCTTTTATATTTTCAACAACATTAATTCCGATCAATCGACACTTCAGTATCAGGTATCACGCCATCAAGTAGGATTTATGTTGTCTGTATTGTTGGAATCATTAGGAGAATCGCTCGGATTCGACTAGGTGGGAGGCCCAAGTCACGGATTCATAAGCACAAGCACGAGTGCTAAATTCACTCAAATAAACATTAATATAATAATTGAGTCAATGAGATTCAGCATTAAAGCCAGACCATTGCCTTTATTCCAAGCCATGAAGCCATAGATCTGGGGTTTGCGGCTCTTCATCGGAGGATGTCCGTGCCTATCCCGTTCAAGGAGCGAAGAATGTCAGCCGTGGCTTACGAGAAGTTCCGGGTAATATGCGAAATTGCTGGTAATGAGTAGTCAGCTCGGTGAAGAGGCCTTCATTAATCGACAATCGCTTGGTCACAGGGAAAGAGTGTTAGTGACGGGAGCCAGCGGGTTTCTCGGCTCTCATCTCTGCCAGCGGCTGGTTCAATGTGGAGTGGAAGCCCATGCAGTTTCTCGTACTCTTGAAGGTGCTCCATCTGAAAATCCACGATGGTGGCGAGTAGACCTCGAAGACTATGCTGCCACCAGAAGCTTGTTCGAAAGCGTAAAACCTCAAGTGGTGTTCCATTTATCCGGTCACGCGACCGGAGATCCGGACATTCGTCATGTTGTGCCGATATTCCGCAGTCAACTCCTCACAACAGTCCATTTATTGACAATTTCTTCAGAAATTGGTTGTCGTCGTATCATTCTGACAGGGTCCTTAACCGAACCCCAAGCCGGCCAGGTAGACAACCCTCCTAGTTCCCCATATGCGGCATCAAAGTGGGCAAGCAACGCGTTCGGCCGGATGTTTCAATCCCTTTATCAGACGCCCGTGGTGATTGTCCGCCCGTACATGGTGTACGGACCGAATCAGAATCAAAAGAAAGTGATCCCATACTGTATACAGTCGCTTATGCAAGGGGATCAGCCGAAGTTGACGAGTGGAGAGTGGCGTGCCGATTGGATCTATGTAGATGATGTGATAGATGGCTTCATCGCAGCCATGTTGGTCCCTGAAATTGAAGGCTTGACGCTTGATTTGGGGACAGGGCAACTGGTTTCGGTAGGAGCCATGATTCGACAGATTGTTGAAATTATGGGAGTACCGATCAAGCCGCAGTTTGGGGTGCTATCGAGCCGGCTTTGTGAGGAGGTGCGAGTCGCCGACGTAGAACATACGCATCGCGTACTAGGTTGGCAGCCGAAGATATCTGTTTATGAAGGTCTTAAAAGAACAATCGAATGGCACCGATCGCCAAGTCCGATAAGTGCTGTGATGCCGGATGCCGTTAAACGAGACTGACATGATACGTTTCCTGTCCAATGTCATCACAATAAGAAACACCGCACGAGCTATTTGATGCAATCAAATATTCAAGTCATTCGTATCGAGCCGTCCAAGGGATGGGCGGCTGTTCAACTGCAAGAGTTATGGGCATACCGGGAGCTGCTCTATTTCTTGATCTGGCGAGATGTGATGGTGCGCTACAAACAGACGGCTCTCGGCGCGGCATGGGCGATTATCCAACCCCTGTTCACGATGCTCGTCTTTAGCCTCTTTTTCGGTCGATTGGCGAAGATCCCTTCCGACGGAATTCCGTATCCAATCTTCACGTATGCAGCCTTGGTTCCCTGGACCTTCTTTTCACAAGGGCTGAGTCAAGCGTCCAACAGTCTGGTCGGCAGTGCGAATCTGATTAAAAAGGTCTACTTCCCACGGCTGTGTGTCCCAATCGCGGCAGTGACATCGGGTCTGATCGATTTTGCAATTGCCTTTACGATGTTGATCGCAATGATGCTCTATTACGGTATTTTTCCTGGGGTCAAGGTGATTTGGCTTCCTGTGATGCTTCTGCTGGCGCTTATCACTTCGCTTGGTGTCTCGCTCTGGCTTTCTGCATTGAACGTCCATTTTCGCGACGTGCGCCATATCATCCCTTTTTTGACGCAGCTTTGGCTCTTCGCAACCCCGATCGCCTATCCGAGCAGTCTCTTGTCAGAACCATGGCGAACACTCTATAGCATCAATCCAATGGTTGGAGTGGTGGAGGGGTTCCGCTGGGCTTTACTTGGGGCGGAGACCGCGCCAGGACCGATGGTGATGGTTTCTTTTCTGGCTGCCATGGCAATTTTGGTAAGCGGCATATTTTATTTCCGCCGTCTGGAAAAGACTTTTGCTGACGTGGTTTGATGCCACGTAAGCAGCGTTCGTAAAAAGTAACGCACAGCTAAGAGTAGGGCACAGACGGTGCGTCTCACTCTGGGTCCACAGCGAGGGATCATGGGCGACATTGCCATTCGAGTCGAAGAGATCGGCAAAAGGTACCGTCTCGGTAAAGCGGAAAAATACAAGACCCTGCGGGATACCTTGGCTTCGGCTTTCACCGCTCCATTTCTCAGGGTGGGACGTTTGTTACGAGGGGAGGCGGCGGACGACACTGGCCTGGGCGAGCAAATATGGGCGTTGAAAGAGGTTTCTTTCGAAGTAAAGCAGGGTGAAGTTATTGGGGTTATCGGCGGCAACGGTGCCGGCAAGAGCACCCTCTTAAAGATACTCTCACGGATTACCGAGCCGACGACGGGCTTCGCCGAGATCCATGGGCGTGTCGGGTCACTTTTAGAGGTGGGAACCGGTTTCCATCCAGAGCTAACCGGGAGGGAGAATACCTATTTAAACGGAGCGATCCTCGGTATGACCAGAAAGGAAATCGATAAAAAGTTTGATGAAATTGTCGCTTTTTCTGAAGTTGAGAAGTTTATCGATACTCCCGTAAAACACTATTCCAGCGGAATGTATCTTCGCTTGGCCTTTGCCGTTGCAGCGCATCTGGAGCCGGAGATTCTGATAGTGGACGAAGTGCTGGCAGTCGGGGATGCAGGATTCCAAAGAAAGTGCCTCGGGAAAATGGGTGCAGTGGCCAAAGAAGGCCGGACCGTTTTGTTCGTCAGTCACAACATGGGGGCCATCACGCAGCTTTGTGGAACGGCCGTGCAATTGGAGAAAGGAAGATTGAAACGGAGCGGATCCGCTGGAGAAGTGGTGGCCGCTTATTTGTCATCGGTAGTCGGGACAGAACTCAAGTCCAGCTGGTTGCCGGAAGCAACTGAACCGAATCACTCCGAGGTCCGGTTTAGATCCGTACAGCTGTTATCTGATAATGAACAACCTGTATCCGTTACAAATTTTAATGAATCGCTTTGGGTTGAGATTGTTTACGAGGTAAGGGTTCTCATAAGAAATCTTTCCGTCACGTGTCTTCTTTATGATTCGATGAATAATCTTGTGTTTGAGTCGATGGACACCGACATGCAGGAATGGAATGGGTGTATCAGAGAGCCCGATATTTATCGTGCTACCATCAGAATTCCTCCTTTTCTACTTAGACCTGGCCGCTACCAATTAACGTTCGCCGCATTCGTGGAGGGTGTGAGGGTTATTGCCCGTCTTGAGAGGGTATTAGCGTTCGATGTAGCAGGAGTAGGGTACACCTTGCAACCCAAACGGGTTGGTATCATCTCGCCCGTGCTTGATTGGAAGGTATGCCGATTCAGCGAGTACGGGCGGATGGTCTAGCGCTGTCTTCTGTCGCGCAATAGGCTCCAAACAAACGTCGAATATTGTGAGAAACATCCAAGCTGTCCCCCATCGGTTCTGGAGGCAAATAACACTGCGCTTCCTAGTCTAGGTGCATGATGCTGTTTCCTACCATGCTTGAAAAGTCCATCATCGTGTCGGCACACCCCGACGACGAGGTGTTATGGTTTAGTTCTATTTTGGGTAAGGTAAACCAGATCGTCGTCTGTTTTATGAATAACGAGTCTTGCCCAGAGTGGACTGTTGGGCGACAAAAGAGTTTGGCGGCATACCCGCTGAAGAATCTCTCCATCCTCAATATTGATCAATCAGAGGTATTCAATGGTGGGGATTGGAACAACCCGGTGGTGACGGACTATGGAATAGAGATTGCGAATAAGAAAATCTTTCATCGGCGTGAACAATACAAGAAGAATTACGAGCAGCTGAAGCAGCAGCTAGAAGTGCACGTGGTAGGGTGTCTCAATGTCTTTACGCATAATCCTTGGGGGGAGTACGGACATGAAGAGCATATACAGGTATATCAGGCCGTCAAGAGTTTGCAAGAGAAGCTGAAGTTTCGCTTATGGTATTCCAATTATGTCAGTAATAAATCGTTCAAGTTGATGTTGAATCATCTGAATGGGTTTCATTTCCAATATGCGTCCTTCGAAACGAATAAGGCCCTAGCGCAAGAAATTAGGGACATTTATAAAAAGAATAAATGTTGGACCTGGTATGACCACTGGGAATGGTACAACGAAGAATCATTTATTAGACAAAGGGGTTTTGAACCAGGAGACAAAAAAGCCGGGAACTTGTTTCCAATAAATCTCATCAAAGTCAGTCTTCCTCCGGTACGAAGACGAAAGGTATCTTCTTATTACTCTGCGCTAGGGGGAACGATGAAGAAATTGGTGAAGAGCATATTTAGAAAATTAGGTCTAGATATAAGGCCGTATGTCCCCAGCGTGTATGAGAAAACGGTATCGCTTGAGCCGGAGAAAAAAACGCAAGGTTCAGTACTTATCTCCTATCACATCAAACCATTCCTCTTAAAATCAGACGAACCCATTCCAAATTCGCATACCAGCCAGTGGCGATGTTTGCAGATTGCGAGAACATTTTTGGATCTCGGATATTCTGTAGATGTGATTGATTCCCATAACCACATCTTTCAGCCGAAGAAGCCGTATGTATTATTCGTGGGCCACCGGATTAATTTTGATCGGATTGCCGATCTGCTTAATAGTGACTGTATCAAGATCGCCCATCTGGATACGGCTCATTGGGTCTATAATAACTATTCGACCTATCGCCGTAAATTGGAGCTGCAGCAGAGAAGAGGAATAACGATCAAAGGAAGCGATCGAATTGTAGAGCAGACTCTAGCCCTCGAACATGCTGATTATATTACTCTTTGTGGCAATGATTTTAATGTTAATACGCTTCGGTATTCAGGCAAACCGATTTACAAACTTCCTCAATCGCCAGCGGTTGTTTACCCTTGGCCGGACGACAAAGAATTCGATGTCTGTCGAGCAAATTTTCTCTGGTTCGGTAGCCATGGCTTTGTGCACAAAGGTTTAGATTTGGTGTTAGAAGCGTTTGCTGAAATGCCGGATTATCATCTCTACGTATGTGGTCCGTTAAAAAAAGAAGAAGATTTCGTAACAGCGTACCATAAAGAGCTCTACCAAACCCCAAATATTCATGCTGTGGGGTGGGTCGACGTGGAGAACCCTGAATTTATAGGAGTGGCTAAGCAGTGTCTGGGAGTGGTTTATCCGTCTTGCGCTGAAGCAGGAGGAGGGAATGTGATTGTTTGTATGCATGCAGGGCTGATTCCTCTTGTCAGCTATGAGTCGAGTGTTGACGTGGAGGATTTTGGCGTGGTGTTCAAGGATAACTCCGTCAATATGATACAACATGCCGTGCAAACGGTATCCAACCTTCCTTCCGACCAGCTTCGGCAGATGGCCAGGAAAGCGTGGGAATTCGCACGGAACAATCATACAAAGGAGAAGTTTGCAGAAGAGTACAAGAAGTTTGTGTTGAGTGTTTTGGAGAAGAAGGGAGCAAAAGGTTTGAAGGGAGCCACTGAGTGTTGAAGCGGTGAAGTGAAAAGCAAGTCTGGTGTGGGGAATGAGAGAAGAGTTACAGCCTCTGGTCAGTGTACTTACGCCGGTTTACAACTGCGAGAAGTATTTGTCTGAGTGTATTGAAAGTGTCTTGGCGCAAACCTATCAAAATTTTGAATATTGCATCGTCAATAACTGCAGTACTGATCGGACTCTCGAAATCGCAGAAGCGTATGCCAAGAAAGATAAAAGAATTCGCATCCATAATAACTCGGAATTCGTCGGCGTCGGCCAAAATGGGAACATCGCATTTCGTCAGATTGCATCGAACAGCAAGTACTGCAAAGTTGTCCATGCCGACGACTGGCTGTTTCCTGAATGCCTCATGAGAATGGTCGAATTGGCGGAAGCTCATCCGACCGTCGCCATCGTCGGCGCCTATAGCTTGGTCGGAGACAAGGTATCATGGGATGGATTGCCGTATGCCAGCTCAGTGATGTCAGGCAGAGAGATCAGCCGATGGACTCTTTTAGGAAAGCCGTATGTGTTTGGAAGCCCCACGTCACTTTTGTTGCGGTCAGACCTCGTGAGGGCCTCGGAGTCATTTTACGATGAGTCCAATAGCCATCGTGATTCGGAAGCCTGTCTTCGGATCTTAAAAAGTTGGGACTTTGGTTTTGTGCATCAAGTGCTGACCTACATCAGAATACGGGAAGCCGATGGGAGAACTTACAGTCAGCGGTACAATACCTATCTTCCCAATAACATCGATAGGCTTCTGAAGTTCGGTCCGGCAGTTTTGAGTCAGGAGGAACTCAGTGCACGACTCAAATACTATTGGGCCAGGTACTATGACTATCTAGCCGCCTCGGTGTTCGGGTTACGGGAAAAAGAGTTTTGGGCATTTCACCGGGAGAAAATGGAAAGTATGGGGTATCCATTGAGCCTGCCGAGATTAGCCACGGCCGTTTGCTCAAAGGCCATCGATTACCTTCTTAATCCTAAGCGGACCGTTGAAGGTCTATTGAAGAAGATTCGGCATGGAGCTTAAGCAGCTGTGTGAGAAGGATGATTACGAACGGATGCTCATCATGCGGATGAACTCAAGTTTTTGTCTCAGAGACTATTCCGATCGATATGAACGCTATTTTTCGAAGGTCGAGAGGTTCGATTCCGGCTCTCAGCCTGAGAAATATCAAGTATTCGTCTATCAAGAAGATAGCCGACCTTCGAAACCTGAACGCCTCTCTTTGTCTTCTACGCGATGTCGAAAGCTGAGCGATGTAGTTCCGATATGTTATGTATGAATACGGCTTGCAGCAAGACATTGTGTGAGATTCTTCCAAGATGCGTCTCAACCTAATGGATCGAGCAAATGCCGAGGTGGCAGACGGAGTGATTGAGGCATAGATAGAATGATCACCGATGTCGCTCCAATACATGTTGGGGGGGATTCTAACCATAATAGATTACCTCGACCGCTCTTTCCGGAGATCGGAGTGGTCGCATTTGTTCCAGAGAAATGGGGAGGTCCCTGGCTGTCGCGGCATCAAGTGCTTACCCGCCTCTCCAAATATTTTCATGTCCTGTGGGTTGAGCCTGCCCAAAGCTGGAGAAAACTGGTGTTTGGCGGTGGGAAGACGACGAATGGCTCTCCTTCTTTGGAGATGTTCCCGGAGGGCTTCGCTTTGTATCAGCCGGAAAGATGGTTGCCTCAGTTTGGCAGGCCCGCCTGGCTGGACTCCTGGACTGCGGCTGAACGAGGTTGCCGAGCAGCAGCATTGCTTCGTCAACAAGGGTGCAAGACCATTATCTTTTATCTCTGGCGGCCGTATTTTAGCCATGTCTTGGATAGCGGTTCATACGATCTCAGTTGTTATCATATCGTTGATGAATATTCGTTCTCTCCCACCGAGCAGCCGATCACAAACCAAGAAATACAATTGATGAAGCGAGTCGACCAAGTCTTCATCCATTCTCCGGCGTTGCTAGAACGTAAAGGGCATTTCAATGCCCATACGCTGTTTGTCCCTAATGGCGTGAACTATCGAGCATTTTCGGTCCCACAGGCAGAGCCGGCTGATTTAGCAGGGATTCCCCATCCGCGGTTTGGTTATGTCGGGATTATCAAGACGCAGTTGGATTTTCAGCTTCTACTTCATCTGGCGACTCGACACCCGGAGTGGTCTTTTGTTTTCGTGGGACCAAGAGGCAAACTGGGAGCGGATGCGCCGCTCATCGATCAATTCTCCGAATTGCCGAACGTGCACCTTCTCGGCCACAAGCCGATAGAAGTCGCCTGTGCCTATCCGCAACATATGGATGTCTGCCTGCTCCCATACAAGGCCAACGATTACACAAAATACATCTATCCGCTCAAGCTCAATGAATATCTGGCCGGTGGGAGGCCGATTGTGGGAACACCCATTCGATCCCTTCTGGATTTTACCCATGTCATTAAGCTGGCAAGCACACAAGAGGAGTGGTCGCGAGCGCTGGCTGAGTCACTTGCACCCGATGCCGTTTCGATTGATCAAATTGAAAAGCGCCGAAACATCGCGCGACAAGTTGATTGGGAAACCGTGGTTCATACCGTCGCTAGTACGATGTGTGAACGACTTGGGTCTCCGTACATTGACCGATTTGCCGGCATTATCTCGAAAAGCGTATGACTTCATCATGCCAGCAGTCTATGACGGTGGAGGAGCGACAGGCGTGCGATTGGTCGAGATGATTAGCTTAGAGATAAGGAGTAAGAAGATGAAAACCAGTGCATTGGCTGAAGTCGCAGATTCGGCAGTCCTTGGTGAGGGTACGGTTGTGTGGCAGTTTGCCACCGTTTGTGCTGAGGCGAGACTGGGTCGGCGTAACGTAGTCGGCTCCTGCGCCTGGATTGGCCGACGTGTTGTGACTGGAGATGATGTACGAATTCAGCACGGGGCTTTTATCCCCAACAATATGCACATCGGCAACCGAGTTTTTATTGGTCCGAACGTGACCATGACAGATGACAAGTATCCGGTCGTCAATAACAAGCAGTATGATGCGCGGCCGCCGATTATCGAAGACGACGTCAGTATTGGGGCTGGAGCCATCATTTTGCCAGGGGTGCGGATCGGCGCCGGGGCGATAATCGCTGCTGGGGCTGTTGTGACGCGGGACGTATTACCGGGTGGCTTAGTGAAAGGGATGCCAGCTAAAACTGATACTCAATCGACCAACGGAGTGGACCCATTGTGAGGCTATGTCTCTCCTTGTATAAGACGGGTCTTGAAGCTTACGGTTCTCATAGTCATAGCTTCTCACGACGCGGGACGCGTCATTAATTACAGCCTCACAACTTCGAGCGACACAAATGGTTCATGTGTGGCTGTAGGTCAATAGGGATCGCTTGCTAAGTCCATGAAGCGCACGGTTCGGTCGCTTCGCATTTTGGTGACAGACACCTGTAGACTCGCCGGGCTGGATGCCGCCCGCTCGCTTGGGCGCTCAGGATACACGGTTGTGGTAGGCCATCCACCAGCTACTAGTCTCTCTCCTACGGCATGGTCACGCTATTACTCAAATCATGTGGACTACCTGTATTCACGGCAACCTCAGTTCGAATTCACGTATTGGCTACACGGTTTGGCACTTCTAGGACCATTCGACGCTGTGTTGCCAATTACGATCCCTCCATTGTGGGAGTTACGTCGGTAGGCAATAAATTGCAAAGTAGTTCAAGCCAGCACGATATAGGAAGTTTGCTAGCATCCTGTTGCAGCTAACGGAGTACACATGTGCGGCATCGGCGGTTTTACTCTCTCATCGCCAGGCCCGATTAAAGTAGAGTGGTTCCGAACATTTTTTGACCAGCTCGAACATCGAGGCCCGGATGATGCTGGTTGGCTTTCATTGAATAGGACAGCGTTACGACAGGGGCGAACACCTTACGCTGATCTTGTCTCGGAGCTTGTTCTCTTGCATCGCAGATTATCGATAGTGGATCTCTCAGGGGCGGGTCACCAGCCAATGAGTTCGCCGGATAAGCGTTATTGGATTGTTTTCAATGGTGAAATTTACAACTATGTCGAGCTTCGTATCCAGCTTCACCGACTAGGGTATGAGTTCCGGTCTCAATCCGACACGGAGGTTTTGTTGGCTGCTTATCAGCAGTGGGGAGCAGAGGCCCTAGCTCACCTGGTCGGGATGTTCGCTTTCGCCATACTCGATGTGCGAACCCGCAGACTTTTCTTAGCCAGAGATTGCTTTGGTATCAAGCCATTGTACTATGCCTTCTGGCAGGAAGGCCTCGCTTTTTCATCTGAGATCTCACCGCTTCTTGAATTACCCGGCGTGACCCGTAATATAAATGCACAGCTTGTTTACGATTACCTGCGTGACGGGATTGTCAACCATTGTTCGGAAACCATGTTTGCACAGGTGAAACAGATTCCTCCCGCCCACTACATGGAAGTAGCGTTAGATGCTCCTCTGGGAGCTCGTCCTGCCAAGTATTGGGACATCGATCGCACGAAGAAGATCGATCTGTCGTTCGAGGATGCGGCCAAACATCTGAGAGACCTATTCGTTGAGAGTGTGCGGATACACTTGCGGAGTGATGTTCCTGTTGGAGCTGCATTATCTGGAGGCATCGATTCTTCCTCGATCGTATCTGTGATGCGCCTGCTCGAGCCAAAACTGGACATCCACACATTTAGTTATGTGGCTGACGATTGGCGAATAAGCGAAGAGCAGTGGGTCGACGTTGTAGGAAGTCAGAAGCGAGTAGAGATTCATAAGATCAGGGATATCCAAAATGACCTTGGTCCTGAGTTAGAAGCTCTAATTGAAACGCATGATGAACCGTTCAGAAGCACGAGTATGTTTGCACAAAGGAAGGTCTTTCAGGCTGCAAAACAGGTTGGCATCAAAGTCATGTTGGATGGGCAAGGCGCGGATGAATTATTCGGCGGTTATGGAAGTTACCGCATCGCCAGAATCAGCTCACTTGTACGATGTGGACGCTTTGCCCAGGCAGTAAAATTGTGGCACAACTCTTCGAATTTTCAGGATGGTGGGATTTGGTGGACCGCACCGCGTGTTGCTAGCTCATTGCTTCCCACAGGCATACGTAATACTGTGCGCCAGCTGCTTATAAGGGACATTGCCCCGACCTGGTTGAACGCTTCATGGTTTAGAGAACGTGGTATTGCATGGGGCACTCCCAACGGCACCGATGATACCTACACTCTAATGGACTCCTTGTACCTCACATTGACCAAGACCAGTTTACCTCAGCTTCTGCGGTGTGAGGACCGTAACTCCATGGCGTTTTCAATCGAAAGCCGCGTACCATTTCTCACGCCGGCTTTAGCAGAGTTCATATTCTCACTACCAGAAGACTATATTATCTCAGCGGACGGGACTAGCAAAGCGGTTTTCAGACAGGCCATGCGTGGCATTGTTCCCGATATTATTCTGGATCGAAGAGATAAACTGGGGTTTCCGACTCCCGAGCAAGACTGGCTAATGTCATCCCATTCTTGGGTTGATGGAGCATTTACAAGTGGTGTTGCGCGCGAGATTGGCGCACTTAATCTGAGAGAGATTCAGTACGAGTGGAAAGAGATTTTGGCAGGGAGAGTCAACTTTCATTCGCATGTATGGCGATGGATAAATTTGATTTTATGGGCTAAGCGGTTTAGGGTGAATGTATCTTAGTCGGAAGAAGGTGTTTCTCGTCTGATTTTATGGAAACCTGACTGCTGGGGAAATCAGTGAAAAAGAGGAGGTTGGCCTGCCAAACAACACTCGGTGCGAGTTTACTGATGACTCTAATGAGGGGATGATCTTCTTCCGATATCAGAGACAACTTTATAAGGAGGAGCGTGATGAAATCGGATGCCAGTATGACACCAAGACCAGACGGCGGTATACGGGAGCATTTAAAGAAGAAGCAGTCCCGTTGGTCCGAGATTCGGCGAGGCTCATCGCGCAAGTGACCCGCGGGATCTGGGCATCGCCGACCATCTGCGCTACCACTGGCGTACTGAGCAGGGCCAAGGCTGAAACAATTGACTGCGAATCTCTCACCCGATAAGCACATGTTGATGGAGTCGCTCAGAAAAAGCCGGAGGCCCGGCGCCGAGCGCTCGCCAATGGTTTCGAGCTGGCTCTAGTGAGTTGTGCGCGGGCCTGTCGCCTGCCAGTTCAATCGAGCCGCATGGTATCGGAAGAGTAGGTGAAGGACTTAGACCGCCCTGCGGATGCGGATTCGGATTCGCAATCCGGCCCATGTGCAATCCGGTTCGGCTATTTGCGGATCCGGGTATTGCTCAGCGGGAGAGTTGCGGCGCTTATATCGGCTCGATGGGCTCTATGCTGAGGATACGAGTGCGGCGATGCAAACATATCGTCCTCCATCGGGGGCAGCTCCAAGCCAGCTGATCCGCAGGAGTACTAGGGTATGGGATTTTTTGCATGATATCTTAGGGTGACGGACGGCCTATTGGATAATGACCGTTGTGGATCACTGGAATCGACCAGTCCGGTCCTAGAAGCCGGTTTCGGATATCGGGCGAGATCGTGAGTCAGTGCTCGGCGAGAGCCAGAGGAATGAACGAGCGCAAACTAAGATTATTGTTTTTTGCGTACTCCTTTCCGCCTCAGAATGCCGCAAGTTCCGTGCGGCTTTGGAATATTGCTAAGAACCTGGCGCGGCTGGGCTGGCACCTCACTATCGTCTCACCTGACCCCTCTCTCTGGCGTAACCCAGAAGATTCAGAAAGAGTCGCTATAACGCTTGCACAGGAAGGCATTAGACGTTTGGTTACAGGGCATCGGTGGCGTTGTCTTTCGCCGGGGAATTTGAAGTGTTGGAACCAGAATCTTGGCTGGGTTGCCGGAGGAGTCTGCAGAATTATTGCACGGAACTTGGGAATTGAAGCGTCTGTAGGGTGGTTCAAGGCCGCAGAGCAAGCTTGTTCCAGCTTGAATCCGAGAGACATAGATTTAATACTCGCATCCGGGGCACCATTCGGGGCTTTTAGGGTGGTAAAACAACTGTCGGACCGCCTTGGCTGTCCGTATGTTTTGGACTATCGTGATCTTTGGACAGAAAATGCTCATAAGACTCGTCCATCACGGCCAGCTGTGATCCGAGAAGAGGCCAGTTTGCTCGAAGGTTGTGCGGCAGTAACCATTGTGTCGCCTTCATGGGGTGTCTCCTTAGATCGGCGTTATTGTGTTGGTGCAAAACTTCATGTAATTTCGAACGGCTACGATCCTGAGGAAATGGCAGCCATTCAACCATACGACTTTGGACACTGTGCCTTTGTGTACACAGGAAGCTTCTACCCACCGAAACGAGTCATCTCACCGTTTCTGGCTGCGCTCAAACGCCTCAAAGAGGCTCTTAATGGAAGCACTAGTAGATGGTACTTCCATTACTATGGAGGAGAGGAAGACCATGTCCGTGAAGAGGCAAATCGTTTTGGCCTGAATGATCGAATCGTGCTGCACGGAAAAGTCTCAAGGCGAGATGCCCTATCGGCAGTCAAGGGTGCCAGCCTCGCGGTAGTCATCACGTCAATTAATGAACAAGGATCATTGGAAGAGAACGGGGTGGTTACTGGAAAAATATTTGAACCTATCGGGCTTGGAACGCCGGTTCTTCTGATGGCTCCTAATGGCAGCGATGCGATAGTAACTACTGAAGCTACGGGACTAGTAAAAAGTTTTGCAGGAACCGATATTCAGGGCATGGCATCGTTTCTCAGGGAGGTGATTTTGGGACAAGAGATTAAACCAAAAAATGTCGAGATCTGTTCGTGGACGACCATAGCGAAGAGTCTCGATAATGTGTTGCGTGAAGCAATTTCGACTACGGCTCATGGCTGCTGAGGCATTGACATTTACAGCTCAATTGGTTAGGGACAGCGCTTGTCCAGTTTGCAAAATCTGGCTCTTACCGCGTTTTCACAGATGGAACGCCCGTTGATTAGATTAATAGATGGACAACTTGATGGGTGCCGTAAATAGCCGACCTGAGCGTCCGAAACTAACAATGCCTGAAAGATCGGCCGTGGTTTCTGTCGAGATATTACCTATAGTACGCTACACGTACTACGTGTTTGTTTTTTCAATACCCATCGAGACTCTTGACGTGGGATTAGACTCAGGAATGTTTTCGGTGTCTAAGCTAATCGGTGTCATGTTCATTGCGGTTGCCCTACTGCAACCAGCAATATGTTTCAAGACCATTCCGAGGGCATTGTGGTATTTCTCAACCTATGGATTGGTCTGTTTATGTGTGGCCGATCTCGGTACTTCCTACGTGAGAGGCCTAGTTTTTGTGCAGCTATTTACGCTTTGTCTGATGCTATTATTATTTTGGGCTTCATATAATTTGCTGCGGGATAGGTCTGTAGTCAAAGGCGCTCTTATGGCCTTCATTGGTTCTTGTGCGGTGCTTACAGGACTTATGCTTGCTGGCGCTGGACAATCGGTCGCTCAGGGACGTACAACCGCTCTTTCACAAAATGCAAACGTAGTAGGAGCAACCTTGTCTCTGGGGTGGCTCGCTCTGTTTGGTTTGACGTATGGCCGGGACGACATGGGTAAGAGAACTAAGATCCTTATTTGGTGTTGCCTCGCGTATCTTGCAATTGGGATAGTAGCGACCGGTTCACGAGCTGCCATGTTAGCTTCCTTAGTGGGAATACTCTTGTTTGTCATAACCAAGCGAGGGAATTTTGTTCTCAAAGCTCGCGTTGCATTTATCGGGTTTTTGGCTATTGTTGCTCTGGGGGTGGCCTTGTCTCAAAATGAAGCGGCACAGAGCCGGTGGGAAAGGGCGATGCAGGGGGACCAGTCCCGTCGCGAGGAGATCCACCCCGCAGCATGGGCGATGTTTCTGCAGAAACCTATGCTTGGTTGGGGACCTGTTAGTCACTATCTGGAATTAGGTGCAAGGTTTGGAAAGGCAACACTGGATCCACATAGTATATATTTATGGGTTTTGATCGAGACCGGGTTACTAGGATCCATCCCTTTTTTCATCGGACTGTGGATCTGCTGGCGAAGTGGATGGAGAGCCACTTACGGAGCCGAAGGACCCCTTCCGATAACCTTGCTGGCCAGCCTATTAATTGTTGGCATCGCCGGCACTGTCCATATGCGTAAGGTGTTTTGGATAATGCTGGCATATAACCTTGCGAGTGAGTCGTTCATATCCAGACGCGGGCGGCTGCCTTATGGTGATGAACGAAAAGACTAAGCATCGCATAGACTATTAATGTACAGTAAACGTACATTAACGGTAGTTTTATCATTTGTTCCATAGCTGTTGGTACTAACAGGAAATTGGTTATGGCAAGAAGTCATACCCTGACACCACCGAAATTGAGGGACTTTTTAAGATCTTCTTGGATCATCCGAAGCAGTTCGATCTCAGGCATGTTTCGTGCGTTGCTTCCTCTAAAGACGCTTCACATTTCCGAGAACGAAATGAGAGAAGTGGCGATGTTCATCATAGGTAAGGAGTATGGGCTTTCTTGGGCGACATTTGCTGAAACTAGCGGTAGGGGTTTGTGTGGCCTCATCCTTGGCTTAGTATTATGCATGGAGGACGCTGCGGCAACGACCTATTATCTTTCTGCGACGGGGAACGATGCATCTGCTGGTACGGTCAATTCTCCCTGGAAGACATTTAATTACGCAATGTCTCGCACCACCTGCGGTGACACACTCATGCTAAAGGATGGGGAGTACACAACCACAGTCCATGGACCGCTAAACATCAGAAAATCATGCACGCGGAGTACCGTCTTTACAGTTGAAGCCCAGAACCAGCGGAAGGCGCACCTCAGCGGCGATGGTTCTACGTCTGCGGTCTCAGTCTCGAATAGCGCCTATGTGACGGTTGATGGGTTGCATGCCAGCTCGGCTGACAGTACGTGTTGTCAAGGAAATAACTATCCAACTGTTGTGGTGGACAAATCGAACCATGTTCAACTCAAGAATCTCCTCATCCAATATAATAACCGCTATCAAAACTCCCCAATGGTTCGACTCTCCAACACCTCTGATAGTTTGATCGAAGGTACCGAGATCTACGATTACCATCGTCATGGGGTTGTGCTGGGCGGCAATGTGCAGAGGACCGTTATTCGTCGTCTCTACTGCAATAGCCGTGGCCGTGCCGATATTCCTGGCGGGTTCCCCTCAGGAAACACTGATCGGGGAGATTCATGCGCACAAGAATATCCAACGGGTGGTACGGGTGCAAATGCCGACAACATCTTTGAGAATGTCATCTCGGAGGGAAACGGGAACGCAATGGGAATTGAGGCCGTTTATGGTCCGGCCAGAACAAAAGTACTCGGGGTCATCTCTCTCAATGATCAATTTGGGGTGTTGCTCAAGGCACGAGGAGGAAGTACTGAAAATCAACAACCAGTAGACGTGGTCATGCGAGATATTGCCATTGTCACGCCATCCAGTTTGGGGATTTATCTACGCGGTAATAAAAATACAGTTATTACTGGTGCTACCGCATATCACGGCAAGTGGGGATTTTTGGCTGATGTTGAGATCGTTAGGGGCGTTCCTTATGCTGGAGGAGGCACGCTTTCGTTCACAGTAACCAATATGTTGTCTACATTAAATGGGAAAGGATTTGAGAGCCATGATCAAACAACTTGGAAAATCGACTACAGCAATGCCTTCAACAACACAACGAACTATAGCCCATCCAGCCATGCCAATTACAGCCCGAGCGTTAAGCCCACACCGATAGATCCACAGTTAGGATCTTGTCGCGTATGGATCCCCGACGCCTCGCCAATGAAAGGTGCGGGTGAAGGCGGGGTAGATATTGGTGCGAATATCCTCTACCGCTACCAAAACGGCGAATTGACCAACGTGCCACTATGGGATCGGTTGACAGGCGAATTTCCCCACGGGGCGCTTGTAGTGGGAGTCAATGATATCCCAGGAGAATCACTCTTTGATGTGCACAAACGGTTAAATGTCAATACAAACGGCTGCCTTTTCCCAAAAAGCTATACTCAGGGTAGCGACACATCCTCGCCTCGGGCACCTCAAGGCCTTGCTGCAAGATAACTCCAGTACGGAGGGTCCTCCTAAAACACTGATCATGGTTATCTTTACATGGGGTACATTAGCTACCGCTCAATGACTGCAATATCCTTTGGCATTCACTGATACAATTTGGTCCTAACTTACGATTGTCGAAATTCGATCATTTCTTCATCTTCTAAAAAATTACGTTCCTACAGCGTCGCTTTATGTCACAGCTCTGTGCAACATGCTTCTCTTGCTATGAAATCTGCTGATCAAACTTTTTGTAATCACGGGAAGTCCGATATGCCTGGTCACGGCCATCATATAAAGAATCGGTTAATTCGAGTAGCCTTGCTAGTCAATGGTTTTCCGGATCCAATCCACCCAGGGCGAGGACTCGCCAATCTCAGAACTGCTAGAGCCCTAGGCGAGCTAACCGACATCAAAGTCATATTTCTACGTAGCTGGAGACCTGGACGTCTCTTGTTCAGGCTTACGGAATTCGAGTACGGAGGCGTCCCTGTCACTACGCTGGCCATTCCTCAGTTGCCTCTATCTTCTGCTGCCGGTTTTCTCATTAACATAGTGCTCTACCGATCACTTGGATGGGTTTTACTTCGTTCAGTGCTAAGAGACTGCGATCTCATTCACTCTGTCGATGCCCTCCCAGGAATTGCGGGAAGCACCTGGGCAAGGCGCACCGGAATGCGTCATGTCTACCAAGCTACCGGTGCGGACGTTAATACGAACTTTCCGAATATACGTACTGCCCGCACTATTGCTGGTTGGGAAAAACACATCCATGGAGTCACTTGTGTCAGCCGAATGTTAGAGACCGGCTTCCGATCCCTTTACCCGCATGTGCCGAATATCCGTACGATCTATCGTGGTGTAAGCCTGGACCGTTTTCAACCCGTTGGGCCAATGGCTGGTCCTTTGGTGGATCAACCGCCCGTGCGGTACCTCTTCCTTGGAGGATTTCCACCCTATCCAACGCAACCCTATCGTTCCAATACGAAAGGGGGTGAAACTCTACTTGCTGTTTGGCGGTCCGTTGAAGGGAAGCTTATATCCGCTAATGCATCCCTGTTGATAGCGGGACCTGAGTCCAATAATAAGTTTTTAACTTGTTGGCGAGCAAGCCTTCTGCAACCCCACCGGGTTTATATTGAAGGCCTTGTCTCTCCCGACAAGGTTTCAGCGTATTTGCGTTCGGCCGACGTTGTCTTGCTTCCTAGCATGCAGGAAGGATTACCCTCTGTGGCTATGGAGGCTTCCGCTTGCGGCAGACCGGTATTCGGCAGCGATGTTGGTGGGATTCCGGAAGTAATCACTCATGGAGAAACGGGCTTAGTTCTACCTGCAGGTGACGTTACAGCCTGGGGAAACGCTTTAGTTTATTATGCGCATCGACATGCTCTCCTTAAGTCAATGGGCGAACGTGCCAGAAAACGGATGGAAGCATTATTTGACTGCAATCGCTATGCGCCACAAATATTCGATCTTTACAGGACGGCTCTACGCCAATCATTGTTATTGACACCGTGAGTTAACCTATGGAACACGTCATGAGTTGATAAAAAACAAAATTATCAGGACTTTCTAAGACAATTACGGAACGTCTGATTTATTCTTCTTGCTCGATGTGCTAAAGGTGGCGCAGCACTGAACGGGAGGCGCACCCATGCAGCAATCGACGTTTGCCGAGGTCACGTTTGAACAGTATCGCAAGCCCACCCGGCGTGAGCGATTTCTCGACGAGATGAACCGCGTCGTGCCGTGGGGGAGTTGGTGGTGGCAATCGAGCCCGTCTATTCCAAAGCCGAAGGCCCGGGACGCCCGCGGTGGGAGTTGAACGGATGGTGCGCCTCCATTGTCTGCAACAGTGGTTCAACCTGTCCGACCCGGCGGTGGAGGAGGCCTTGTATGATTCCCCCGTCATGCGACAGTGTGTCAGGATTGATCTGGGCCGCGAACCCGCCGGATGAGACGACCATCTGTAAGTTTCGGCATCTGCTGGAGACCCACGAGTTGGGGAAACAGCTCTTTGCGCGGATCGGGACCTATCTGGTCGCACTGGGATTGACGGTCAACCGAGGCACCATTGTGGATGCGACCATTATTAGTGATCCCGAGATGCACCGAACCCCACTGATTCATTCGGTCGCCGCCGCGGCGGCGAATGTGCCTGGCAGCCAGGTGTTATCGAAGTTGCTGCATGGGCGAGAGGCACGAATCTGGGGCCATGCGGTCTACAGCGGACAACGTGATGTGATTTAGCACCACGCTCCAGGGGCCAAGAGCTTCATCCAGGCGAAAGCCCATCGCCACCGGCCGCTGAGCGAGGCGGATCGTGTCCAGAACGCACCAAGGCGAACGTCCGTGCGAAAGTCGAGCATATCTTCCTGGTTATGAAGCCGGGTCTTCGGATGCCAGACGTGGACCGTCCGACAAGGGGTGCACCTGACGAAGATGCTCCCCGGACCAGCGGATGCCACCGAATTCCCTTGGTGACCAGATCAGGACAGAGCGCTCAGGGTAAACATGAATTAATCAGACCCTCTCTAGAACCTATCTCAAAATGGTTGTGTCGATGAAAAAACTCTCTATAATGCGCCCGCATGTTGCGACTGCGCGACGACCAATGGGAGCGGATTCGAGAACATTTTCCCGAAGAACACCTCCCGGAAAGCCGTCCGGGCCGCAAGCCGATCCCAGCACGCAGCATTCTCGAGGCCGTGCTGTGGATTTTGAACACCGGTGCGCAGTGGCACATGCTGCCGCAGTGTTATCCCAACTACAAAACAGTACATCGCCGGTTTCAACAATGGTGCGAACGCGAGGTGCTGCGCCAGATTCTTACCCAGTTGGCCAATACGCTGCGCGACGAAGGCGCGCTTGACGAGCGCGAGAGCTTCATCGATGCCACGTTTGCGGCAGCCAAGGGAGGGGGCGAGGAAATCGGCCCCACCCGCCGGGGCAAAGGCGTCAAGATCCTCGCGATTGTGGATCGTCATGGGTTGCCGCTCTCGGTGAGCACGCATGCGGCCAATCATCATGAGGTCACGTTGGTCCAACTCAGTTTTAACTTCTACATGCTGGAAGCCAAGCCTGAGCACTTGATCGGCGATCGCGCGTATGACAGCGATCGGCTTGATGAGGATCTTCAGCAGGACGGCGTGAATATGATCGCGCCTCATCGGTCCACTCGCAAGCTCAAGACCCAAGACGGCCGCCATCTGCGGCGCTACCAACGCCGCTGGCTTGTCGAACGGTTCTTTGCCTGGCTGCAATGGAAGCGCCGGCTACTGATTCGCTGGGAATACTACGCCACGAATTTCCTGGGCTTTGTGCAACTCGCATCCATCACCATGCTGCTCAGGCAATTTTGAGATAGGTTCTAATAGAGCTTTTTATTTGGACGCTGCCGAGATATCTCTGTTAGAGATGGTTTGCATTTTTTGCGATCAAGTGAAATGCTAAGCATCTATCCGTGAGGCTATGTTGAGAATTTGTCATGTCTGTAACGGTCATTCAGTCGATGATGGGAGAGTATTTCACCGAGCCTGTTGTGAACTGGCCAAAGCAGGCTATGATGTACATCTCCTTGCGCAGGGAAAAGGAACACAGGCTTATCAGGAGAAGGGTGTGACCATTCATCCCTTGCCACCATCCAAGGGAAGAATACAACGATACATCAGTTCATCCCGAGTGGCACAGATCGCCGCTGACTTGAAGCCGGACTTATTTCACGTGCATGAGCCTGCACTTCTCGGGCCGGTTATCGCTAGAGCAGGCTCACTGCCTGTCATCTATGATGTCCACGAATCATTCTTGGATATGTTGGCCGAAAATACTTGGTTGCCTATTTGGGGAAAGCCCTTTGCACGCGTTGCTTGGGATTATTGGGAACGCCAGTTGGTGCGTCAATGTGCTGGGGTGGTAGTCGTTACGGACCCGATCGCGAAGCGATACGCGTCCCTTCACCCAAATGTGCGTGTCATCGCTAACTATCCGGAATGGTCAGCTGGCGAGAACCTCCCGCCCGCCACACGAGACGGTCGTACCTGTGTCATTGCTGGTGCTTTGACCATGGACCGTGGTCTCCTTGAGGTCTTTAAGGCCTTGGCGATTCTTAAGCAACGGGATGTGGAGGTCAAGCTGGCATTGGCGGGCCCCAGCATTTCAGATGGGTATTTAAAATCGTTGTTGGCAAAGGCAAATGATTTAGGTATTCATAGGCAAGTGCGCTACCATGGCATCCTCTCCCGGAATAAGGCTCAGATTTTACAACACGACTCCAGCATTGGGATTGTCACGTATCTGCCGACCCCGAATAGTGTTGTTGGACTCCCGAACAAACTCATGGAATGCATGTCGTTGGGGCTTCCCGTAGTTTGTTCTAATTTTCCGGTCTATCGAGAGGTGGCTGGCACAACCGGTGCTGGCATATTGGTGGATCCGACCGTGCCTGAGGAAATTGCCGATGCCATTGAGTCACTCGTGCGCGATCCAGCTCGTGCGCATCGAATGGGCGAAGCAGGAAAGGCTGCGGTGCGCGACCGGTTCAACTGGCAGGTAGAATCTATAAAACTTCTAGATCTGTATCAGCAACTGATTGGTGCTCCCCAGAGCATGGTCACGTCCGACTAGTGCCGGTCGGGGAGTTGGTATCATAGTGTCCTCTTCCATAGCATCAGAAGGTCCTGTCCAGCCAGATACTGAAGGTGACATCAGCATCATAGATATTGTTGGCCGCGATATGACCAATGCGGTCTCCAAAATACATTTGCAGGCATTTAGTGGCTATTTGAATGCCCGTCTTGGCGTAGGATATGCTCGAGCGCTCATTGACTGGTTTGCACAGCAGAGGAACGCGATTGCTCTTGCGGCAATTGATAGCAATCATCGGGTTATTGGTTATGCGATAGGGGCGCCAGTGACTATCAACCACAAGCTGCGCGGTGACCTGTTTTGGATCACCGCTCGCAGCATTGTGTTGAGACCATGGCTGATCTTGGACAAACGCTTATGGATGGTCGGCTATGCCCGTTTGGTGAAAAAGAATGATGCAGACAACATTAGTCATGAGCAGGACTTGCCTCAGCCGACTATGTCACTATTTGGTATCGGGGTGGAACCACCGCATCGACGAAAGGGGGTAGGGCAACAGCTGCTTCTTGCTTTTGAAGAGCGTGCGAAGGTGCTGAAGTATCGATCTCTCCTCCTGTGGGTCTATGCTGATAAGGCAACGACTCGCCGTCTCTACGAGAAGTGCGGATGGCATCCATGCCCCGGCAGCATTGAGAGTATCGGTGTCATAAAATACGTACGTTTACTCGATACACACTCCGTCTGATTGTTCATTCGGCATATGTCTGTAGAGACGACGCGATCTTCCTGTGGTTTCAATGCGAACTATCTGGTGCAAACATTGGTTGCTCTTTCAAGATCAGGTATCACCTATACGGGGGGTTGATTCAAAACTACGAGAACTGTATTGAGTTATTACCTATTTGGAGATCGTCTGTGGCAGCTCATGTTCCATTGATTTCTGGAATCATACCTTGTCGTAACGAGAAGGCCCATATTGAGTCCTGTGTCCGTTCCCTCTTGGCCCAAAAGACATCTCTATTCGAATTGGAGCTCCTTGTCGTGGATGGAATGTCCGATGATGGGACCCGGGACATCCTCGAAAGGCTTATACGATCCCACTCGAATCTACGGATACTCGACAATCCGCGAAGATCCACCCCCGCTGCGCTTAACATCGGCATTCAAGCCGGTCGAGGCGAATACATAGCTATTCTTGGTGCGCATGCGGAGTATGGACCAAACTATCTGGAGACATGCTTGAAGCTCCTAAACGAACATCCCGAGGTGTGTTGTGCTGGAGGGCCGATCGTTAGCCGGGGCAAGGGACTCTTTGGGCAGGCTGTTGCGTTGGCCATGTCCCACCCGCTTGGCATCGGCAATGCCAAGCATCGTCTACCGGAGTATGAAGGTTATGCCGAAGGTGCCTGTTTCCCCATGTTCCGCAGACGCGTTTTTACCGATGTGGGACTATTTGATGAACGGATGGTCTATGTTGAGGACGATGAGCTCAACTACCGATTGGCACAGAGACATGAGAAGGTGTTTATTTCACCGCGTGCGAAGTGCGCTTATTTTGTGCGTGAGACGCCATCTCGGCTTGCGCAACAGTATTTCAGGTATGGAGCAGCTCGTGTGAGAGTACTTCGAAAATATCGACTTCCGGCGTCCATTCGTCAGCTCATTCCTCCAGTATTTATTGGTTTGTTGTTGATCGGTCTGACTGTTGGTCCATGGCTTCCCGGCTGGTGGCGTTCCCTCACAGTGGCTCTTCCCGGGCTCTACATGATCACCCTTCTATTTGCGGCGATTGGACTGGGGCAAGCGTCTGGGATTCAAATTGCCGCCCGTTTTCCATTTGCAGTGGCCATCATGCATAGTTCTTATGCACTAGGTTTTTTCTCAGGTGCTCTTAAAGGAAGTCCCTCTCTCGCCCCTGCTACGGATGGTCAACGGCTTCCCACGGTTGGTTCAGGCTAACGTGAACCATTTCGTTGCCACTTGATACTTTGCCAGTATTCAAATGTATCAAGCCACAGTGACTTGGAGAAAATATGAAAAAGTTACGTGTTTGCGTGATTGGCGTCGGCACCTTGGACAGCACCATGCTAGGCTATATAGCATGCATGCTACACGATGCGACCCTGGTAGGTGTGGCTGATGCCGACCTCGCTCGGATCCAGGCACTTGCTGCACAGTATGGTAGCCATGCATATCTTTTTGCCTCGGGACGCGATGATCTTGCCGCGCTCGATCTGGCCGATCGGGCGACGGATGCCATTGGAGCCTTTTTGCGATAACGTAAATGCGATCATCACCCACTGAGTGTATCAATGTAATCTTGCCCATCTTTGTTGCCAGCCTTAGGGAAAATAAATTTGGGAAAGCATAAATTAATTCTACTATTCGCGCGAGAGAGTAGTTGGCCATGAAAATTGTTTCAATCATTGGGGCACGTCCTCAATTCATCAAATGTTCCTCTGTGTCTCGTGAGCTCCGGCACATGGCGCAGGAGGTTCTTGTTCATACTGGGCAACACTACGATGATGGGATGAGCGGTGTATTTTTCCGTGAGTTGCAGATTCCTGAACCAAACTACAATCTTGGTATTGGATCTGGACACCATGGACGACAGACTGGCGAGATGCTGATGAAAATTGAAGAACTTGTGCTGAAGGAACACCCGGACATGGTCTTAGTCTATGGCGACACGAATTCTACTCTCGCTGGAGCTCTTGCAGCGGTAAAACTCCACGTTCCTGTTGCTCACGTAGAAGCTGGCCTACGCAGCTTTAATCGGAGAATGCCGGAAGAGATCAATCGAGTCGTGACCGACCACCTTTCTGATCTATTATTGTGTCCAACGGAGACAGCGGTTGTAAACCTTCGAGAAGAAGGAGTGACAAAGGGTGTTAATCTAGTCGGTGATGTTATGTACGACGCGCTGTGGAACGGCGTTGAAGGAGCCAAGCGGCAATCGACCATTCTCAATCGTCTCAAGCTTGAACCGGGTAGATATCTATTGGCGACAGTGCATCGGGCAGAAAATACCGACAATCTTTCACGGCTCGAAGAGATCATGGCTGCATTTATGTCTCTTGCTATCTCCGGTCTGACTATCGTCTTCCCGGTCCATCCAAGGACTCGGAAGCAACTTGGAAAACTCTCCTTTGCTTATCCTGATCGGCTTCTTATGATTGATCCGGTTCCATATCTCGACATGGTGCTTTTGGAGGCAATGGCTCAACTTATAGCGACTGATTCAGGGGGAGTACAGAAAGAAGCCTATTGGCTCGGTGTCCCTTGTATTACACTTCGGCGCGAGACTGAATGGATCGAGACAGTAAAGAGCGGGTGGAACCGCTTGGTGGGAACCACTTCAGAACATATCATAAATGCCGTACGTGAGGCCAGCCCAGGTGAGGGCAATAAGTGGCCGTGGGCCAGGGGCGAAGCCTCGAAAAATATTGTAGGTCTTGTCACTCAATGCCTGCAATAGCTTGTATTTATGGCAGTGCCATAGGTTTTGACCAAAATAGAGCGAATGACAGTCCTCTTTCAAAATTCTGACCGGCGCTGAGGGTGGAGAAGGTAGATGGGCGATTGTTTGCGATATGTGAAGCTTGTTGTGGCTGGGCCTCGCATGGAGCGGTGTCTTACTCTCGATTCCTTACCGATCACATCCGCGGTAGTGTTCGGTCGGTATAGCTGGGATATGTCGGTCTACTCGGCCTTTTGACGGGTGTGGCTATGATGCTTTCGCTGGCCAAACCTGCCTGGTATTGGCATATCTACTAGGGCGTGTCATCAATTAATTTTCGAGGTTCACAACGCCATCGTGTTGTGTTTCACTCCGTTCCAGGCCCAGGGAGGGCCTACGGATGGTGAGACGATACGGGTTGCGTGATGACCAGTGGGCGAAGATCGAGCCTCTGCTGCCAGGGCGTGAAGGCACGGTGGTGGGGGTGACCGCGAAAGACAACCGGCTATTTGTCGAAGCGGTGTTGTATCGGTATCGCGCGGGGATTCCGTGGCGAGATTTGCCAGAGCGGTTCGGAGATTTCCGGGTCATCCACACACGCCATACGCGTTGGAGCCGACGCGGCGTCTGGAAGCGAGTGTTCGAGCGTCTGGCCGACGATCCTGACAACGAATACGCCATGATCGAGTCCACGATCATCCGCGCCCACCAGCACAGTGCCGGGGCAAAAGGGGGGACCGGACGGCGGAATGTATCGGGCGCTCAAAAGGCGGATTGACCACGAAAATCCATGCCCGGTGCGATGCGCTGGGTAATCCGACGGGGTTTCATCTCACCCCGGGGCAGGCACATGATCTGGAGGGCGCCGATGTCTTGCGGCCCGGCGTGACCGCGGATACACTCATTGCCGATAAAGCGTTTGATGCCGATGAGCGGGTCATCGAACCTTTACGAAAAGCAGGAAAGACCATCGTGATCCCGCCAAAATCCAACAGAAAGGTCCCCCGGGCCTATGATGAAGACCTGTACAAGGCGCGGCATCTGATCGAAAACTTCTTTGCAAGGCTCAAGCAGTTCCGCGCCATTGCGACCCGCTACGACAAACGCGCCGCCAACTTCCTCGGCGCCATCTATCTCGCCGCTTCAATCACGTGGCTTAATTGATGACACGCCCTAGTAAACTCCTAAGGTAGACGGCCATCCCAATGCGGAGGGCCATCGAGTGATGGCAGAACATATGGCCAATGATATTATCAGTCTCGTTGTGCAAAATGGCTGGGCGGATGTCGAGTTGTAGAGCGTTCCGATTGTCAGGATTTTCCCGCGTGCTCTGCGGACCGCAAGCGCCATGGGGGCAGGTAAGTTTACCGTCATCAGGAAATTAAGCTGGGGAAAGCTCTGACGATTTATTCTCAGCATATTTGAATCACTTTTGGGCCAAATGGTAAAAATAACTTTCGTGCTGTTCTGAGGGATAGAGCCAACATTTGGTACAAGTCCAAGGAGGTGCACCATGACTGAGTTTGTCCTGGAACTGTGGGACTTTATGAAGGAACGCAAGAAATTCTGGCTATTGCCGATTTTTATAGTTTTGCTCTTATTCGGTACCTTGATTGTGCTGACACAAGGTTCAGCGGTTGCGCCTTTTATCTATACCTTGTTCTAGATACAGGAGTTCTTTTGTCAAGATCAAGATGATGACGGACTCAATTACTACCGGCCCGCCCAAAGTGGCCTTTATTTCCCCTCATGCGCGGTATAGACATACCGGTAGCTTCAGTCTTAGGATTGACGGGATTCTTAACAGTATCCTGCCCTTGTCCTTGCTTTAAGCTTTAAGATAGATGCATGTGACTCATGCACGGGATTATCAAAGTTGCTGATTCGACCGCGTTGGGCACAGTGAGAAGGAGCCTATAATGAATCAGGAGCATAATGCGGCAACGTTTTTTAATAGCTTTGCTGAGACCTTCGACACCATTTACGATCAAAAGCGGAATTCCTTCATGCGTTGGGTGGACGGTAAGTTTCGGAGTGACATGTTCATTCGATATGCCCTCACGTTCGAAGCGCTCGAACATCTGAAGGGTCGTACAGTGCTTGATGTGGGATGCGGCTCAGGCCCATACATCGCTGAAGCGTTCAAACGGGGAGCAGATCGGATTACAGGAATTGATCCCGCTCCCAATATGTTGACCCTTGTGCGTCATCGCCTGGCTCAGGCGGGTCTTGCGGAGGACCGGTGTAGGTTGATCGAAGGATTGTTTCCAGGTGTACCTGTTGAGCCGCATGACTTCGCGATTGTTATGGGGGTCATGGATTACGTCGAAGACGCGCAAGTATTTTTAAAAGCTCTGCGGCCGGTAGTCAAGCAACTGGCTGTTGTATCTTTTCCAAGCGAGCATTGGTTCCGAACCCCCTTCAGGAAATTTCGCTATCAACTGCGACAATGTCCCGTCTACTTCTATAATGACGCCGGCATTCGCAAACTCTGCGAAAGGGCAGGTTTTGCGGATGTTCGAATCCAGAAAATCCCGGGGGCCGGTATGGACTTTCATGTAAGTTTACGGCCATGAGCTACGGTCCCCCCGTCATCACCATTGATGTTGAAGATTGGCCGCAATCCACATGGGACCGGAGTCTTCCCATCACGGAGCGGGCAGTTAAAAATACGCGGCGCATCTTGCAGCTTCTCAGCGAAATTGAGGTGCGGGCGACCATGTTCGTGCTCGGCAAGCTCGCCGAACGTTTTCCTCAAGTCATCAAGGAGATCCAGGCTGATGGGCATGAAGTGGCGTGCCACGGACACGGGCATTTGGAAGTCGGCCGACAGTCACCCAAAGAATTTCTCGCCGATGTCCGCCGATCTAAGGATCTTCTCGAACAGATTATCGGAATGCAGGTAAGGGGATATCGTGCGCCTGATTTCTCGATTGTCCACGATACGCTTTGGGCTCTCGATGTGCTTGCGGAAGTTGGTTTTGAGTACGACTCCAGCATCGTACCGGCTCGTCTTCCACGTTATGGAATCGCGGGTTGGCCCGTCCTACCGACTCGGGTTCATCTGAACCAGGGAGGCAGCATTTTAGAAGCTCCGTTGGCCACCTTTCAGGCACTCGGCAGAAATATGCCTGTAGGAGGAGGTGGATATCATCGGTTGTTGCCAGGGTTTGCGAGTCGATACTTTGCTCGGAGGATTATGATCGATGCCCCGTTCGTGTTTTACTGCCATCCTTATGAATTCGATGTATACGAATTAAGGGAGATTCCAATCCGCGTCCCGCTCGCGGTTCGATTTTACCAAGGTGCCGGGCGAAGATGGTTTGAACAGCGCTTCCGATCTTTTGTGGGGTGTTTGGGTTGGCAAACGATGCATGACATGCTGTTTTCGCACTCATGGCAGGAATTCGACCCACGCAGTTTGCCCCCCGACTCTATGGGCTTGGGGAAACTGTCCACACCCCAGTCGACCACAGTTTCTTAATTTGTATCATCTAGGAACGACTCCAAACCGTGACGGAGGAGTATGGGTAACATACTGGGGATCTCGGCTTTCTACCACGACAGTGCGGCGTGCCTCATCCGTGAAGGAGACATCATAGCGGCTGCTCAGGAGGAACGGTTTACCCGAAAGAAGCACGACCCAGGTTTCCCTTCTCATGCGGTTGCCTACTGCTTGAAAGAGGGAGGAATTACTCTCGGTGATCTTCGCTATATTGTTTTCTATGATAAACCACTCGTGAAATTTGAGCGGTTAATTGAGACGTACTTGGCATTCGCTCCGAAGGGACTCCAATCATTCGTGGCGGCTATGCCGGTATGGCTCAAGGAAAAACTCTTACTCCGTAATTTGCTTGCGAAAGAGTTTCTTGCGTTGTCCCCGGAGATGGATCAGTCGATGCTTCCCCCCCTGTTGTTCGGTGAGCACCATGAATCTCATGCAGCCTCCGCATTTTACCCGTCGCCCTATGACAAGGCTGTGGTGCTCTGCATGGATGGCGTTGGCGAGTGGGCTACGACGTCTGCCTGGCTTGGCGAAGGGAACGCGTTGACGCCGCTCTGGGAAATTCCGTTTCCTCATTCTCTTGGGCTTCTCTATTCTGCCTTTACGTACTACACCGGCTTCAAAGTCAATTCAGGCGAATACAAAGTCATGGGTTTGGCTCCGTATGGGGAACCGAAATACGTCAAGGCCATCTATGACCATCTTCTTGATCTCAAACCTGACGGGACATTCCGCTTGAATATGGATTATTTCAACTACTGCACTGGGTTGACGATGACGGGGGACAAATTTGATGACTTGTTCGGTGGGCCACCGCGGAAACCGGAGAGCAAGTTGACGCAACGGGAGATGGATTTGGCCCGTTCAGTCCAAGAAGTGACCGAAGAGGTTATGCTTCGTGTCACGAGAACTCTACACCGTGAAACCGGGGTTGAGTATCTCTGTATGGCCGGTGGTGTCGCGCTCAACTGTGTGGGTAACGGACGGATTCTACGAGAAGGTCCGTTCAAAGGGATCTGGATTCAGCCGGCAGCTGGAGACGCGGGTGGGGCGATCGGCGCTGCGTTGAGTGCCTGGTATCGTTATGACGATCAAGCGAGGGCCGTGACCGGTGTTGACCGGATGAGCGGGAGTTATCTGGGACCACGGCATACCAATGCCGAAATCGAACAGTTTCTTAAGAAGGTTGAGGCACCCTATGAGTTGTTGGACGACGATCACCTTTTTGACCGGGTGGCAACAGATCTTGCCGAAGGGAAGGTTGTCGGCTGGTTGCAGGGCCGAATGGAGTTCGGTCCGCGTGCGCTCGGCGGTCGAAGCATCCTTGGCGACGCCAGAAATACAAAAATGCAATCAGTGATGAACCTGAAGATCAAGTATCGAGAGTCGTTTCGCCCCTTTGCGCCTTCGGTCCTTCGGGAGCGAGTGTCGGATTTCTTTGAAATGAACACGGACAGTCCCTACATGTTGCTGGTGGCGCCGGTGATGGAGAAACGGCGGCTTCCCCTGCCCGCCAATCGATCCGATTTATGGGGCATTGATCTGTTGAACATTCCACGGTCCGATATTCCTGCCGTCACGCATCTGGATTATTCGGCCCGAATACAAACCGTTCATGAGGAAACCAACCCGAGGTATTATCGGCTGCTCAAGTCGTTCGAGGCACAAACAGACTGTCCTGTTCTGGTCAATACATCTTTCAACGTTCGAGGGGAGCCGATCGTGTCCACACCGGAGGATGCCTACCGATGTTTTATGCGGACTGAAATGGATGTACTTGTCCTGGAAAACTGCGTATTGTATAAAACGCGACAAAAGCCATTGGAGAACGATACAAATTGGCAAAAAGAATTCGAGCTTGATTAGGAGACTGCGCGATGGATCGAACAAATCAACAGCCTACCAAGAAGGATTTGCGGCAATTCGGTCTGTTGGTGGGAATTGTGTTTGCGGTAATCGGATTGTGGCCTGTTGTGTTCAGAAGTGAGTCGCCTCGCCTGTGGGCGACGATTCTGGGAAGTCTGCTCATTGTTCTGGGTGCGATTGCTCCGCAGAGCTTGAAACACGCTCATAAAGGATGGATGAAGGTAGGCCACGTTCTCGGCTCGATCAATACGAAAATCATACTTGGAATCATCTATTATCTTCTTATCACTCCGATGGGTCTGGTCATGCGGCTGATGGGCAAGGATCCGATGCATCGTGCCTTGACACCAGACATAGATACCTATCGCATCGTGCGATCGCCACGGCCACGCCATCACATGCGAAACCAATTCTGAAACGAAGAACAAAGATGGATGGGTTTGGGTTGGCTATCTAATTCATGGGCATCTTGAGCTAGGGCTTGTTAGGAGGAACAGTTGTATGGAAGAGCGACCTCGTACTCATGAAGAGACTAATATCAAAGTGGCAGTTGTAGGAGCAGGGTACTGGGGTAAAAATCTGGTGAGGAATTTTGCCAATTTGAAAACACTGGCAGCCGTCTGCGACAGCGATGCTGAACGTCTAGTGCCGTTTTCAGAGCAGTACCCTAGTGTGAATTTGTTTCATTCCTATTCGGATGTGCTGCGAGATGACACGATCCATGGGGTGGCCATTGCAACCCCCGCTGAAATGCATGCCGATACAGTTCGAAAGGCATTGCTTGCCGGTAAAGACGTGTTTGTGGAGAAGCCGCTCTGTCTTTCTGTCGAAGAAGGTAAGGAACTGGTTGTTCTAGCAAAGAAACACAACCGTATTCTCATGGTGGGGCACCTCCTCTGGTATCACCCGGCTGTTCTGAGATTGAAGGAACTCATCCGGCAAGGGGAGCTGGGACGGATCCAATACATATATTCGAATCGCTTGAATCTGGGGAAGATACGTCGGGAAGAGAATATTCTTTGGTCGTTTGCACCTCACGATATCTCGGTGATCCTTGGGTTGTTGAATGAAATGCCCGATTTGGTCATGGCGCAAGGAGGAAATTATCTTCATGAGCAAATTGCCGACGTGACCATCAGTCTCCTGTCTTTTCCTAGCGGGGTCAAAGCTCATATCTTTGTTTCATGGCTCCATCCCTTTAAAGAACAGAAATTAATCGTAGTGGGCGACCGAAAAATGGCAGTCTTTGACGACATGGAAATGAAGGATAAACTACTTCTTTATCCTCATTCTATACATTGGAAAGATAATATTCCAATTGCGAATAAGGCGGATGCCCAACCAGTCGAACTTGATCAAGAAGAACCCCTGCGTGCAGAATGTCAACATTTTCTGAGATGCATTACGACGAGAACAAAACCAAGGACAGATGGAGAAGAAGGCCTGCGTGTGCTGTCTGTGCTTCAGCGATGCCAAGAGGCGCTGGGACACACCGTGCCGCGGCCAGTGTCGAACCAAAGGCCGAACAGCTATTTCGCCCACGAGTCCGCATTCGTCGATGAAGGCGCCAAGATCGGTGAGGGAACAAGCATATGGCATATGTCGCACATCATGAAAGGATCAAACATTGGGAAGAACTGCAAGATCGGTCAAAATGTCATCGTCGGACCCAACGTCAAGGTAGGTAATGGAGTCAAAATCCAGAACAACGTATCAGTGTATGAAGGCGTCACATTGGAGGATCATGTTTTCTGCGGGCCATCCATGGTCTTTACGAATGTCTTCAACCCTCGAAGTGAGATTCCACGGATGAAGGAATTGAGACCGACGCTTGTGAGACGAGGTGCCACGCTGGGAGCTAACTCGACAATTCTTTGTGGAATCACGATCGGTCAATATGCCCTTATCGGAGCAGGAACGGTCGTCACAAAGGATGTGCCCGATCATGCGTTAGTGATTGGCAATCCTGGGCGAGTCACCGGTTGGATGTGTCAGTGCGGAACCAAGCTGTTTGTCGAGGGCAAGAATGCCTCCTGCCAAGCATGTGGCAAGCAATATCTGTTTGATGAAGCAGGAATGAAGCAGTCTTAAAGGAGACCTCCATGGCAGTTCCATTACTTGATCTGAATGCTCATCACGAGCCGCTCAAACAAGAAATTCTGGCGGCATTGGAAAAAACTTTTCGAAGCAACGCATTTATCCTCGGTCCGGACGTGAGTAAGTTGGAAGAGCGAGTGGCTGCCTATTGTCAGGCTACGTATGGCATTGGTGTGACGTCCGGAACCGATGCGCTATTACTTGCGCTCATGGCGCTTGGAATCGGGCCAGAAGATGAAGTGGTCACGACCCCCTATTCATTTTTTGCTACTGCTGGAGTAATCGTTCGTCTTGGAGCCAAGCCGGTGCTTGTAGACATCGATCCCGTCACCTATAACATCGATCCAGCCAAAATTACGTCGGTGCTGACGGCCAAAAGCAAGGCTATTATTCCGGTCCATCTCTACGGACAATGCGCAGACATGGCACCGATTATGGATATTGCCAAGCGACACAATCTGAGCGTCATTGAGGACGCGGCTCAAGCCATCGGCTCGGAATACCGCGATGGCCGCCGAGTCTGCAGCATGGGCACTATCGGATGCCTCTCTTTTTTCCCAAGCAAAAATCTGGGCTGCTTGGGTGATGGAGGAATGGCCATTACCAACGATCCCGAACTAGCGGAGCGGATGAGAATTCTCCGTGTCCACGGCAGCAAACCCAAGTACTATCACAAGGTGATTGGGGGAAATTTCCGACTCGACACCATTCAGGCAGCGGTGTTGAATGTGAAGCTAAATTACCTGGATGGATGGACGAAACGAAGACAAGAGAATGCCGAAAGATATGAGTTACTGTTTCGACAGAGTGGCGTCGTGCAGAAGGGAAACGTACGATTGCCGGAAGCCGTTTATCGATCTGCAGGAGTGAAGCACTATCATATCTATAACCAGTTCGTGCTCCGAGTAGAACATCGAGACGCGCTCATGGAGCATCTCAAACAGAAAGGGATTGGTGCGGAGATCTACTATCCAGTTCCTTTTCACTTGCAGGAGTGTTTTCAGTACCTGGGTCATAAGAAAGGTGATTTTCCGGAATCTGAGCGGGCCGCCGATGAGACCATTGCGATTCCAATCTATCCGGAACTGACTTCTGCTCAGCAGGCCGAGGTAGTTAAGGCTATCACTGCCTTCTACGGATAGCCCGGAGAGATATCCCTCCAGGTTACCCATTACCTTAACGTTAACGAAGACAAAGAGAGGGCTCCGGAAATTCGGCCAGTATGATAAGTGACCTTCCCCCCGATTTTACAGACACCTCTGGGAGGAGGAGAATGATGAAATCGGAGGACAGCATGCTCACCACAACACGACGGTCGTATACGGAGGTGTTTAAGAAGCGGTGCGCTTGGTGCGGGAGTCGGGACAGCCTGTCGCGCAGGTGGCACGGGACCTGGGGATTGCCGACCATCTGCTCTACCGCTGGTGGGCGGAACAGCAGCGAGCGGAGGGGCGCGGGCAGACACGCCAATCCGTGCGGGCCGAGCAGGCGGAGCTGGCCCAACTGCGGCGTGAAAATGCTGTACTGAAGCAGGAGCGGGATTTTTTAAAACGTGCGGCGGCGTTCCTCGCGAAGGAGTCGCGATGAGATACCAGGTGATCCAGGAGCACGACCGTCGCTATCCAATCCGCCTGATGTGCCGGGCCTTGGCGGTGTCGCCCGCCGGACATCATGCCTGGCGAACCCGGCCGGTGAGTACCCGCTCAGCAGCCAATCAGACCCTGCTCACCGAACTGCACCAGCTGCACCATGAGAGTCACCAGACCTCCAGACCTATGGGAGTCCACGGATGTGGCGGGTGCTGGTGAAGCGAGGCCGTCAGGTGGGTCGCCATCGCATGGCCCGGCTCATGCGGCACGATGGGCTGCGCGCCAAGATGGTCACGAAGTGGCGCGTCACGACCCACTTGAGCCATCAGTTCCCGGTTTCCGCCAATCAGCTGAACCGACAGTTTACCGTGGCCGCCCCGAATCAGGTGTGGGCCGGGGATCTAACGTATATCTGGACCCTGGAAGGCTGGCTCTATCTGGCCGTTCTGCTGGATCTCTATTCACGAGCCATGGTGGGCTGGGCCATGGGGGCCCGGCTCACGGGAGAGTTGACGCAGGAGGCCTTACAGATGGCGCTGCAGCGACGGCAACCGAAACCGGCCTGCTCCACCATTCGGATCGTCAGTATGCGGCCATCGCCTACCAACAGGCGGGCATCGCCGTCAGCATGTCTCGGAGGGGGAATTGCTGGGACAACGCCTGTCGACCCTCGGCTATCGGTCCCCCACCGAGTCCGAGACGAGGACGGCTGTCGCGTAACCCGGTGTCCACGAAATCGGGGGAAGATCACAGGCCGTATCGCGCGCTTGACTGACGCACGCCGATCGCGTGTACTGGAAGAATCTGCCTGCCCGGCCCACCGCCGCGTAGGCCTTATCCGCCAGGCACCACTTATGAACTGGTGAACTGGCAGAAACTGTCCAAACCACCGGGTCACCACACAATCCACACTAAAGGACCGAATGCGCAGTCGATAAGGCTCACGATCCGGAAATGTCATGTTATCCCTGGGACACGAGATGAATGCCAAGTGCCTAAACATTGGCGGGGAAGATAGTGCATGAACGGATCATTCTCCATCACACCGACGTTTGACGCAGAATGGGGTTGTCAGACTTCTCGATACACACATCGTATAACGCTCCTTCTGGCTCTTCTAGTTAGCGGAGCGATTCTAGCTATTCAGTTCCCTATATTCATTTACTCTCCTGATGGATCGTTCCATACCGCTAAAATACTACGAGTTACGCAAGGAGACTACTTTAGCGATCCCTTTACCGGCGTGGAAACGATTTATCCCTCGCTTTTTCACATATTCTACGGACTTATTAAGTGTGCTATTGGATTCAATTCCATTCAAATTATTCAAGTAATTGTCTTGGTTGACTTTCTCGCCTTGTTTGCTGCCTTTTATTACTGCGCGACTGCCTTTCTCCAGAATGCTGAAGAGGCGAGCCTCTGTGTGCTGTCTCTCTCATTGGTAATCTATGCACCGACGAGTCATTATATTCTACTTCCGGAGCCGTCGAGCTTCTCCTTCGTATTTGTTCTTCTTAGCATCGGAGCGCTGTATCGCTATGCCATGCATTCCAGCGCAGGCTACCTCATCCTCGGCAGTCTGACGGGAAGCCTTGCCGTTAATATATGGTGGCCAAATTTCTTTTCTTTCTTAGCGATAGTGGTAGTACTCGCCTACCACCTACTCAGAAACAGAAAACCTCCAGCGCTTCATGTGGCCATATTCATCTTTGCATCGTTGGTTCCATGTATGCACACGGCTTGGCACTTATATAGTATTCGGGACATCTTCCCGTACTATTTTTCTGGCACAACGAGGCAGGGGCATGTAGCAGTCTATGATATTTTAATTTCCTGGATTGTTACGTTCTTGACCAAAGGGAATCTCCCATTCATGCACCACATGAATTTGTGGGATCCATCAGAAGCATCGAGTCGGACCACCAATTTACTGGCAAGTGGAACAAGACGGCTGCATGCCATAGCGAGTGCCATTCATTATTTTGTCTTGGTGATGCCTTTCAATTTTTTCTTGGTAGCGTTCGCTATTGTAAATCTGTTTCAGAAGGAAACGACGACGATGTGCCCTCGGCTTGGCTTGCTTCGGACGCTGGCAATGGGAGGCTTCGCTGTATTACTATGCTCCAGTATGGTCTTATTCCTTGATAATGACGTGGGGAAGGTGCGAAGGGTTCACTTTATTATCTCCATTATGTTCCTACTGTTCGCCTTTGCGACTGCTCCGGTCGTCGTTCATTCAGTCTGGTTGCAAAAGTCGATCTTGTACATAAAGGTAGCAGCGATTTGTGCACTTGCATACACGGTAGTGTATTCACCACGTCTGTTCACGAGCAAGCTGCCTGAACCTGACAATGCGATCATTCAATTTATTGGTTCCATTCCAGATCGAAATCATCAGCGAATATTTATGTTTGGAGATGGTCTACGAAGGGTGGCACCGTTCGTTAGGCTGCAAAGTTTTGTCGAGCTAAACCAAGGGAAATATTACCATCAAGACCCACATACTGCTTTCGACCTTTATCAGGATTTTATGATCATGAAAGAGAAAAGCAATGGATGGAAGAGTGTGGCCCGTGAGAAGAACATCAAATGGATTATTTTGAGGACTTCTGAGGCCGCAGAATTGGAAATGCTCAGGAGATATGAGAGTGATGGCGTTCTGCAGTACAAAAACCGCGATTGGGCTGCCTTGGAACTAAATCTTTAGTCCTTACGCGCAATCGAGGAATCAGGCATATGGCTCTTCTTGCGAAAATCTTCCCCGGTTCATGATCTGCAGTCAGCTAGTAAGTCCATGGTAGCTATTGCAGTAAAGGGAAATTCAAAGATGGGCGATAGTTCTCCGATGTCAGAGACACATGTATAAAGAGGAACAGGATGAGGTCAGAGGACAGCATAACTATCAAAACCAGATGGCGGTACACGGAAGAATTTAAGGTAGCTGTCCCGTTGGCTCGCTACGCGGCGACTGTTGCCCAGGTAGCCCGGAACCTCGGCATCGCCGATCATCTGGGCTACCGCTGGCGGGCGGAGCAGTAACAGGCACAGAGCCACGGTAACACATGTGAGTCGAGGCGCGCGGAACACGAGGAGCTGGGGCGACTGAGACGAGAACATGCGACAGTGAAACAGGAGCGAGATTGTTTACAACGTGCAGCGGCGTTCTTCGCACGGGAGTCGCAATGAGATACCGAGTGATTCAGCAGTACGACCGTCGCTATCCCATTCGCCTGATGTGCCGCGCCATGGCGGTCTCGCTAGCAGGCTATTCTGCGTGGCGTGCCCGACCCGAGGGTGCCCGAGCGGCGACCAATCGGGTGCTCTGGACCGAGATTCAGCAGCTCCACCGGGAGAGTCGCCAGATCTACGGCAGGCCCCGGATTTGGCAGGTTCTCCCACGCACAGGGTCATGGGGCGGTGAACATTGTGTGGCGCGACTCATGCGGTACAATGGTCTTCGAGCTAAGACGGTTCCGAAATGGCGGCCGACCACACAGTCAGCGCATCCGTTCCCCGGAGCTACCAATCAGCTGAACCGGCAGTTTACGGTTGCGGTTCTTAATCAGGTATGGGCCGCAGATCTCACGTATATCTGGACTCTAGAGGGCTGGTTCTATCTAGCGGTTCTGCTGAATCTCTATTCCCTAGCCGTGGTGGGGTGGGCTAGGGAGGCACGGCTCAAGGGGGAGTTGTCGCAACGGGCTTTGCACATGGCGTTGCAGTATCGGCACCCGAAGCCAGATCTACTCAACCATTCCAATCGCGGGAGTCACAGTATGCGGCCACGGCCTACCAGCAGCAATTGCAGGCCGCGGGCATGACCGGAAGTATGTCTCGTCGAGAGAACTGTTGTGACAACGCCTGCGTTGAGAGTTTCTTCGGCACGTTGAAGCGGGACATGATTCCTCATCGCCAGTACCGGACACGGGAGGAAGCCAAGCAGGAGATCTTTGAATATCTCGAAGTGTTTATCATCGGCAGCGCCGCCACTCGACCCTCGGCTATCAGTCGCCAGCGGAATTTGAAGCAAGGGTGGCACTTGCGTAACCCTGTGTCCATGGAATTAGGGGAAGATCAGGGCTAACAATACGCTCTTTTGCCGGAGCTTCTTCCGTTGTCACCTCAATACACAACATATCAAAGGGCTCAATAATAGAGATAGCAGAGCTATCATAGGTAGGAACTAATGAGTGATCTTGGTAAGCTTGCAATAATAATCCCTTGTTACAACGAGCAGGAAGTTCTTCCTGAAACGTGCAAGAGGATACGTTCCGTAATCGACCAGCTTATATCTCTCAAAAAAATATCCAGCGGCAGTAGAGTGTTCTTTGTTGATGACGGAAGCAAGGACCGCACATGGTCGCTGATTGAGCAATTGGCTGCAGCGGATCCACACATCGCTGGGATTAAGCTCTCGCGAAACAGAGGACATCAAAATGCCTTGATTGCTGGTCTATTTACCGCCGATGGTGATGCCATTGTAAGCATTGACGCTGATCTCCAGGATGATGTTAATGCCATCGAGATCATGGTGGACAAGTTTATCGGCGGCGCTGAGATCGTCTATGGCGTTCGAAATCGACGCGAATCCGATACCGCGATTAAACGTATTACGGCAGAATGGTTTTACAGAATGCTAAGTGCTCTGGGTGCAGAATCGATTTATAACCATGCGGATTATCGGCTGATGAGTCGGCGTGTGGTCGAATGTATGAAGCAATATCCAGAGGTCAATCTGTACTTACGAGGCATTGTCCCTCTAATCGGGTTCAGGTCCGAAGTCGTGTGCTATGACCGAATTGGCCGATTTGCAGGTGAGTCCAAGTATCCGTTGAGGAAAATGGTTGCGTTGGCTCTGGATGCAGTCACCTCGTTTTCTGTCGTGCCACTGCGAATAATTACCTACACCGGTTTCTTCGTCTTCGCTGCTAGCATGATTGTGACTATCTGGGCTTTATGGGTAAAAATATTCACAGATGAGGCGGTGCCCGGATGGACTTCAACTGTATTGCCTATGTATTTGCTTGGTGGCATCCAAATTTTGTGCATCGGTGTGATCGGGGAGTATCTTGGGAAAACCTATATAGAAATTAAATCACGACCGCGTTTTTTTATAGAGAAAATAATTGCTCTAGAACGAAATTTCACACCTCGAAGCGACGCTACCGGGCGAAACACTCTTGCTCATGAATGAAGCAAGTTTGACAAATTTGTTGACGAATATCGATCTTTACATGCCGAGAATATTGCAATTTCTGGTGAGACGCCGGATTATTTTGCGGATTACAAGATCAAGGATCTTGCAGAAGAATATCTGAGATGCGGTGTCAAGGCAAACGGTGGCCCCACAGTCTTAGATTTCGGCGCAGGCTTCGGATCATCAGTCCATTCGTCCGAAAACATCTCTTCGGTGCGTGGTTGATCTGTCTGGACGTTTCGACCAAGAGCCTCACAATTGGAAAATGTCGCTTTCGAGGTGAGGCTCAATTTGTGCAGTTCGATGGAGCCAACATTCCATTTCCTGGTGCGAGCTTCGGCATCGTATTTGCCGCTTGCGTGTTTCACCACATTAACCATTGACGGTAAGAACGGCAGAGACTGCCCATTCGACGAAAACGCTAGATTTATACCTGCGCCAGATATGTGTAGACGAATCGCTGCGGCAGGCTTCAGTGAGATGCGGATTCGCTATCGGAGCTTTTTCCTGCGATGGTTGCGTGCGTTGCGCCTGCTTGAAAACAAATCACCTGGTTGCCGCTAGTGGGTACAATACTACGTGATTGTGATCAAATGATTTGGCGGGAGCAGACGAAGACCTTAGTCAAGTTTGCTATCGTTGGAGTTGCAAACACACTTGTTGGATTATGCTCTATATATCTGTGTAAGTGGCTGCTGAGTTTTGGTGATGTGCTGGCAAATGCCTGTGGCTATTCGCTTGGATTGGCTCTCAGCTTTTTTCTCAATCGCAGATGGACATTTAGACATTCCGGACCGCTAATTCCATCGCTCCTTCGATTCCTCTTAATTTTTATGCTGGCGTACATGAGTAATCTGGCGACTGTGTTAGCTCTAATAAATGCAATAGGTATCGATCCTTATTATGCACAGGCAGGTGGAATCTTGCCATACACCGTGATTTTCTTTTTTGGCGGCCGTTTTGTAGCATTTAGGCCGTACTCGATTAGAGCAGATTTACGATAGAACTACTTATTTATGCCTATAGATATAGATGATTAACTACGGGATAACGAACGCCTAGAGGTATTCTGCTCCTTGTGCCGTAAAAACTTATGAGGCTCTTCCGGAAATCGTATGGGTCCAAACATATAGCGTTGCCCGTTTAGGACGTCGGAGTCGATCACATGGAACTTGTAGCATCTATTCGGCTGCCGTTCGGTTCTGTACTGATCCGAGAATCCAGCGACACAGCATGATTGATTATTCAACCGTGCCGAGGGTTAAAGGCCGCTGCTAATTCCAGTACTCATGAAAAACAGCCGTCCGCGAAGACGGCCTAAACACAAGATGTAGAGCAACCTGCTCAAAACCGAAAGAGCCCAACTGCGATTTCTCTGATCACCCGAAGATCGGCTCCTCCTAGACCGTGTTCATTGCTCCTGCGGTTTTTCAGGCCGAAGTGATGATGAGGCATATCTATGAATCAATATGGTCAGTATGGTACATGAGCCTGTCCGGATCATGTAATAATTGGCTCCCAGCGACGTATTTTGGTAACGAATGACTCCTTTGTGAAATGAGCCAGAGGGATGTGTGTTCTGCTGGCACAGAGGCCGGAGAAAAGGAACAATAATGAAAGTGACAATGCTCTCCCATGCTTCGGTTTTGATCGAGGGAGGCCCTATTGTCATCTGCGCAGATCCTTGGTTCTTTGGTGATGCATTCAACGAATCCTGGTCGTTGCTCTGTGAACCTGCGATGCTTCCGACCGGACTTCAAGGCGTCACACATATCTGGATTTCCCATGAGCATCCGGATCACCTTCACTTTCCAACTCTTAAGGCTATACCGGATGAACAAAAATCCCAAATCACTCTTTTATACCAAGAACATTTTTCGTCACGGATGTTCCGAGCACTAGGCAACCTTGGGTTCCGTACAGTTGTCGAGCTGCCACTTGCCCGCTGGTATCATGTCGGTAATGAGACCTCTGTCTTGTGTTGCTCGGTTGGAACAATCGATTCACTTCTGGCAGTACGGTCAAGAGGTGTCACAGTGCTCAATATGAATGACTGCGTGTTAAGTCACGTTGCCGCCAAGGCGCTATCTAAATGGATTGGACCAATAGACGTACTGCTGACACAGTTCTCGATTGCAGGTTGGGTAGGGAATCCCAACGAAGTAGACGTGACGGAGAAGCATATGGTCATCGAGCGTATGCAACATTATGCTGATGCGTTTCAGCCCAAAATGGTCATCCCCTTTGCGAGTTTTGTCTATTTTAGTCACGATGAGAACCGGTATATGAATAAATGGGTCAATACGCCTGATTATGTGTGTGAACAACTGAAGGATGTGAAATCGAAAGTGCAGTTTCTATACAACGGTGATACTTGGTCTAGCAAAGATGGATTTTCTTTAAATGGGGATCCCCTGGAGCGTTATAGAAGAGACTTTCAGGCAATCCCCGACCGTTCCTTTACCGCTCATCCATCATCATTACTGGAAGAAATTCTTGAACTTGGTAGGAAGCTGGTCAAAAACGTGCGTGCGGCTTTTCCCAACATCGTTGTGAGGTTGGCCGCTCCCATTCATTTCTATGTTGTGGACCTCGGGACCGCCTTACGGTTTGACCTTTCTGGGGGAGTAGTGGAAATCGACCAACGGTTGAGGAAAGAGTGTGATATGGCATTGGGTTCTCAGGCCCTTTGGTACGCGTTCAAGTTTCCATGGGGGTTTGGGACTTTGGATGTGTCCGGTCGATATGAGATTATCAATCCGCAAATGAACCGAAGGGCTATGTACCTTTGCCATCTGTATAGTACCGACCTGAGTTTCAAGAAGATATTTCAT
The DNA here is from genome assembly GCA_030123625.1 of Nitrospira sp. Lineage (NCBI taxonomy): Bacteria > Pseudomonadati > Nitrospirota > Nitrospiria > Nitrospirales > Nitrospiraceae > Nitrospira > Nitrospira sp. Next base: position 3,404,035 of record CP126121.1, read on the forward strand.
CGTGCCAGAGAGGGACGGGTCTGGAGGTTCCTATGGAGCAAGCGACACGAACTTCTCGATAGGCTGATCAAGGGACGACAAGGTACGTATTATCGGTCTGGGAGTGAAGGTAGCAGGGGGTCTGTTGGATAATACGTGGTTTATATATGCCAGTATTTAAACCGATTGAGCAGCTGGCGGTGTCGCAAACCTTGGCCTCATTCCAGGACAATCTCTTAGCAAGGGCAGAAAGCTTTTTCGATGCCCTTTTCTTGTAACGTAGGGTGTACCGCTCACGATTTCTTGGACACGGTTGTTGCCGTATTTGGCCTGACCGGTGAGTCGCAGGGGTCGTCGATCATCGCTCCTGGGCCAACGGTGTGCGTCGTGTGTTGAGGGGGCCCTGCCCACAAAGCCTCCACGGCTCGACGATCGACCTCCTCATGCGGCCTCCGGCGTAACCAGCAGGTCCCGACGGACCTGCGCCGGTGAGCGGAACCCATGCCGCTCGACGAGCCACTGCGTATTATAGAGACGGAGCCAGTCGTGCAGAGCGAGACGGAGCTCCTCCACCGTCTGGAACGTGCGCACCCATAAGAGCTGCTCTTTGAGCGTCCGAATGAACCGCTCCGCCACGCCATTGCCTTCCGGGGCACGGACAAACGCCGGACTCGACGTAACCCCGAGAAACCGGAGTTCGGCCTGGACATCGTCACTCATATATTGACTGCCATGAGCATGCCGCACCTGTAGGCCCGTCGCAATGCCGGCGGAGACGGCGCCGAACTGCTGGCGCACGCCTTGACGAATCGGCTCCAAGGCCTCGAAGCGGGTGGCCCGCTTCGCCGCATGGATGCCGATCCCTTCGAGCGTGCAATGATCCACGCCGACGAACACTGTGACGGGCCCATCTTGCAGCGTCACCGTGCTGGTCGCATCGGTGCCCCACATCTGATTCGGGCGCTCGGTCGTGATCGTGCCATCATGGACCCGCGGCCCCACGACGCGCAGCACTCGGCTGGGAGCCAAGAGGTTGGCCTGCCGCATGAGTCGTAGCACACGGGGTTTGGACGTGCGAATCCCCTGTGCCCGCAGCCGCGCCCAGACTTTGCGATGTCCTTCCCCGAGAAACGGTGAGGTGGCCAGCACCTGCCGGATAGGCCGGTCAAGACCTCATCGGTGTACGAGGTCTTGGGACCGCGCTTGGCGAGCGTGGCCGGAGGCGCCTTGGCGCGGGTGCGCTGCTGATAGCACGTTGACCGGCTCAGGTCCCATTCCTGACAGACGCGGACCACACCATACGGACGTTGTGTAGAAGGCGACATGGTGTGGCTCATCGCGTCGACCTCCCGGTGGCCAAAGGGACACCACCTCGTAACCGCTGGACGGCCTCTCGCGATAGAACCTATCTCAAAATTGCCTGAGCAGCATGGTGATGGATGCGAGTTGCACAAAGCCCAGGAAATTCGTGGCGTAGTATTCCCAGCGAATCAGTAGCCGGCGCTTCCATTGCAGCCAGGCAAAGAACCGTTCGACAAGCCAGCGGCGTTGGTAGCGCCGCAGATGGCGGCCGTCTTGGGTCTTGAGCTTGCGAGTGGACCGATGAGGCGCGATCATATTCACGCCGTCCTGCTGAAGATCCTCATCAAGCCGATCGCTGTCATACGCGCGATCGCCGATCAAGTGCTCAGGCTTGGCTTCCAGCATGTAGAAGTTAAAACTGAGTTGGACCAACGTGACCTCATGATGATTGGCCGCATGCGTGCTCACCGAGAGCGGCAACCCATGACGATCCACAATCGCGAGGATCTTGACGCCTTTGCCCCGGCGGGTGGGGCCGATTTCCTCGCCCCCTCCCTTGGCTGCCGCAAACGTGGCATCGATGAAGCTCTCGCGCTCGTCAAGCGCGCCTTCGTCGCGCAGCGTATTGGCCAACTGGGTAAGAATCTGGCGCAGCACCTCGCGTTCGCACCATTGTTGAAACCGGCGATGTACTGTTTTGTAGTTGGGATAACACTGCGGCAGCATGTGCCACTGCGCACCGGTGTTCAAAATCCACAGCACGGCCTCGAGAATGCTGCGTGCTGGGATCGGCTTGCGGCCCGGACGGCTTTCCGGGAGGTGTTCTTCGGGAAAATGTTCTCGAATCCGCTCCCATTGGTCGTCGCGCAGTCGCAACATGCGGGCGCATTATAGAGAGTTTTTTCATCGACACAACCATTTTGAGATAGGTTCTAGTTCCAGCCGCATGGTCAAATCGCCGACCAAGGCCTTCAGGCGCGCGAGTTCGTCGTCGCGGCCATCGGTAGCTCGGCTCTTCAAGCCAGCCTGGCCACTGGCCACGAACTGGTCCCGCCACTCCGACACCTGGGCGGCGGTAGTCCCCGCTTCACGCGAGACCAGATCCAGATCGTCCCCGCGTAACACGCGCAACACGACCTCCATCTTCTTCCGCGAGGAAAACCGGCCTCGCTCCGTCTTGGATTTCGCCATAAACACCTCCATTCAGTGAGGGGGCAGTATGCCCCAATGGTGTGTCTAAGGAAATCGTGGGGCGGAGGAGTTTAAATATTCGTCACGCAAACTCCTATTACTGTAAATGAAGTTAATAGAGGCATTTACACGAGTTTGCCACGCCGAATGAAATCCAAATACCCGCCTCGACGATAAGCCCATCTTCCAACGCGCGAGATTGGAATCCCTTCCAGTGGTCGATCGTGATGGAATGCGGCGCCGGTTCTGCTTCGAGTATCTGAATCGAGTATTGGCGTACGTTCTCCCGCTATCCGAAATCGGCCTCTACGATCGAAGTACAGGCGATTTTAATGCTTCACCACGGTCAGAATCAGAAACGTCTGCCGATCCCTCAGCATATCGATGCACAAAAACTATGCTCGACAGCTCGGTCAGCCCGACACGGAGCGGGGTCGGGACCATGGTGCAAGGCCATATAGTTAGTTCCGTCGGGAACCCGCATGCCCGCAGAGTATTGGATCGGGTGTGGATTCGGCTTGCCAAAAGACATATGAAAAGACATATGACATACAATGTGTTCCTCGAAGAACTTTGACCACTTTACCACTCCAATCCTTTCGTCCAAGACTGCCGAAGCCACCCATCATACCTACTATTGAGTTGCTGGCCTTCGGGGGAACGTCAGAGAAAAGTCTGCATCCTGTAGGATGTGGCCTGCAGATCGGTCAATTCTATTTTTTGATTCATCTCGCGGCATCTGCGAGTACATAGGGGATGTAATTCTCAAGACATTGAGAATACTGGTGATTTCATAAGTTAATAAATTAATTGAGATTCATTCAGCTGTCGAACCTGCCATGGCACGTTTCATGCTGTAGCCCTTTGCGTCCTTGGGAAAGAGCCGCAAGTCACTGAGTCCCCATTGTCATCAGTCATAGAAGGAGGAATAGTGCTTATGAGTAAGCATGGCCTATGGTTTTCTGCATCAACAGCCATGGTAGGAAGTATATGTGGTCTGTTCCTTAGCTTGGCATTGTGCACCGAGGATGTAGCAGCCACAAGTTACTATATCTCTCCGACGGGAAAAGATTCCAATACAGGGACTTCAACAAATTCCCCATGGTTGACCTTCTCTAAGGCCCTAGCAACCATGCGTTGTGGCGATACGCTCAATTTAATGGATGGGCTCTATGGTGATGGGACGACTACTGGGAAACCCGATCTGAGAAATAGGACCTGCACCAGCGGCACGGTGTTAACGGTTCGATCGCTGAATCAGCGAAAGGCCTGGATTAAGGATGCTGGCAAAGGACGAGCCATGCTGGTGATGAGCAGCGCCTATGTTACCCTCGATGGAATTGTGATGAGCAGTAAGGATAATAACTATGATCTTGCTGCTTATGAACAATATGGGTTGCCATTATATGTCCTTGACTCACACCATATTGTGATCAAGAACGCCGTGCTGAGTAATGTGAACCGTTACGGCAATCTTCCATTGCTCCAGCTGACAAGAGCGTCGGATACTCTTGTTGAGGACAGCGAGTTCTATAACTTTCACCGGCATGCCATTGTCACCAAGCCCGGGACTCGTGTCATAATCCGACGTGTCTACTGCAACCCTCGCATAGGCGGATTGGTAGGTGGTTATCCGAACGGAAATGGGACCAATGGTGGGGATGCCTGTGTCGCTTTCTATCCATGCCTAAACTGCATAATAGAGAACGTCATCGCAGACGGCTCTCCTAAATCAGTTGCGTTGGCCGATTTAAGTGCCAGTGGAGGAACTCCGCTACAAGGGAACAAGATACTCGGCTCGATTGGCTACAAGACCGCCATTAACGGAATCAACCTCAATTCGCGCGGGAAAGGCTTAGCGTACATGCCACGAGATACTACGATAGATAACGTCGTGATCTATAATCACCAACGCGCCAGCGCAATTCGTAACTCGGATGCGAAGAACACCAAAATTCAGAATGTAACGCTTATTGGATCTGGTAGCACTCGGGGCATTACCACAGATCAAAGAGGTTATGGAGATGGTGCTTATTCCACCAGCATGGTGAACGTCCTCAGTCATAATCATGTCGAATATGGCTTTGTCGTCCAAAGCGGTGTGCAGTCATGGACAGGGAATGAAATGAACTCATACAATAACAAGTATACTGCTTATCCGTTCCCTCCGTCGAAATGGATAAACTTGACAACCAGTAACCCAGCGCTTGGGGCTTGCACGGTCTGGATTCCGGATGGGTCTTCGATGAAACGGGGTGGTGTTGGTGGTGCAGATATTGGCGCGAATGTTCTTTATCGATATCAGAACGGTGTATTGACGAACGTAGGACTGTGGAACAAGACAACCGGTGCTTTTCCCCATGGAGCGCTCGTGTCGGGGTTAAATAATATTGCGGGGCAATCCCTCTATGACGTGCACATCCGCCTCAATATCAACAGAAACGGTTGTTCGTTTCCCGCAGCATATAGGAATAGTGCAACGGCATTGGTTGCACCAACAAGCGCTACGTCCTTCTAAAGCAGGTAAGGAGCGCGTGCCATCCTTAGTTAAAAATTGACGAAGCGTCCCCTTTGGGTGCTGTGGGTCAGACAAGGAGCTGCTTTATGAGGAGCTCTCACCAAGTTACCTTCGGTGGACAGTGTAATGGGACCGGCGGCCAGGCGAGTATGTGCGCTGGCTGCCCGCGCTTCATCCGCGTGTGATCAATGTTCTCCACGGCCAGGTAGAGTTCGAATTCCCAGTGCGCTTTTTTATCGCTTTGGCTTCTCCACAGGCGACCACTTCGCCTTGATGATCTTCTGCTCCGCCGTCATCGTCCTCTCCTCTCATAGAAGGTAAGACTCTACGTGACTGGCAGCAGCGCCTTTGCCGATAACTACTTCAGTCGCGTATTCTCCTGTTCCAGCGCCTTCAGCCGCTTTGCGTCCGACGCCCCCGAATTTGCTCCGCCACAGGTAGTAGCTGCTTCGGAGAACTCATGCTGTTGCACAGATCCTTCACTGCTATCCCTGAGAACCCTATAACCTGTCCCTCGGAAAATCGCTTCTTCATCGCCAATCTCCTTCCGGTTAAGAGATTAAGCTCTACATCCTTCTGCTGCTCAATCAGGAGATGCAGGGATGACGCTCAATACCTCGTAAAAATTATAAAATTCTAATTTTTATATTCTCTCATGGCCTTAGGTCTTCTTAATACTGTAGAATAGGTAACTATTTGATTTAGAGTTATTTTTGAACAGCTAGTAGCTTCATGGCCCCTCC